>JAFYPV010000097.1 GCA_017559935.1 Bacteroides sp. | reverse complement strand
TAGGTACTCGATTGCGACTTCACGCTTAAAGGCCTTCGATATACGGCCGCGTTTCTTGGTTGCCATAAATTTAACTTTTAGCATTTAACAATTTAACTATTATCGCAGCTAAAAGTGTAAACCTATATCAGTACAAGACAGATAGATAGACATTTTTGAGATACACAAACGTTTAAAGAAAAAGACTTAGGAGCTTGCAATAAAATGACGAAAAGTATAAAAAAATATGCTTAAAAACTTGACAACCGGGGATGCAAAATTGTATCTTTGCATTATCAACTTAATACTGACACGAACTAAAAATTCAGACACTTTGTCAGTTCCTAAATCCATTTCCCCGCCTTTTCTGTCAGCAAATCTGTCACGGCACAGATTTTGTAGAATAGATAGCGACTATATATATTTTTAGAAAACAAAAAAACTGCATATCATGACCAAAGAAAAGAACCAAGTTCAGGACGAAGAAATCTTGAAGGGCGAAGAGACAGTTAACTCAGAAGCCGCTCAGAATACAGAAGCGCAATCTGAAGAAAATGCTCAAGAAGAAACTCCTACACAGGAACTCAGCGTAGAAGAACAACTTGCAAACATGTTGGGCGAAGCTCAGCAAATGGTGAACGAAGAACGCGACAAGTATCTCCGCCTATCAGCCGAATTCGACAACTATCGCAAGCGCACCATGAAGGAAAAGGCAGAACTCATCAAGAACGGAGCTGAAAAAACCTTGACTGCTATCCTCCCGGTACTAGACGATTTCGAACGTGCCCTCAAGAACATGGAAGCCTCGGAAGAAACCAAGGCTATGAAAGAAGGCGTGGAGCTCATCTTCAACAAGTTCCAAAAGATTCTCGGCCAAGAAGGTCTCCAGAAGATTGAAACCGAAGGTAAGGATTTCGATGTAGACTTCCACGAAGCTATCGCCTTAATCCCAGCTCCAAGCGAATATCTCAAGGGAAAGATTTTGGACTGCGGTCAAACCGGATATATGTTGAACGAGAAAGTAATCCGTCACTCAAAAGTGGCCGTTGCCCAATAACAAAAACCCATAGAAACATATGTCAAAAAGAGACTATTATGAAGTGTTAGGCGTAGAAAAATCGGCCAGTGAAGCCGAAATCAAGAAGGCCTATCGTAAACTAGCCATTCAATACCACCCAGACAAAAACCCGGGCGACAAAGAAGCGGAAGAAAAGTTTAAAGAAGCAGCTGAAGCATACAGCGTTCTGAGCGACAAGGACAAACGTGCCCGTTACGACCAATTCGGACATGCTGGTGTAGGTGGTGCTGCAGGTGGCGGTGGATTCAGTGGACAAGGAATGTCTATGGATGATATCTTCTCAATGTTCGGCGACATCTTTGGTGGTGGCGGCGGATTCGGAGGCTTTGGCGGATTCGGAGGTTTCGGTGGCGGTGGAGGTCGTCCTCAACAACGTAAGTTCCGCGGCTCAGACCTTCGCGTAAAAGTAAAGATGAACCTCAAGGATATTGCCAGCGGCGTAGAGAAGAAATTCAAGCTGAAGAAATACGTTACCTGTGAACATTGTCATGGATCGGGTGCTGAAGGAAACTCAGGCACAGAAACATGTCCAAATTGTCATGGAACCGGTAGTGTAACCCGTACCCAACAAAGCATCTTCGGTATGATGCAGACACAAAGCGTTTGTCCGAATTGTAATGGTGAAGGTAAAATCATCAAGAATAAATGTAAGCATTGCTCGGGCGAAGGTATCGTATATGGCGAAGAAGTAGTAGAAGTAAAAATTCCAGCCGGTGTAGGCGAAGGCATGCAACTTACCGTAAACGGAAAGGGAAATGCCGGCAAGCACAATGGTGTTGCAGGTGACCTACTCGTTGTCATTGAAGAAGAAACTCATCCAGACTTAATACGCGATGAAAACGATTTGATCTACAACCTCTTGTTGAGTGTACCTACAGCTACACTCGGTGGTACTGTGGAAATCCCAACCATCGATAGCAAGGTAAAAGTCAAAATCGAACCGGGCACACAACCGGGCAAGGTACTTCGCTTACGTGGCAAAGGTTTGCCTAGCGTGAATAGCTACGGATATAGCAATGGTACCGGTGACTTGCTTGTAAATATTAGCGTTTACATTCCAGAACATCTTAGTAAAGAGGAAAAGCAAGCACTGGAAAAGATGCAGAACTCGGACAATTTCATGCCAAACATGAGCATCAAAGAAAAAATATTCAAGAAATTTAAGAATTTCTTTGACTAACAATTACTTCCCCTCAACTGAGGGGAATTTATTTTTTAGCCATGACATACGAAGAAACTATCAGCTACTTATTCAACAGCACTCCCCTATTTCAGAATGTAGGCAAAGATGCATACAAAGAGGGATTAGATAATACGCATGTATTGGATGCACATTTCAACCATCCACACAAGAAGTTCAAGACCATTCATGTAGCTGGAACAAACGGTAAAGGTTCTTGTTCCCACACGTTAGCAGCCATTCTTCAATCGGCCGGCTATAAAGTAGGACTTTACACCTCTCCACATCTGGTAGATTTTCGAGAACGTATCCGCATAAACGGCAAACCTGTTTCAGAATCATACGTCATTGATTTCGTAGCCAATCATAGAAGTTTTTTCGAACCTCTCCATCCATCATTCTTCGAATTGACCACAGCCATGGCATTCAACTATTTTGCCGAAGAAGAAGTAGACGTAGCCATTATTGAAGTGGGATTAGGAGGACGATTAGATTGTACAAACATCATTTGTCCAGACCTTTGCCTAATTACCAACATCAGCTTTGACCACGTACAATTCTTAGGCGACACCTTGGCGAAAATAGCTTTTGAAAAAGCTGGAATCATCAAGCCAGGCGTTCCCGTAGTCATCGGTGAGACCACTCCTGAAACCAAACCCGTATTCACCCAAACTGCGCTCGAAAGAAATGCTCCTATTCATTTTGCCGAAGAAGAGCAATACCTACTGAGCAACCATATAAACGCTCTAGGAAAACGTATCTATCAAACCGTTGATTATGCAGACCTAGAAGGAGAACTGGGTGGTCTTTGTCAGATAAAGAATACCAACACTTTACTTTCAGCAATCCGTATCTTACAAACCATTGGCTATTCAATCAACGAATCGCATGTACGCGAAGGATTCGCTCATGTATGTACTCTCACGGGGTTAATGGGCCGCTGGCAAACAATTCAGCATAGTCCTAAAATGATATGCGATACAGGGCATAACAAAGGGGGAATCCAATACATTGTCGAACAATTATCCGTACAAACCTATCACCATCTGCACATGGTAATCGGAATGGTAAACGACAAAGACATCAGTGGAGTATTGGCTATGCTTCCCAAAGAGGCTACCTACTATTTTACCAAAGCTAGCGTAAACCGCGCACTTCCTGAAATAGAGGTTCAAAAGCTGGCAAAAAAGGTGGGATTACAAGGGAATACATACCCAACTGTACAAAAAGCCGTAGAAGCTGCACTGGCAGTTGCGCGTCCGGAAGATTTCATATTCGTGGGAGGAAGTACATTCATTGTAGCAGATTTACTGAGCAACCGATTATAAAGAATATTCTTTCTAAAAATTTGGGAATATTAAAGAAAATCTTTTTATTTGCATTTAATTTAAGTCTACTATAAAAAGATTTTCTTACTATGATAAACACATTAAATCCCGAAGAAAACCTTTGTGGCTTGCAAAAAGCCGATTTTCAGAAGGTTATAGAAGGAAAGCAAACAGACCTCTTCATCTTGAAGAATGAATCTGGTGCCGAAGTGGCTATTACCAACTATGGAGGTGCTGTAGTTGCCATCATGGTACCTGATAAAAACGGCAATTATGCCAATGTCATTCAAGGTCATGACACAATCGACAATGTTATCAACAGTCCTGAACCATTCCTCAGCACATTGATTGGCCGTTACGGCAACCGTATTGCGAAAGGAAAGTTCGAATTGGACGGCAAAGAATATCAATTGGCCGTAAACAATGGTCCTAACCACTTGCACGGTGGTCCTACCGGTTATCATGCCCGCGTTTGGGATGCCGAACAAACCGATGCACAGACTTTAAAACTCCACTATCTTTCTGCCGATGGCGAAGAAGGATTCCCTGGCAATCTTGACATCACCGTTATCTATTCATTCTCTAACGATAACGAACTCAAAATCGATTATTCAGCAACTACTGATAAGAAGACACTCGTAAACCTTACTCACCACGCATTCTTCAGCTTGTCGGGCTTGGCAACACCAACCGCATCTGTTGAAAACAACATCGTGACCATCAATGCCGACTGGTACACTCCAGTGGATGAAACTTGCATTCCACTTGGTGAAATTGCACCGGTTGAAGGCACTCCTATGGATTTCCGCACACCACACACTGTGGGCGAACGCATCAACGACTACAGCTTCCGCCAATTGGAAATCGGTAAGGGATACGACCACTGCTATGTATTGAACAAGCGCGAAGCTGGCTCATTGAGCTATGCTGCCAAGTGCGTTGAACCGATTAGCGGACGTTACCTCGAAATGTGGACAACCGAACCGGGCGTACAGATCTACACATCCAACTGGTTGAGCGGTTTCGAAGGTTACAAGGGTGCTACATTCCCTGAAAGAAGTGCTATCTGCTTCGAAGCACAACACTTCCCTGACACTCCGAATAAGGGTCATTTCCCATCATGTGTACTCACTCCGGGCAATGAATACAAGCAAGTGACTATTTATAAATTTGGTGTAGAGAAATAATAATCATTAAACATAAAACATTAAAATTATGAATCAACAAACAAAACCATGGGGTGCAATTATCGTCATGATTGCCCTCTTCGCAATGATTGCCTTCGTAACTAACTTATGTTCTCCGATGGCAAACATCATCAAGGCTCAAGGTGACATTCCTGAAGTATTGGCTCAAATCGGTAACATCGGTAACTTTGTTGCTTACTTGTTGATGGGTATCCCTGCAGGTATGCTTATCGCTAAGTATGGTTACAAGAAAACCGCTTTGATCGGTTTGACTGTAGGTATCGTAGGTATCTTAATCCAATGGTCAAGTAGTATGTTCGACGCTAAGGAAAGCTTAGG
>JAFYPV010000096.1 GCA_017559935.1 Bacteroides sp. | reverse complement strand
ATTATTTTTATTTGCTCTTCTAAAGGAGGTAAAGGAAGGAGCATTTTTTCTAAATTGTATTTTGTCAACCCTTCTCTTCCACTACCTGTGATTTTCATAGTTCTCGCAAAAAAAGAAGACAAAATGAATGCATGCAGATATTCTGATTTAACAATAATGGGACGCAAAATACAAACGTGTTGACTTACATTTGCTCTATCGATTTCATTAGGAACAATAGAACAACGTCCTAATGACCCACCTGTTATATTTAGCAATAAGTCATTGGGAAAAACTTCTGTCCCAATCATAGATTGGTGTACTTCCTCTGAAATATATTTTATATCCTCAAGTACTATACCATCGTTGTATACATTTTGGGAACGAAAAAAGGGGATGCCTTCAGGGGAATAATTACTACCTTTGGGAGTACTTCCTGAACCTATTTTTGAACAAATGTTCTCAATAGTTGTCCACTCCCACGAACTCGGAATCTCAAACGATACATTCTCATAATGGGGCGTATCAGCAGTTTTAGAAGCCTTGGTTTTCTTTATTTTGCCTTCCTTTATCAGTCGTTCTTTTTCAGCACGGATACGTTCAAGCAGCACCGATGCAGGCTCATCCTTGGGGTCTTGGGGTACGAGCTTACCACGAATGGCAAGGTCGAGTATTTTTTGACGTAGTTTCTTAGTGTCCATGCGATTTACTTTTTACTTAAAAACAAATTGCAGAATTCATTCAATTGCTGTTGCATGCGTTCTTGTGGAATAAGAATGCGTTTGTATTCTGCTATCATGGTAGGACTCATGCTACGGCTCATGGCATATTCCACTACCACACGGTCGGCTTCAGGACAAAGAACAATGCCTATGGAAGGGTTCTCGTTGGAACGCTTCACATCGCGGTCAAGGGCTTCCAAATAGAACTCCAATTGTCCCAAGTCTCGCGGATGAAATTTTGTCTTTTTCAGTTCTACCGCTACCAATGCCTGCAATCCGCGATGGTAAAACAACAAGTCCGCTTTGTATGTAGAAGCGCCTACATTTAACTTGTATTCCTGATCCATGAAAATGAAGTCTTTACCCAATTCCAGTATGAACTGCTTCATGTTTTCTATCAGGCTATTTTTCAGTTTTGATTCACTATGCTTCTTCGGTAAATTAAGAAAATCAACGAACAATGTATCTTTGAACATTACCGGTGCATGAGGATATGCCTCAAGCATACCTTTCGACATGTTGTCTTTACTGCTCAACAAAGCTGTATAGGTTTGGTTGGAAATGCAGCGCTGCATCTCTTTATAAGTAAGATGTTCCTTGTTGGCATAGAGTATATAGAATAAACGTTCTTCTTCGCTTTTACATCGGCAAAGTATCTCTATATGATTACTCAACGAGGTCATTTCCAATATCTTTGGCATTTGGACAATTTGTGCAGATGCTGTCTGCACAATTACATTCGCTTCTGTGCTTGGAAGAATTGATTGCATTTCTATTTGTGCAGGCATTGTCTGCACAAATTCAGAATTCAAATATTTTTCTACAGCCGAAATAAAAGTTGCTGATGAATATTCTTCATAAAACATCACCATGTTATAAATGCTTCTCCTGCTATATCCCTTTATATCCGGTCGTCTAGAACGAATATATTCTGATAGTTGAGTTACAACCTTGCTTCCCCATTCTTCGCTTTTCAACTTGGCAGACACATAACCACCTACATGCCAAGCTGTAAGAAGAAGCTCTTCATTAACGGCTTTAGTGGCACGGCTTTTATGCTGGAGAATAATATTAACGACTTCGCCGAACTGTTGCTCCATCGATATAACCTTGTTGTTTTCCATACGCTTAATCTTCTTCAATATTAGCCAATAACTTTTCCAATTCTGCTACTGCAGCACTTATGGTTTGGCTCTTGTCTTTGATGTCTGCCATCAGCTCTGCCAAAGTGCGGTTGTCTGCTTCGCCACCTTGTTTAATCCAAGTAATGTCAAGGCTTGTTTTATCTCGCGAAGTTACTTCTTCTACGGTATATTTACGCCAACGGCCTTGCGGATTTGTTTCCGCATGATAAGTTTCCGTACGATTGTTGATATTTTCTGAGTGATAGCAAGCAATGAAATCATCCAAGTGATGACGTTCCAGTTTGTTGGTAGCCAATGTGTGCTTTACATCAGTACGGTAATCGTAAAACCAAATGTCCTTAGTAGGCTGTCCCTTGGTAAAGAAAAGCACGTTAGCTTTCACACCTTGAGCATAGAAGATGCCAGTAGGTAAGCGTAGAACAGTATGCAAATTGAAATCCTGCAACAAACGTTTGCGGATGGTTTCTCCGGCTCCTGCTTCAAACAATACATTGTCAGGAAGCACAACTGCTGCACGACCGCCAGTCTTGAGCATGAGCATCATGTGTTGGAGGAAATTCAACTGGTTATTCTTGGTTTCTACATAGAAGTCGGGACGGTTGATTTCTACAGAGCCTGCCGGACGTGTACCGAAAGGTGGGTTAGCCAGGATAACATCGACAAGCGTAGAAGGTTCTTTTTCCAACGAATCCTCGCAAGCAATCGGGCTACGGTCTGTGCCTACTCCGTGCAGATAGAGATTCATGGAAGCCAATGTTACGACCAGTGGGGTGTTATCCACACCATGCAATGCCTGGTTGCGAAGGAAGTCTCGCTTTTCCTTGTTTTCCGATTGGTCTTTCATGTAGTCGTAAGCAGTCAACAAGAAACCGCCAGTACCACAAGCAGGGTCGCATACGGTCTCACCTATCTGAGGATTGATGCAATCTACCATCGCCTGAATCAGCGGACGGGGGGTAAAGTATTGACCGGCACCACTTTTCTTGTCTTGTCCGTTCTTTTCCAAGATGCCTTCGTATATAGCACCTTTTACATCGCCATCCATAATAAGCCACTGCTCTTCATCAATCATGGTAATGACTTTTTTCAGATACACAGGCTTGTCTATCTTGTTTTGCGCCTTGGTATAGATGGTACCAATGAGGTTATCTTGTTCACTGAGAAGCTTTAACGTGGCTTCATATTGCTCTACCAACTCCATGCCATCAAGGCAATTCAGGTCATTCCATTGGTAGCCTGTAGGGATGGCAGATTCTTCTCCGAAGAGTTCGGTATTCTCTGCATCCATTTTTAGGAATAAAAGGTAGGTGAGTTGAGTGATGTAATCTGTAAATCCAACGCCTACTCCTGCAAGGACTGTGGCGAGATTCCACACTTTTTTGGTGAGCGTTTGCTCGGTTGATATGTTAGTTGCCATAATATGTTATGCTGTTTTTCTATATACTACGAAATTGAATACGGATTGTAAAGCTTCATTAGCTTTAGCCATATTGCCAAAGGCTTTGATAAGTTGTACGCCTCGGTCTTGATTGTCTTCCCGCACGTCCTTTACGGTACAAGCGCCATTGCAGGCAATGTAGTTGGCTATCATGGCCATGATGTCGCGTTGCTTGTCGGTAAGGTTGTAGTTACGCTGATAGTGGCCTACCCAAAGGTTGAAATAGCGTCCGGCAGAGCTAACGGCACTTTCCAATTTCTCCACTTGATGGTAGGCAAAGCGTACCAACTGGATGATGTTGGTCAGTGCATCAGCTTCTTCTTTCTTGGTGGAACGACGTACAGAGTCGGGCACAACAATGGAGTAAGAATTCCACAACTGTTTGGAGGTGAATCGGTTGTTCGCCATTTTCAATTTGTTCTCCAAGTCTTTCAGCATGGAATAAGTTATCGGTTCGCCGCTGTTGTTATAAATGATGCGCAGTGCCTCAATGCTATCGCTATGTGTACGACAAAATTCCTCAAATGCCTCGGTTGTACTCTTGGCTTCTTCTACAGAGAATCCTTGTGAAATGAGTGTATCTTCTCCCGGCATCAATGTTTCTACAAATCCTTTAGCCAGTATCAGAATGTATCTACGTGCATCGGCATGATTGGCCAAAGCAGCGACCAATCCCTTACGTTCGTTGTTTGGATGATTGGTGTCAATAAATTCCGGCAAACGTTGGTTCTCCAATGCATCATAAATTCGTGAGGCTATTTCGTTCATTCCGTCGTGTGCCAGACTGAAAAACTCTTCTCGCTGTTCTTGGTTGGCCTTGTTATGGATTCTTGACAACGTGGAAGCCAGTCTCTTCAAGTAATTGTCGGGCAAGAAACCATGTGAAATGCGTTCCAACAAAGTCTCTAGCGTTATCACTTCTGTATCAGGTCCATCTACTTGGGTAGGTATGGTATGCTCGTGTTCGGTTACCCCAACAGCATCGACCAAGAAAAAGCAGTCCTTGCTAAATGCATTAGGTGTCACGTTACGTAATTGTTCGTCTCCTATGGTACGTACTCCACGACCTTTCATCTGTGTGTAAAGCGGTGCGGATTCCACATCACGCATGAACATGACCACCTCGAGCGGTTTCACATCTGTCCCCGTAGCAACCAATGTACAAGTTACGGCGATACGAAAATCCTTGTCGTTGCGGAACTGACGGATAAGTTCGTTACTGTCACCTGCTGAATAGGTTATCTTCTGTACATAGCGATTGTCTTCGCGTCCGAACACTTCTTTCGCTATCTTTACAATATTGGTTGCATGCGCCTCATTGAGTGCAAAGATAAGTGTCTTGGGAAGGTAATCGAAATTAGGTTCGCGCTGAGGATCATTAAACATATCCCGATATACCGCATCCTTATAAGTTTGCAGGATAAGTTTTATCTGAGCCGGATTGATTATGCTTCTATTCAGCTCCGTTTTGGAATAAGTCTTGGTTTCTTTATTCAAGATTTGTTCCACCTGACCTGTATAGCAGGTAACTCTCTTGAGTTTATCTCCCGCTCTGATAGCACCACCTTCTTCTGTAGCTTGTGTCTTGATTCGATATACCCGGTGGTCCACGTTTACTCCATCAACAATACTTTGTTCCAATGTATAGTTTACTACACGGTTGTTGTTGAAGAAAGCCATAGTTTCAGGAATGGGCGTTGCTGTCAACCCTATCAACTTGGCTGTATCGAAATATTCAAGAACCTTACGCCAATTGCCATAGATGGAACGATGACACTCGTCGATGATGATGAGGTCGAAGAAATCATGGGGTAAATTGGGGTTTTCCGGCAATGTAACTTCTCCTGTAGTGTTGTCGGTATCGTCATCGTCCGTATCAGTGATTTCCTCTCCTTTCAGCAGTGAAAACAGACGTTGGATGGTGGAAATAACCACGTTGCTATCACTAGGAATCTTTGCCGATTTCAGTCGGTTAACCGAATATATGGTATTAAAAGCATCGCCATTCTCTGTTAAACGGAATGTACCGAATTCTCCTTCTGCTTGTTTTCCAAGATTGTTGCGGTCTACCAAGAAAAGAACACGGCGCATCTTTGTATAGGCTAACATTCGATAAGAGGTTAAACACGCTGTATATGTTTTTCCTGCCCCCGTAGCCAAGACCATCAATGCTCTATTCTGTCCATTGCGGAAACTTTTCTCCAACCCGGTTATAGCTTCATATTGGCATGCACGCAAACCTTTTGGATTGAGCGTAGGTAGTCCGGCAAAATGGTCTTCGATGCCAAGCATTTCAACCAACTTCTTTGGCTTGTGCATAGCAGACAGGTCTTCGTAGTCAGAATCTTTTTTTCTGAAATCACGAAAGCAATGTTGCTTGCCATTGGATGTATACAAAAAAGGGATGGGTTTTTGATAGGCTGTATAATAAGAGGGGACACCTCTTGCATAAGTTTCTACTTGTTCGCAAACGATATCTTTTCTGATGTCTATCTCTTCTCGTTTGGCTTCCAATATGCCAACAGCTTTTCCATTGATGAAAAGGAAATAATCTGCCTCTCTATTGCCTTTTAGCAAACCTTCTCTTACAGCAACAGCCGAACTGTCCGCTTCAAATTCATCGCGGTTAATGACTTTCCAACCAGCTTCTGTCAGCCATTGGTCTATCTTTACTCTTGCTTTTTCTTCTGGTTTCATAAGCCTACCTATTAGCAGATAATTCCATATTATCAGAATTTCCTGAGAATGCCTTGAATTCTATATAATTTCGTTCCACATCGAATTTTGCGATAAATTTACTTTAATTTTTGCGATATACAGATGATATAAGCACAAAAAAGTTTTTTCTATGGAAAATCTTATAATAACAACCATAAAAAGCATTAATAATTACATTTAATCTAAAAAACGAAAACACAGAAACAAGAAAGAAAGTTATCATCATCCCCGATTCTTTTTATAACTTTGCCCTCCATTTCACACCACTACAGAAAATGAAAAAAATCAGCAAAAATGCGATGATAGGTTATCCGGCGGGAATCATTACCGGCATAACGTACGGACTGAATCCGCTGTTCGGCATCCCCCTGATGAACGAAGGGGCATCCGTCGAATCTATCTTGTTCTTCCGATACGCATTTGCTGTGCTGATGCTAGGTGCTTTCCTGCTAGTGAGCGGACAAAAGTTCAGGGTGACAGGCAAGCAGGCGGGAATTCTGCTCGTACTCGGTCTGCTGTACACGGCCAGCAGTATCTTCTTGTTTGAGGCATACAACTACATCGCCTCCGGACTGGCTACCACGCTCATCTTCCTCTATCCGGTGCTGGTGGCTATCATCATGGTGTTTCTGCGGGTTATCCCTTCGTGGCAAGTCTGGCTAGCCATTGTGGCTACCTTTGCCGGAGTGGTAATCATGACGCAGGGCGATGCCTCACAAACGGTGGATCCTATCGGGGTGCTTCTCTCGCTAGGCTCGGCCACGGTTTATGCTTTCTTCATCGTCATCATCAACCGCAGCAAGGCCATCGGAGCTATCTCGAATTCGTTGCTCACCTTCTATACACTCTCGGTAGGGGCCGTCATCTTCCTGGCAAAAATATGTACCTCTACCACGCCCATGACGCAGGGCATCGAGGGATGCGGGGCATGGATGAATCTCGCGGGTCTGGCATTGCTGCCTACCGTTGTCTCTACGGCTACGCTTGCCGTCTCTACCCGAAACATCGGTGCTACGAAGGCTTCGGTCCTCGGGGTGTTCGAGCCGATTACGGCCATCCTGGTGGGCACGGTTGCACTGGGCGAGACACTCACAACGAACACGGTTATCGGCATACTGATAGCGATAGTTGCCGTAACATTCATGATTGTATCTACCAAACGATAAATCACCTAATCTCCCGAAACTCCATCAACGGAACACGAAAAGTCGGTAAGGCGTGCTGTGTGTTTCGGTAGGAATGACAAAAGCCAATCTGATGAAAGGTGTATTTGACGGCAGTTGGCACACCTTTTGTTCTGCGTTCTTGGTAGCAGAATAAAGGGTGATGTTGATGCCTTCGTCCACCTTGTCTGCCATTATCTGGTAGTGGGCGTTTCCCTTTTCATCGCCCAGGTACAGATATCTACATTCGCCGGTTACAATGTCGCCCAAGGGCAGTACATAGTTGGTCATGGCGTAGTGTGTTCCACCCAAGATGCATGCTTCTCCGTCCTGTGCCCACAGACGACCGTCTGCATACTGCACCTTTCCCTTCAGTACCGGGTAGCGGTTACCGTTGGGTGCGGTAACATCGGTGTGGAGATCGATTTTGCCCAGAGGCATCTCGTCGAACTGTGGATGAAAACTGCCCATTCGGCGGAAGCGCAGTTGTCCGATGGATAACGTCTTGGGATCATTGGGGTCTATGCTTGCCTTTGACGATAGCTTTCCTGCCAGGTCGCGCACATCATATTCGCTTCCTTCATTGGTCTGTGCCGAATAATAGAGATATAGGTTGCCGTACGTCCAGTTGTTTTCCTTGGTTGACTGTGTACGGTCAAAGGTGAGCAATACATATCGTGTCTTGTCTCCCTCGGGAATGGGGGTAACGTTGTTCCATCCTCTGAATCCGCCGTCTGTGATGTCTATGTCCAGTTTGCCAGCCGACTGGAATTCCACTTTTCCTTTCACATTCTTGTAGGTATAGGCGCGGTACACATTTCGCTTGTCTCGTGCCTGGTCGCCCGACAGCACGCAGCGCACACCGCCAATACGGCTGCAGGTGATACCCGTTGCGCTCAGGTCGGCAGCACAGGTGGAACCCTTGAACCCACCGTCCGGTCGCTTGCTGGTTTGCAGGCGTAGTACATAATGCGGTGCCTTTTCTCCGCTAGGCATATACATGGAGGCATAGACCAGCACCCATCGGCGCAGTTCTTCGTCGTAATAAATTTGTCCGTCTTCGTCGCCCGTCTGTGCCCCTTCGTAATCCAGCGGATCGCAGTCCAGCGTGGTTATGCCAAAGCGCAAGTCGGTGTGCGAGACAGCATGATACAGTTTGTGAATCCGTTGTTCGCGGTTGCTCACTCCGCCTGCATGGCACGATGCGCACAGTTGCCATACGCCCTTGCTC
This sequence comes from Bacteroides sp., assembly GCA_017559935.1. GTDB lineage: Bacteria > Bacteroidota > Bacteroidia > Bacteroidales > Bacteroidaceae > Phocaeicola. Next base: position 9,346 of record JAFYPV010000096.1, on the reverse strand, counting down.
CTATGGTACATGATGTGTCCGGCTGCCATGCGCCAGAAGGCTGGTTCATGCCCCTCTTCCTTCACCCTTCCGCGCACAATGCCACACAGTTCCAGCTGCCCGGTTCCCAGGGTAAGTCGGTAGATGCAAAGCCCTGCTCCTGCCGTGCGCGATGTCATGCTGTAATAGAGCTGTCCGCGTTCAATCAGCGGCGAACCGTCCTCGTAAGTCAGTGTGCGGATGTCGGATTGTGCTGTACCGCTGCTTAGGGCGGCGTGCATCTCTGTTAAAGGTGTCTGTCCCTTACTTATCACGCCTTGTCCCCAATATAGGGTATGGTCTTTGAATACGGGATCGTCATATTCCAGGTCAACTGTTCCGGCCACGATGGGTGTCGTTTGCGCCCATGTACCCTTTAAGGAGAGTATGGACAGGAGGAAAAGAAGCAATAATCTTGTCATTTCTTTGTACTTTTATAGTAATTATATGTATGGTACGAAGATAAGGTTTTTTCGACAAAATTGTATGCCTTTAAGGGAAAACTCCGATAAATTGACCAACTGACCAATTGACCAATCTAAAGATGGATGTAAAAAAACGGGGCAATCGTTTGCATATTATCGTATAAAAATGTAAATTGCGCACAACGTACATTGGTACTGACCAAAAGAAACAAATAACCTTAAATCGATAGAATCATGACTACACGAAGAGATTTCATCCGCACTATGTCGGTAGCCTCTGCAGGCATCGCACTTGGTAGCAACGGCATCCTGAATGCCGCCACACATATGCCGAACCAAAAGCCAAAGGGCGAAAAGGTAAAAATAGCTTATATCGGTGTTGGTAACCGCGGTGGGCAAATCATCGACGACTTTGCCAAGACACAAATGGTGGAAGTAGTTGCTTTGTGTGATGTGGACATGGGTGCTCCGCACACGCAGAAGGCTATCGGCATGTATCCTAAGGCAAAGCAGTTCCGCGACTTCCGCAAGATGTTTGACGAAGCGGGTAAGGATTTCGATGCCGTTGCTATTGCTACTCCAGACCATACGCACTTCCCTATCACCATGCTGGCATTGGCATCGGGCAAGCACGTTTTCGTGGAAAAGCCATTAGCACGTACTTTCTATGAATGCGAGCTGTTGATGGAGGCTGCACGCAAACGTCCGCATCTGGCAACACAGATGGGTAACCAAGGACACTCCGAAGCCAACTACTTCCAGTTCAAGGCATGGAAGGAAGCAGGCATCATCAAGGATGTACATGCCGTTACTGCACACATGAACAACTCACGTCGCTGGCACCAGTGGGATTCCAACATGCACCGCTTCCCTACCGGACAGCAGTTGCCTAAGGATATGGATTGGGATACTTGGCTAGGTGCTACACAATGGCACGACTTCCACGAAAACTACCACCATGGCCAATGGCGATGCTGGTACGACTTCGGTATGGGTGCCTTGGGCGACTGGGGTGCACACTTGCTCGACACCGTCCACGAATTCCTCGAATTGGGTCTCCCATACGAAATTACCATGAAGTATGCCAATGGACACAACGACTACTTCTATCCGTACTCGTCTACCATCCTCTTCCGCTTCGGCGCCCGCAACGGCATGCCTCCAGTAGATGTAACTTGGTACGATGGTTTGGACAACCTGCCTCCTATCCCAGCCGGATACGGCGTATCGGGCCTCGATCCGAACATCCCGACTACCAACCAATCGAATGAACAAAAGACGAAGTTGAATCCGGGTAAGATTATCTATAGTAAGGACCTCATCTTCAAGGGTGGTAGCCACGGCAGTACACTTTCCATCATTCCGGAAGAAAAGGCGAAGGAAATGGCGCACTTGCTTCCTGAGGTACCAAAGAGCCCGTCGAACCACTTCGAAAACTTCCTTTTGGCTTGTCAGGGCAAGGAAAAGACTCGTTCTCCGTTCGAAATAGTAGGTACTTTGTGTCAGGTGTTCTCACTCGGCGTAATAGCGCAACGACTCAATACCCAGTTGTTCTTCGATCCGCGCACCAAGCAGATTACCAACAATGCCTTTGCAAACGCCATGCTTACGCAAATACCGCCACGCAAGGGTTGGGATGAATTCTATAAATTATAATTAAGTAAAGGATATATGAAAAAGATAACACTATTGGCATTATGCCTCGGGCTAGCTACTACCCTACCTGCCCAAACCAAGGACAACACACTGACTCCAAACGAACAACGCGAAGGATGGAAGCTATTGTGGGACGGTAAGACCTCGGAAGGTTGGCGTGGTGCTAAAATTGCGACCTTCCCTGCCAACGGTTGGGTGATGGAAAACGGTATCTTGAAGGTGATGAAAAGCAACGGAGGCGAATCGACCAACGGAGGTGACATCATCACTACCCGCAAATACAAGAACTTTATGCTGTGTGTTGACTTCAAGATTACTGACGGAGCGAACAGCGGTATCAAATACTTTGTGAACCCGGACTTGAACAAGGGCGAAGGTTCGGCCATCGGCTGTGAGTTCCAGATTCTGGACGACGAACGCCATCCGGACGCTAAGCTAGGTGTAAACGGCAACCGCCAGTTGGGCTCGCTTTACGACCTTATCCCAGCTCCGGAAGACAAGCCTTTCCGCAAGGGCGAGTGGAATACAGCGATGGTCATCGTAAAAGATAATCACGTGGAACATTGGCTGAATGGTGTACAACTCTTGGAATACGACCGCAATACGCAGATGTTCAACGCGCTGGTGGCTTACAGCAAGTACCGCGTTTGGCCTAACTTCGGAAACTTCGAGGAAGGCAACATCCTCTTGCAAGACCACGGCGACGAGGTTTGGTTCAAGAATATAAAAATTAAGGAATTGAAATAATCGTCCAAACGCATCAGAAATGTCATTCGGAGCCTCCGCTCTGAATGACATTTTTTTTATATTTTTGCGCTTTGTTTGAATATCAACCAAGCGATAAAAGAACATGAAAGAAAAGACATTCACACTGATTATACTGCACATTGCTGTGTTCCTGGCCGGATGGACCGGCATATTCGGGAGACTGATTTCCTTGGGTGGACTGCCCTTGGTATGGTACAGAATGATGACAAGTGTCGTCGTACTGGCTGCGGTACTGGGATGCATGCGTAGGCTGCACCGCACGGGTTGGAAAGCGGTAATGAAAATCTGCGGATGTGGTATTCTGCTTGCCCTTCACTGGGTGGCTTTCTTTGCCAGCATTCAGGCTTCCAATGTATCCATCGGAGTGGCGTGTGTAGCTACCTCGTGTTTCTTCACGACCTTGTTCGATCCGCTCGTGAACCGCAAGCGTATCCAGTGGAAAAATATTCTGCTGAGCTTCATCGCCATTGCAGGTATCTTGTTTATCTTCAGCATCGATATTCGATTCCGCCTCGGCATCGCCTTGGGATTACTCTGTGCAGCCTTATACTCGCTGTTCTCCATCCTGAACATCAACGTGGCGGAAGAGACCAAGGAAGACAGTGCTACCATGCTGATGTATGAACTTCTGGGCGGGGTATTGTTCCTCACCCTCTGCATCCCTGCCTTCCGGGCTATCTATCCTTCCGAATCGGTGGTACCTGTAGGAAACGATCTTCTTTCGCTTTTGTTATTAGGATCGGTCTTTACCGTAATCCCATTCCTTTTTCAGCTGCAGGCATTGCGCAAATTGAGTGCGTTTACAGTAAATATGGCTTACAACCTCGAACCGCTCTACAGCATTGCCATTGCTGCTATCCTCTTCAACGAACTGCAAGAAGTGGGCTTCTCGTTCTGGGTAGGTATCTTCCTGATCGTGCTGTCGGTGGTGCTGCAAACTTACTCGGTAGTGTTTAAAGAACATCATACAATAGACAAATTTACAGATAGAAAACAATGAAAATAGAGAATACCTCCAAGCAGGAGATCAAGCAGATTGTAGAAGCTCAGAGAGCGTTTTTCCGTAGCGGTGAGACCTTGAGTTTGAAGTACCGAGAACTAGCGCTGTGTGCCTTATCGAAGGCCATGAAGCAATGGGAAAGCCGCATAGCCGAAGCCCTTTGGCAAGACCTACACAAGAGCTACGAAGAGGCGTATCTCACCGAGCTGAGCATCGTGCTGGGCGAGATTGACAACCACCTGCATCACCTAATCAAATGGACCACCCCAAAGCCTGTGAGCACTCCGATCAAAATGATGCCTTCGCAAAGCAAAGTGGTGGCCGAGCCGTTGGGCTGCACGCTCATCATGGCTCCGTGGAACTACCCGGTGCAGCTGCTGCTGAACCCGTTGGTGGGCGCCATCTCGGCCGGATGTACGGCGGTGTTGAAGCCATCGCCTTACGTACCGCATGTGTCGAAAGTCATCGAGGAGATGATCAAGGAAACTTTTCCTGCTGAATACATCGCCGTAGTGCAAGGCAACAGAGACGTGAATACCGCCCTTCTGGAAGAACGCTACGACTTAATCTTCTTCACCGGCAGTCCGCAGTTGGGACGTACGGTGATGCGCGCTGCCTCCGAAAACCTCACGCCGGTGGTATTGGAACTGGGTGGCAAGAGCCCTTGCATCGTCGATAAGGATGCGAATATCGGCATGGCTGCCCGACGCATTGCTTGGGGAAAGAGCCTCAACGCAGGGCAGACTTGCATTGCACCCGATTATCTCTTGGTGCATGCCGACATCAAGGACCAGCTCATCAGCGCCTTGAAGAAGGAATTCACCCTCTTGCTGGGCGAGCAACCGAAGCAGACGAAGCACTTCGTACGCATCGTGAACGAGCGCGCGTTCGACCGCCTCGTGGGCTACATCCAAGGTGCCAACGTGGTGATGGGTGGCGAATACGACCGATCGGAGCGCTACATCTCTCCTACCATCATTGATCATGTGGATGTGAACAGCCCGATTATGCAAGAGGAAATCTTCGGTCCTATCTTCCCGGTAGTGACCTTCCAAAGCACCGACGAAGCCATCCGTTTCGTGGTGGAGAGAGAGAAGCCATTGGCCCTCTACTACTTCAGCGAAAGCAAACAGAACATCCGTAAGGTGCTGAAACACACCTCGTCGGGCGGATGCTGCATCAACGATACCATCATGCACATAGCCAACGAGAAGCTGCCTTTCGGCGGTGTAGGCGCATCGGGCATGTCGGCCTATCATGGCAAGGAGTCGTTCAAGGTATTTTCGCACTACCGCGCCGTAGTCACCACTACCACGCTCCTCGACCTCCCCTTCCGCTACATGCCATACAAGTTCTTCAAGTGGGTGAAGGGGTTGCTATAAGAAACAAGAAAACACCCTTGCAGAGACCGCGATGAGTCATGCAAGGGTGTTTTGTATTTAGTTTCGTTATTAGTTATTCAGCTTCCTTCAAGTTGTTTTCGGCGATGATGGTACGCAGAGTCGACCCGTCGTCTATGTTGCCGATGTAGCGGGTGAGCACGCGAATCTTGTCGCCATGACCCGCAGCCACGAGGTCCTTGATGGAGTTACCCACGCAATAGTCACCGCAGAGACCTGCCACGTAGATTTCCTCAATGCCCTTCTCTTCAATCATCGCTAAGAGCTTCTTGGCGCTGGCTTCATTGGCCAGGATAGAGTATTCATCCACCGCCACATTGTCGCCTTTGGTCAAGATGGGAGCCTCGGCATCGTGCTTCTTTACCGCGTCGAGCACAGACTTGTAGATGGCTGCACCTTCGGTGTTCTGCACGCAGTGCGCAGGCCAGATGCCGCCGTTGTCCTTAAACGAGGAATGGTCGGCCGGATGATGGTCGGCTGTCATGACAATGGCATCGAACTTGCCTTCAGGCTGGTCTGCAATATACTGGGCGAGGCCGTCCATCACGGTTGGAGCGCCGTCTACCGCCAGCGAACCGGTAATGAAATCGTACTGCACATCCACGAGCAACAACAGGCTCTTGGCCGATTCAGACTTTTGCGAAGGTTGGCAAGCACACATCATTGCCACCCCTGCAAGTAATAACATCTTGATTGCTTTCATATTCTTGAAATGATGATTATTTCTTAATAAACTTCTTAATGTCTTTTACCGTTTTCTCTACCTTCTTTATCTCCTTGCTAATGCTGGATTCTTCCGATTGTTTTGGGGTTTCTTCCTTCTTTGCAGGTGAAGCTGTTTCCTTCTTTGCTGGTGAAGCTGTTTGCTTCTTTGCTTGAGATGAGCTGCTGGATTTTGCAGAAGCCGAACTGCCAGATTTGGATGAACCGGCACCCGACTTAAATCCTGGAATATTACCCTTTACATAATAATCTCTGTCGAACAAGAATACTGAATAATTGTAAGATACACCATTGACTTTCACGTTACAAGGTTTAAGCTTGTAAAGACCGTTATCTACCTTTACATGAGTGACACCATTTTTCTCCATGATTGCAGCTGATTGAAGCACCTCGCCACTACGATCGTAAAGGATTACTTTGCCGTCTTTTACCGCGCAATCATCCGCGTCATTCTTCTTGGCATCAGTCTTCTTTACATCCTCTGTCTTATTGGCCGGGTCGTAATTCACACCTAACTGCTTCAAATCTCTGATGGCATCTTCATGATTCTTGCCAAATAATTTGTAATAATAGTCGGCGCAGTCCTTATACCATTTGATAGCTTCGTCCTTATTGTTCTTACTCTTGTAATAAGCCCCTAATTCGTACTTTGCTTTAGAAGATGTACCTTTGGCTGCTTCCTGAGCCCATCGTAGAAATTCATTTTCGTCTTTCTTCAATCCATATTTTCCATCCCGATAGCAAATTGCCAAATCAATCATAGACTCAGGCACCCCACTCTCGGCATGTTTTTTCAAATAATGGATATACTTCTCATCGTTTTTAGCTAATCCCAGGTTTCCCGATTGATAGGCCGATGTCAATTTACCCAAAGCATAACGGTCATTTTGTTCGGCTGCCTTGGTATACCATGCCACTGCTTGCTTTTCGTCTTTGCCAAAGCCTTCTTCGCCAAATTCATAACATTCTGCAAGCTCGCTTTGAGCGCTTGCGTCGCCAGCCTTCGCTTTTTCGAGAAGTTCTTTGCCCTTTTCTGTCTGTCCCCATGCCAAAACATTGACACAAACGAACATGATCAATAAAAATACCTTTTTCATCTTATGATTTATTTACTTGATTATATGCTATTTGCACGAACTTACTTTGTTACCGGACGGATACAGAATCCAGTATTATTACGTATCTTTGAATTGAAACAAGCTGCATCTTTATACGCTGTTACAAGATACGCATCATACTTGTTTTGCCATCCCGGCATATGGGAAGACGTCCAATAGTACAGTTTCTTGTTGATATCTTGAGGCAACTTGTCCCAGTCACAGTTATAGTTCATTTCACCCGAAGCAGGCAGGAAGATGTACTTACCGTTGTGCTTGCTGGTCACTTTCAACCCCTTGCGTCGACCTATCTGAGTCCATTCCCAAGTACAGTTCTCCATCAGCTCCGCAAAGTCGCGAACGGTAGGCATGTACCAGTCGCTTCCCCAATGAGCCGTTGCGGCATCATAACGGGCATCGCCACAGATGTCCTTCTGTACATCGTCTTTGGCATACTTGTCACCCTTGAAATAGGTAGTAATCGCTCCCCATCGGTAGTGACCTCCATCCTGGTCTACCGCATCTGCGCCAAGGTTGTAGGTGGCCCATTTCAAGCCCGAAGGCAGACCCAAGTCTACCCACTTGTGTCCGTTGGTTTCGCCATCAGCGGGGATTTCCGTGTCCACGTCATAATCGGCTACCGGACGCACTGCACCACCCGTTGAGCGGCCGCCATGGCCCATGCGACCTTCGTCTACGGCAAAAGCGTAAACGCCTGCACCTGTGTTGTACTGGTCAGTTGAGGGAGTTGAAGTCCAATAATAACCGTTCGTTTTCGGATACGTGAGCTTGGCCGATCCTTCCTTATAACCGGTAGCCGGCAAGTAGATGACTTTTTTATTGATGCTGCTGGTAAACTTCTGCCAATAAATGTTGCCACAAGGTTCGTATGTATAGCTACAATACTTCAGCAATTCTTTAAATTGTTCTTCGGTAGGAATGCGCCAACCCTTTCCCCACTTAGCCGTTGCCACATCGTAGGTAGGGTTTCCTGAGATATCGTCCATCGGCTTCTTGTCTGTCTTACTGTTTTCGCGGACAAAGTTAGTTTTTGTAGCCGTTTCACCCCATGCATACAACTTGCCAGGTTGTTCGGGTGCGGTGGCATCCACGTTGCAGGTAGCCCATCGGGTGCCCGAAGGCAAACCCAAATCCACCCATGCGTGTCCGTTCAGCTTACCCTCGGTAGGGCCATATTCCACCATGGTGGCAAGTTCGGTTACCGCTACTCTACTACTAGCAACCTCAAAAATGTCGTCCGACTGGCTTTGAACTGTCGAAGCCTTAGCTGGTGAGGACTGGGATGAAGTTTGTTGCGATCGGTTGCCCGATACGGTTTCCACGCCCTTGTCCATTCCCTTGTTCACATGTTTCTTCACTTCCTTTTGGACGCGGTTTTCCACTTCCTTCTTGACGCTTTTCTCCAGCTTCTTCAGGAAGTTTTGAGCCGACACATCGGCTGTTCCTATTGCGAAGAACAAAGACAACGCAATCAATAACTTCTTTTTCATACACTTAATAAGTTTAATTCATTTTTGCAAATGTACGGATTTAAATTAATGGTTAGTTCGTTTTTTATAAAAAACTCTACAATTTGTTTGACAGAATCAAGAATTATCTATTCCTTTGTAAAAAGTCTAAGATGACCAGAATTAATATATAACTTTAAAATATAAAGACATGATGAAAAGAGCTTTATTATCAATCCTGATGTTCGTAGGATTGGCATTATCAGTTTCCGCACAGGAAGAGGAAATGTTTTACTTCAGGGATGCGAAAGCGACCCAGAGTTTCATGAGAGACTTTATAGACCGTAAGGCCATGACTTATCGTTTCGATGGCGACAGCGAAGACGAATGTACCATGGAAATGAAGAACTACAAGAAGAATGGTAACACCGAAACCTTTGATATTTATGCTAAATTTGGATATGAAAAGGGTAAGAAAAAAGGCCACATTACCATTACAACAGACCCAGACCTGGTGGTTTCCAAAGACAATGTAGACCTATCCAAGCAGAAAGTTACCATCAAGGACGAATATGGGACCAAAAATCTCTATTTCATGACTACAAAGCAATGGAATAAATTTTTTGGCAAAAGCGGTGGCGGCGGTGAAGGTGGTAGCCTCAACCCTGTAGAAAAAGCTAAAGGTAAGGCTAAAGACTTGCTCAACGCTGGTAAAGGTCTTTTGAAGAAGAAAAAATAAATTCGTATAGAAATTAATTAGGGGCAGTCCAAAAAGGCTGCCCCTATTTTT
>JAFYPV010000095.1 GCA_017559935.1 Bacteroides sp. | reverse complement strand
CTTCTAGAGAAATACTGACGAGTATTTTCTTCCTTGAAAGCGCGAAGAATAATATCATCGGGCATAAAACGAGTATATCTAATCGTTTTAATAGTATCAATAGTCAAGGTATCCTTCCAGAGTGTATCCTGACGAGTTGATGGCATCATTGAAGGAATAATAATAGAGTCGCTGAATGCCACCATTTCTGTTTTAGAATCGAACAAGAAATTCTGGTTGCCATCCATCAAAGCATAAATACGATACTTTCCTGGTGACACACCACGAATGATGAAATGCCCACGACTATCAGTGCGGGAAACACGGTCAAATGGCAAAGTGGTCAAAGCACTATCATTCAAATTCTTATGTAACCCAACCTGTATTCCTTTTATCGGCTCCAAATCCTCTGCATTCAACACTGTGCCCGAAACTTCCATCGTATCAATGGAAGCTCCTGTAGAAAACGAATAAGTAAAATGTCCCATCGGATTACTTTCGTTATTGTCTACAATCGCGTCGGAGAAGTCAATGGTATAGGTAGTAGATTCCTTCAACGTATCAAATAATTCCCCCACCACTTTTTTTCCGACGACCTTTATTTCAGGCTGTTCCATCTGAGGTGGGGAAACAATAACCTTTTCCGAAGCTTTTTCCAGTTTAATAAATTCGTCAAACTCTAATTCAAATTTCTTGCTTTTGATATTGACTGCACGTAGTGAAGGGGTACTTTTTACAAACTTTGGAGGCAATTCATCATAAGGACCTCCATCAGGAGTTCCCATACTGGCACATGAATAGCCAATGATGACTAGCATCAGAAGCAAAGGCAATTTATGTTTCTTCCAATTCATAATCTATGGTTCAAACTTAACATTTCTTCAATATAATCTCGCGAATTACTTAAGCGAGGTACCTTATGTTGACCTCCCAACTTTCCTTTATCCTTTAACCAATCGTGGAATAAATTGGGACGGGCAACCACTATTTCAAGAGATTGCAAAGTGATGTCCTTATGGCGTTTCGCTTCGTAATCTGAATTGATTTCCTGTAAGGTAGCATCAAGCACTTTGGAAAATTTTTCTAGTGAGTCCGGCATTACAGCAAATTCAATCAGCCACTGGTGACGACATTTTGCATCTGTATCCATGAAAACCGGAGCTGCAGAATATTCGGATACTTGGGCGCCTGTAGCATTACATGCACGTGCTAATCCTTGTTCTGCATTGTCTACCATCAGTTCTTCACCAAACGCATTGATAAAGTGTTTGGTTCGTCCGGAAATAATGAACTTATAAGGATCCTTCGATGTGAATTTTACAGTATCACCGATCATGTATCGCCATAAGCCGCAAGTTGTACTAATTAACATGGCATAATTCTTCCCAACTTCCACTCCTGTCAATGGAACAACATGTGGATTCGGTGAATCGAATTCATCCATAGGTAAAAATTCATAAAATACACCATAATCAATCATTAAAAGCATAGCCGGATCGAATGGATCATTTTGTAAACCGAAGAATCCTTCGCTGGCATTATATGTTTCCATATAATGCATTTTGTCACTACGAATCAGTTGCTTATATTGCTCACGATAAGGAGTAAACGCCACACCACCATGGAAGAACATTTCTAAGTTTGGCCATACTTCCGCCAAATTATCTGTCCCTTTAAGCTCTATGACCCGCTTCAAAACAGCTAGCATCCAAGAAGGAACTCCCGAAATGTTGGTAATGTTCTTATTCATTGCTTTACGGGCTATCTTCTCCATCTTTTCCTCAAAATCACTTAATAAAGCAATTCTTTTTTCCGGTATGCGAACTAAATTAGCCAATGGATTGATATTCTCAATCAAAATAGCCGAAAGGTCTCCTACCAAACTATTCTTTAAATTATAGTTAGGTGCGTGACTTCCTCCTAAAATCAAAGCGTTACCAGAAAAAATACGACTAATTGGATTCTGTTGTAGATATAAAGCTACCGCATCGCGACCACCTGCATAATGCACCGTACGAAGTCCATCCTTTGTTACTGGAATGAACTTACTTTTATCATTGGTTGTTCCCGATGACTTAGCATACCACTTCACTTCTCCTGGCCACAAAACATTCTTTTCTCCATGGCGCATACGGTCTACATATTCTTTGATTTCTTCATAAGTCTGTACCGGAACATGTTGTTGAAAGTTTTGATAGCTTTTGATATGCTGAAAATTATGCTTCATTCCCCACTCCGTTCTTTCTGCTTTAGTAAGCAAGTTACGGAGGACTTTATCTTGAATTACCTCGGCCTGAGTAGCATATTTTTCAATTGCTTTCTGACGAGGCTTAAAAAATGTTCCTATTAATTTCGTTTCGTTCATCATTTCGCATCTCCACATTAATATAACATGCAAAATTAACCTTTTATCTATTAATAGAGGGTATCAGAATCTTTTTTTTATACTTTTTTCTTATCTTTACGGGCGGAAATAGGAAATAATTTAACCATTAAATTATCAGAGACTATGAAAATTGGAATCTTGACATCAGGAGGTGATTGCCCTGGCATAAATGCTACTATCAGAGGCGTTTGCAAAACAGCCATCAACCATTATGGGATGGAAGTTTATGGCATCCACAACGGATTCCGTGGATTATTGGATAATGATATTACTCCCCTTACGGATAAGGATTTGACCGGATTGTTAAATCTGGGAGGAACCATTTTAGGAACTTCCCGGGAAAAGACCTTTAGAAAACGGGCTTCTTCTCAAAACAAGCCGAAACTTATGGTCAAGACTATTCAAGAAATGCAATTGGATTGTTTGGTTTGCATCGGAGGGAATGGAACCCAAAAGACTGCAGCTGAGTTGGCTCAATTGGGTGTCAATGTAGTTACCATACCTAAAACGATAGATAACGATGTTTGGGGAACAGACAGTTCATTTGGCTTCGATACTGCTGTAACCATTGCTACAGAAGCTATTGACCGCCTACATTCTACAGCTAGTTCACATCAACGAGTCATGGTTATTGAGGTAATGGGGCACAAAGCTGGATGGATTGCTTTACATTCAGGAATGGCAGGAGGTGGAGACATCATTTTAATACCTGAGTTGGAATATAATATCCGTAACATTGGTAATACCATTATTGAACGTCTGAAAAAGGGTAAAACTTATTCTATCGTAGTGGTAGCGGAAGGAATCAAAACTATAGACGGGAAGAAGGCTGCAGAATATATCGCTCAAGAAATTGAATATGAAACAGGCTTCGAGACTCGTGAAACTGTACTCGGTTATATTCAACGAGGAGGTGCACCGACTGCTTTTGACAGAAATCTGGCTACCCGTATGGGAGGTCACGCAACAGAAATGATTGCTACTGGACAATTCGGCAGGATGGTTTCTTTGCAAGGTGACAAAATAGGATCCATACCATTAGAAGAGGTGGCAGGAAAATTGAAACTAGTTAACGAAAACCACGATCTTATCATCCAAGGTAAACGAATGGGTATCTGTTTTGGATAAAAAAAGTCCTTCAGAATGTTCTGAAGGACTTTTCTCTTTTTTAATATTGATGGATTTACTTGTTTAATTTCCAAGTAAATCCGTCTTTAGTATCCTTTACTTCGAATCCTAGGGCTGCGAGCTCATCGCGAATCTTGTCGCTAGTAGCCCAATCCTTGTTGGCCTTTGCTTTCATGCGTTGTTCGAGGAGCATGTCTACCACCTTGCCGTAAGCTTCTTCGCGAGCTTCGTTGTTGGCGGTTTCTTCCTTCATGCCGAGCACATCGTACATGAACAAGCTGAACAAGTTCTTCAATTCTTCCAAATCTTCGGCAGAAAGGGTAGCCTTCTTGTCGAGAACGGTGTTGATGATGCGAGCGCCATCGAACAAGTGAGCGATAACAATCGGAGTGTTCAAGTCGTCGTTCATGGCATCGTAGCATTTCTGGCGAAGTTCTTTCACACCTTCGATGGTAGTTTGCTTGCCAGGAGTGATGCGTTCCAATCCCTTCATGGCATCTTGTAAACGTTGCAATCCCTTTTCTGCTGCTTGCAATGCTTCGTTGCCGAAGTCTACTGTGCTGCGGTAGTGAGCCTGGAGGATGAAGAAACGGATGGTCATTGGGCTATAAGCCTGAGTCAACAACGGATGTGAACCGGCGAAGAATTCGCTCAAGTTGATGAAGTTGTTATAGCTCTTACCCATCTTCTGACCATTGATGGTAATCATGTTGTTATGCATCCAGTAGTGAACCATGTCGTCGCCTTGTGAAGCCACACTTTGAGCGATTTCGCATTCGTGGTGCGGGAAGATAAGATCCATACCACCTCCGTGAATATCGAAATGTTCGCCAAGATATTTACGTCCCATAGCGGTACATTCGCAGTGCCAACCAGGGAAACCATTGCTCCATGGTGAAGGCCAACGCATGATATGTTCTGGTTGAGCACACTTCCAAAGGGCGAAGTCGGCTGGATTGCGCTTTTCACTCTGTCCGTCTAATTCGCGCCATGAATTCAAAACATCGTCTAAGTTACGACCGGAAAGCTTGCCATAGTTGTGGTCTTTGTTGTACTTTGCTACATCGAAGTATACAGAACCTTGGCTTTCATAAGCATAACCGTTCTTCAAAATTTCTTCTACCAATTGGATTTGCTCGATGATGTGTCCCGAAGCATGCGGTTCGATGCTTGGAGGAAGAACATTGAGTGCTTCCATTGCCTTATGGTAGCGGTTCAAATAATATTGTACTACTTCCATTGGTTCGAGCTGTTCTAAACGAGCTTTCTTAGCAATTTTGTCTTCGCCTTCGTCAGCATCGTGTTCCAAGTGACCCACATCAGTGATGTTGCGTACGTAGCGAACCTTGTATCCCAAATGAGTCAAATAGCGGTACAGAATATCGAAGGTAATAGCTGGACGGGCATGTCCTAAATGCGCATCTCCATATACGGTAGGACCGCACACATACATGCCCACGTGTGGAGCATGAAGCGGAACGAACAGCTCCTTACGGCGGGTCAATGTATTGTAAATGGTAAGTTGATTTTCCATAATTCTATCTTTTATTGAGATGCAAAGTTATGAATTTATTACGATTATCTGCAAGTTATTCTCATTTATTGTAACTATCTTTGTGTTCATGGAATTGAATCGGCGAGTTTTATTGGGAATGAGCGGAGGAACGGACAGCTCTGTAGCTGCCTTGCTTCTGCAGGATGCCGGATACGAAGTGACAGGTGTGACCTTCCGTTTTTATGAGAAGGATGGAAACACGGAGTATTTGGACGATGCCCGTGATTTGTGCCGTCGTTTGGGCATACCCCATATCGTTTCCGACCAACGGGAAGCTTTTCAGACCACCATTATCGACTATTTCATCCGTGAATACATGGATGGTCATACGCCGGTTCCTTGTACCCTTTGCAACAATTACTTGAAGTGGCCTCTGCTCCGCCAGTTGGCCGATGAGATGGGTATCTATCATTTGGCTACCGGTCATTATGTGCAGAAGCGATGCATCGATGGTCGTTGGCACATTACCAACGGAGCCGATGAGGATAAGGACCAGTCTTTCTTCCTCTGGGGATTGCTACAGGATATCTTGGAACGTATGCTCCTTCCGATGGGAGGGCTTACCAAGCTTCGTGTCCGTGAGATAGCCGAAGAGCGGGGATACCTGAAAGCTGCCCGCAAGAAGGATAGTATCGGAGTCTGCTTCTGTCCGATGGATTATCGTACTTTCCTACGGAATAATGTATCGGTTGAGGCTATCCAAAAAGGGAAATTCTTTGATGAAAATGGCAATATTATAGCATGGCACGAGGGATATCCTTTCTATACCATCGGTCAGCGAAGAGGTTTGGGTATCGATTTGAATCGGGCCGTCTTTGTAAAGGAAATTATTCCATCGGAGAACAAGGTGGTGCTTGGCGATTTAAAATCATTGGAGCGTACGGAGATGCGTTTGAAGAATTGGAACATCATCAATCCGGCTCTGCTTTTGGGGATGGATGATGTCATCGTGAAGATCCGATACCGCAAGCAAGCCAATCGTTGTACCGTAACCTTATTGCCGGATAATACTTTGCACGTTCTTCTTCATGAACCGCTAACCGCCATAGCTGCCGGTCAGGCTGCTGCCTTCTATCGCGATGATGTGGTTTTGGGAGGAGGAATTATTATGGAAGAATAGGGGATATCACGTCTTTTTTAAAACGCCTAAGCATTTTGATCCAAACGCCTAATCGTTTTAAGTGAAACGTCGAAGCGTTTTGGGGGAGGTGTATTCAAGGATATGAAAAAGGGGAACGAATTCGCTCCCCTTAATTGTTTGTCTTATTTCATCGGAATCAAAGTGAAGCCCCACTTGTATTCCTGATTTGCTGGCATAGTGTGTTCAGCCAACGGACGGTCGCCCCAGCTATTGAAGCCGGCAACACCTTGTTGCTTCATGTCAACACATACTTCCACGAAGTTACGCGGAGTAATGTCGTTCACGTGAGTCATGTGGCGGAGAACGTTCTTAGCCTTTTCTTCGCTACGGTTAGCAATTTCTTCCGGAGTGAAGTTGTTCCATTGACGAAGCTTGCCAACTGCTTCTTCTGAGTCGAAATCTTCAACAGAGTTGCGGAGAGCATTGAAACCGATAACTTGGTCAGCTACAATTTTCAAGCCCTTGCCATTCTTGTTGCTCAATGATACCCAACGAGTGTCTGTACGGTGACCGTTTTCTTGTGGTCGTACATAATTGTTGGTGTACATTGCATCAGCAGTTGTCTGGTAGAGGTCTACGAAGCTAGCTGCTTGACGGTCAATGTAGTTTTCGCCTGGACCACGACCGAAGTATTGTACTTGGTTCATGTTTGCCGGCAAGCGGAAACGAACACCAATACGTGGAACAACGAGCTTTGATGCAGCGCGACGAGCTTCCTGCTGACCTGGGCTGAATGTAGCCATCAAAGTAGCTTCAGAAACTTCAGTCTTGCCTTCTTCCATGTCGGTAGAAGTAAAAGTGATGTCAGCATGAACCACACCGTCAGGATAGATAGTGTACTTCACGATGTACAAGTTACCGGCTGCAAGCAAGTAGTTGGCTGTCAATACAGTATTGTTGCCATCGGCTTCTGTAATGACATCAGCCACCTTGAAGTCCTTGCTGCTCTGCTTCCAGATTTGTTCGCGCTTAGGCTGACCATTACCATAGTCATTGTCGTTAGGAGCACGCCAGAAGTTCGGCTGGATACCGAAACCTTCGGTGAAGTATTCAGTGCCGTTTACCTTATATGATGTAACGAGACCGCTCTTCTTGTTGAATACGAATTGCATCTTAGAAGAAGTAACCTTTACTTCGTCGCCTTCTGTAGTAACATTTGTCTTGCCAGATGCCTTGTGTTCAGCTATAGCCAATGGTTCGATAGGCAGACGGAATTGTTCCGATGCGATTTCGTGACCTACAGGAATTAAGATTTCCGGTTCGGTAGTAGTTACAGAGAAGTTCACGAAATATTCAGTAGCTGCCTTAGGAGCCAAGCCGGCTACGTTTATATTCAATTCTTGTGTGCCTTGTGGTTCGATATCCAAGAAAGTCTTACCCTTTCTAACTACCTTACCATTTGCCTTAACTGCGTAGTTGATCTGGTACTTCTTCAAGCCTGTAAAATAGAAACGGTTCTTTACCAAGAACTTACCTGCTGCCAAGTCTACGGCTTCGAAACCTACATTCTGATGAGCATATTTCACTTCAGCCATTGCTGGGTGAGGAGTACGGTTTGGAGCAACGATACCGTTGCAGAGGAAGTTACCATCGCTTGGAGCATCTACACCGAAGTCGCCACCATAAGCCCAATATTCACGGCCATTTTCATCCTTTTGGAGTAAACCTTGGTCAACCCAGTCCCAGATATAACCACCCTGGAGGTTAGGATACTTGTTGATAGCAGCCCATTGTGCAGCCAAGTTACCATTGGAGTTACCCATGGCGTGAGAATATTCCGAAGGAACGATTGGACGGTCGCTACCCTTGCGGCCTATGCTTTCCAACCACTTAACATCCGGATACTGAGGTACATACATGTCTGTATTCCATTCCCAAAGAGCACGTTCGTAGTTCACTGGACGGTTCATACCCATTGGGCTAGTTTCTTTTTCCTTCAAGTAAAGGTATGTCTGATAGAAGTTGTAACCATTACCCGCTTCGTTACCGAGTGACCAGATAGCGATAGATGGATGGTTCTTGTTGCGTTCGTACATGTTGATGGTACGATCCATGTGTGGCTTCAACCATTCAGGGTTGTTACCAAGGGAACCACCCTTGCGGAGGTCATAGTACATACCATGGCTTTCGATGTTGGCTTCATCGTATACATAGATACCGAGTTCGTCGCACAAGTCATAGAACTTGTTGCTTTGCGGATAGTGGCAAAGGCGAACGGTATTGATGTTATGTTGTTTCATCAATTCGAAGTCCTTTCGCATCAACTCTTCAGTCATGTAGTGGCCTGTTTCTGGGTTATGTTCGTGAATGTTCACACCCTTGAGCTTGATAGGCTGTCCATTGACGAAGAAGCAGATGTATGGCTTGCCATTTTCCGACTTTTCTTCGATTTCCTTGATTTCGAAACGACGGAAACCTACTTTGTATGGGATAACTTCAGCTACTTTATCGCCATCCTTCAAAGTGATGAGTAACTGATAGAGGTTAGGATGTTCCGAAGTCCAAGTCTTTACATTTTCAATTTCAGCTTCGAAGTTAATGCGGTTGCCATTAACGCTCTTGTTGCCTTGAGATACGATCTTGCCTTGTGCATCCATCAATTCGTAAGATGCTGTAGTAGCTTGTGGTTCAGCTACATCGACAGTAAGGTGGAAGATACCGTTCTTGTAAGTGTCATCCAAAGTAGACTGTACCTGGAAGTCCTTGATGTGAGTCTTCGGTTGTGAAAAAAGGAATACATCGCGTTCGATACCGCTGATGCGCCAGAAGTCCTGACACTCGAGGTAAGAACCTGTACTCCAACGGAAAATCTTCAATACGAGCGAGTTCTTGCCTTCCTTCAAATACTTGTTCAATTTGAATTCGGCTGTATTCTTTGAGTCTTCGCTGTAACCTACTTCCTTACCGTTTACATATACATATACGCCACTCTTGGCACCATCGATGCTCAAAAAGATATCGCGTCCGTCCCAATTGGTCGGGATTTCGAAGTCGCGTTGGTATACACCTACTGGAGTTGCTTCCGGCAATTGTGGAGGTTGAGGATTACGAGGCTTCCATTCATAACCATGGTTAGTGTAGATGGCGATGCCATGTCCTTGCATTTCCCAGTTGCCTGGAACCTTGATATCTGTCCAAGCGATGTTGGCTCCCGGTTGTTCGATGCAAGCAGGCAAATCCTTATATGCATCTACATAGTAGAAGTTCCAAGTGCCGTTAAGCAATTGGTAATAAGGGCTCTTGGCCTTGTCCATCGTCAATGCCTGGTCGCGGTTTTCGTACGTCATGAAGGCGGTTCTTGCCGGTTCTCTGTTCACACCTACCGTTTGGATGTCCTTCCAATACGGAAGAGTCTGTTGGGCCCATGCAGTTGCTGCTATGCAACACAAGGCGATACCAGTCAAGGATTTTCTTAGAAAATTAGGTAAAAGTCTCATAAGGTTAATAATTATTTTTGAAACAAAAATAGATTTTTTTATGTTAGAAAACAAACGATGAACTTCTTTTTATTGGCATAACCGAATAAAATTGTATTTTTGCGATCAATATATTAAAAGGCTGAACTATTTATGAATCATTTACCACCAATAACAAAAAACTTACTTATCATTAATGTGTTGTGCTTCTTTGGAGCTTTGGTATCCCGTAGATATGGGATTGATTTGAATGATGTGTTAGGTTTGCATTTTTTTCTAGCTTCGGATTTCAAGCTGTTTCAATTAGTTACTTATATGTTTATGCATGCCGATTTCCAGCATGTATTCTTTAATATGTTTGCGGTATGGATGTTTGGCCGGACTCTTGAACAGGTGTTGGGTTCCAAACGTTTTTTTACTTATTTTATGGTATGTGGCATAGGTGCAGGGTTAGTTCAAGAAGTAGTTCAATACGTTCAATATGCGACCCAATTGTCTCATTATGATGGAGTAAATACAGGATTGGCGGTCATTCCTATGGAAGAATATTTGAACTTGATGACTACCGTTGGAGCTTCTGGGGCTGTGTATGGTATTTTGTTAGCATTCGGAATGCTTTTCCCAAATAGTCAGATGTTTGTGTTTCCGATTCCGTTTCCCGTCAAGGCTAAGTTCTTTGTTATCGGTTATGCTATCATCGAATTGATATCTGGTTTGGGAACCTCTGGCGATGGTGTTGCGCATTTCGCACACTTGGGTGGTATGATTTTTGGTTTCTTCCTCATTGTTTATTGGAGAAAAAAGAAGAATAATGGGCAACTTTATTACTGATTTGAAAAATCGTTTCAATAGAGGCAACATCTGTCTGCAATTCATATATATTAATATAGGCATCTTTGTTGTCACCACATTGGTTAGTGTCTTCTTAGCGCTTTTCAATTGGAATGCGACTTCGTGGCTGAATTATTTGGAATTGCCGGCTTGGATGCCTCAGTTCTGGGCACAACCATGGTCTCTTTTGACTTACATGTTCTTGCATGCAGGGGTATTGCATTTATTGTTTAACGTGTTGTGGCTTTATTGGTTTGGACAATTGTTCTTGTCCTTCTATTCGGCACGACATTTTAGAGGGCTTTACTTCTTGGGCGGATTGTGTGGCGGATTGTTCTATATGTTGGCCTACAATGTGTTCCCTTACTTCGAGGGGTATATCTACGGCTCTTATTTGTTAGGTGCTTCGGCTTCTGTATTGGCCATTGTGGTGGCTACGGCCGTTCGTCAACCGGAGTTTCGGGTGAATTTTGTGCTAATAGGTGCGGTTCGTTTAAAATATGTGGCACTTTTCATGGTGCTTACTGACCTGTTGTTCGTAACTTCCGGCAATGGAGGTGGTCATATTGCCCATTTGGGTGGTGCATTGGCCGGCTGGTGGTTTGCATGGAGCTTGCAGAAAGGACATGATGTTACCCGATGGATTAATCAGGTAATCGAATGGTGTTTGGGAGGTTTCAAGTTCAAAATCTCACCGAAAAAGCCGAAAATGAAGGCTGAGAAGGGCGGTAAGGCTGCTGATTACGACTACAATGCCCGCAAGAAGCAACAAAGTGAGGAGATAGACCGGATTTTGGATAAGTTGAAGAAATCGGGTTATTCCAGTCTTTCTACCGAAGAAAAGAAGCGCTTGTTTGATGCTAGCAAGAGATAAATATGATACATATAGGCAGGTTCTTAGGATATATTCTGTTGGGAATCAATGCTGTAATGGCGGCATTGCTATGCTTGTCGGCATTTAGTCCGTCCCTGAATCCTCATACAAGTCCGGTAGCTTCGTGTGCAGGCTTATTCTTTCCTATTTTCTTGATTATCAATATTGCTTTCCTGTTCTTTTGGTTGGTGGCTTATCGTAGGTATGCGCTTTTCCCTATTTTAGTTTTGCTTGTTTGTTGGAATAGCATTCAGACTTATTTTCCAATGAATTGGTTTCAAGGAAATGCTCCGGAGGGAGCGATAAAGGTGCTTTCTTACAATACGCGTGGATTTGGTGACATGAAACCGCATACCAAAGAAAAACCGAATGAAGTTTTGGAGTATCTACAGAATAGCGAGGCTGACATCATCTGCCTTCAAGAATATATTTGGATGGGAAAACTGCAGAAAAAGGACATTGACTATGCCCTTCGTAAATATCCTTATCGCCATTATCATCCATTGGCTAAGGGATTTAATGGCTTGGGATGCTATTCCCGTTATCCCATTCTTTCCGCTAAACCGATTAAATATAAGAGTGCCAGCAATGGCTCCATAGCTTATTATATAAAGGTGGAGAATGACACCTTGGTAGTAATCAATAACCATTTGGAATCCAATCGAATTCTCCCTTCTGATGTGGAGGCTTATCAAGATATGGTTGATAGTCCTAATCAGGAGAATGTTTCAACTGGATTGCGGAAACTTATGAAGAAGTTTGTTGAGGCAAACACTATCCGCTCCAAACAAGCCGACGTTTTGCATGAAACGATTCGAGGTTTGAAGGGAAAGAAGCTGGTGGTTTGTGGCGACTTCAATGATACTCCTATTTCGTATACCCATCATTTGCTTAGTGAAGATTTACATGATGCATTTGTCGAATCCGGAAACGGATTGGGTATTTCCTTTAACCGTAACCGAATGTATTTCCGTATAGACCACATTTTTACGAGCAAGAACCTAAGTGTTCATGAATGTAGGGTAGACGACTCTATTCAAGTATCCGACCACAATCCCATTTGGTGCCTTCTCTCATTCGATTAGTAAGCAGATTTACCCGTAAAAGGCATGTTTTCAGCCTTTTTTATGTCTAAAAGACCAAAAAAAAACATTTCCTGCGGTTTGTTTGTGAAAAAATCTCTATATTTGCGACCTTGTATAAAATAGGAATTAATAAAAAGTAAAAATAATAAAAACAAAGAAAAATGCAGAACAAAGGATTTGTAAAAGTTTTCGCGTTTGCACTTACCGTTGTGTGTCTGTTTTACCTGTCATTTTCTTTTGTGACTCGTCATCACATGGCGAAGGCTACAGAAGATTCTAAGGGTGAAGCTCACTACCTTGATTCTATGCAGAATGAAAAGGTTTATTTGGGTGCATACACGTTGAAACAGTGTCGTGAGATGGAAATCGGCCTCGGTTTGGACTTGAAGGGCGGTATGAACGTGATTCTCGAAGTTTCTGTTCCTGATGTTGTAAAGGCGTTGGCAGACCACAAGGCTGACGAAGCTTTTAACAAGGCAGTAGCTGAAGCAGCTAAGCAGTCTGTGACTAGTCAGGATGACTTCATCACATTGTTTGTAAATGAGTACAAGAAGCAAGCTCCTCAGGGAACTTTGGCTGAATTGTTCGCAACTCAGCAGTTGAAGGACAAGGTAAACACTCGTAGCACAGATGCTGAAGTAGAAAAGGTATTGCGCGAAGAAGTGAAGGCTGCTATCGACAACTCTTATAATGTGTTGCGTACACGTATCGACCGCTTTGGTGTAGCTCAGCCAAATATCCAAACTTTGGAAGGCAAGATGGGTCGCATCATGGTAGAACTTCCAGGTATTAAGGAACCAGAACGTGTTCGTAAACTCCTCCAAGGTTCTGCTAACCTCGAATTCTGGGAAACTTATAACACTAACGAAATCGTTCCTTACTTGCAGTCAGTAGACAACAAGTTACGCGAAGTATTGGCTGTAGCAAATACTGAAGACGCTGCTCCTGCTGAAGCTGAAAAGGCTGCTGTATCGGCTACAGATAGCTTGGCTGCTGCTTTGAAGGGTAATGCTGCTAACAACGAAGCTGCTTTGGCTCAGTTGAAGAAGGAACATCCTTTGGCATCAGTTCTTCAGTTTGCTAACGGTGCATATGGCTGTGTAGTAGGTTATGCTAACTATAGAGATACTGCTGAAGTTAACAAGTTATTGGCTATGAAGGAAGCTCAGACTATCCTCCCGAAGGAACTTCGTTTGAAGTGGGGTGTGAAGGCTGCTGACTTTGATAAGAGCGGTCAAATCTATGAATTATATGCAATCAAGTCTACAGAACGTAATGGTAAGGCTCCGTTGGAAGGTGATGTAATCACTGATGCAAGAGACGAATTCGACAACTTCGGTAAGCCATCTGTTAGTATGTCAATGAATACAGACGGTGCTCGTCGTTGGGCAACTTTGACTAAGAATAACATTGGTAAGGCTATCGCTATCGTATTGGATGGTTATGTATATAGCGCTCCGAACGTAAACGGTGAAATTACTGGTGGTAACTCACAGATTACAGGTAACTTTACTCCAGAAGTAACTAAGGACTTGGCTAACGTATTGAAGTCAGGTAAGATGCCGGCTCCAGCTCGTATTGTTCAGGAAGACATCGTAGGTCCGTCACTCGGTCAGGAATCAATCAATCAGGGTATCGTGTCATTCATCGTGGCATTGGTATTGTTGATGATCTACATGTGCGGTATGTATGGTATCGTTCCGGGTATGGTTGCTAACTGCGCATTGTTCGTGAACTTCTTCTTCACATTGGGTATCCTTACTTCATTCCAGGCTGCATTGACTATGTCAGGTATTGCCGGTATGGTATTGTCACTTGGTATGGCTGTGGATGCTAACGTGTTGATTTACGAACGTACTAAGGAAGAATTGAGAGCGGGTAAGACTACTAAGGCTGCTTTGGCTGACGGTTATTCGAATGCATTCTCTGCAATCTTCGACTCTAACTTGACATCTATTATCACAGGTATCATCTTGTTCTACTTCGGTACAGGTCCTATCCGTGGTTTTGCTACTACATTGATTATCG
>JAFYPV010000094.1 GCA_017559935.1 Bacteroides sp. | reverse complement strand
TCTACAAGCAAGGCAAGAAGATTGAAATCTTGGTTAACTACAACCCTAAACTCCACTACATGAACGAATGGTGGAAGCAATTGTACGGCGAATCAGAAGGTAAGGACGGCAAGGGTATCTACCCGTCTGCAGTTGACTTCTCTACTGACCTCCACTCAATGGGTCAATGGATTCAGGAAGGTGAACGCACTATCTTCGAAACTGTGATCTCTGTAGAAAACCCAGACAACGAACTCCGCGTTCCATCTGACGAAGAAAACCTCGACGGTTTGAACTTCCTCGCTGGCAAGCGTGTAGACGAAGTGAACAAGATGGCTGAGCTCGGTACCCAGTTGGCACACGTTGACGGTGGTGTACCTAACATGCGCCTCATCGTTCCTCAGTTGAGCGAATACTACTTGGGTCAGGTAATCTATTTCTTCGAAAAGGCTTGCGGTATCAGCGGCTACTTGCTCGAAGTGAATCCGTTCAACCAACCGGGTGTAGAAGCTTACAAGAAGAACATGTTCGCTCTCTTGAACAAGCCTGGTTACGAAGAAGAATCAAAGGCTATCCAAGCTCGTTTGTAATTCAACCTTCTATCATACTAAAAGAGCTCCTCAAACGGAGCTCTTTTTATTTTACCATCAATTTCAACGTAAAGCAACTTCCTTTGCCTACTTCACTGCTCACTCGGATACTTCCTCCATGCAACGTCATAATCTGTTTACATAGGCTCAAGCCAATGCCAGATCCACTTGACTTGGTGGTAAAGAAAGGTATGAATATCTTATCTACCACATCCGGTAAAATTCCACATCCATTGTCCGTTACAGAAAGACGGAATATATGTTTATCTGCATCAAATGATGTTTCGACCAAAACCTTTGGATTCGGTTGATCCGCACAAGCTTCTCCTGCATTTTTCAACAAGTTAATCAATACTTGCTCCATTTGAGAACGGTCAATCATCAATTTTCTTGCTTCATCTTCCACCTTATATACATATGTTACATCCGATGAAGCAAACAGTTTTTGCATATCCCTCAACAGTTCCCCTACACTAACCGGCGCCAACATAGGTGAAGACAAACGGGACAACTTGCGATAATTCTCCACAAACCCCAATAATCCCTTACTCCGTCTGTGAATGGTTTCCATTCCTTGAAGCATCAGACTACCTTCTTCCATTCCCTGTTGCAATGCCCGTTCACACAACGTTTCACTCAATGATATGATAGGTGTAATGGAATTCATGATTTCGTGTGTCAAGACACGCACCAACTTCTGCCATGCTTCCATTTCGTTTTCTTCCAGAATGGAACGGATATTTTTCAAGCTAACAAGACGCAATGCGGCATTGGTTGTCGTATATTCCGTCACAGTCACTGCCATGTCTTGCATAACCTCTTCCTTATAAATACGGACTACTTTCACCTCTCCAGGCTGTAAGGATTCCAAGATTGCAGGGAAATCCTGATTCAACGTTTTCAAATCTTCCAACCAATGAATTGCATGTCCACATAAATCCTGCACACCAGCTCTGTTCATCCAACAGACATTTCCTTCCTTGTCGGCAACCAACAAACAAGTATCTACCGTATCCAGCAAGGTTTCAAAGTACTTGTATTTTTCTTCCTTTTCCGAAAGTTGGGAACGGAATTGCGAAATCACCTGATTGATATCCTCCAAAAGCTCCTTCTCCTGTTGGCTATGATGCTTCGCCGAAAAGCTTAACGAGAAATCACCATACCGTAGGGACTGAATCATCCGCAACATACTGCGTGTGGCTAATGTATGAGAATGTACCAGATAAGACATGATAACAATAATCAACACCAACGAAAAGAACATGCTGAAATATAACTGTTGTTGAAAGAACCAAAAAGCAACCATCGAAATGGCAACCAACAACAGCAATAGCCCAATCATACGCAAGGTTCCCCAATCTTTCATAAATTCAGTTTTTCCATTTTACGATAAAGAGCATAACGGGTAATTCCCAAAAGTTCCGCCGCACTGCTCACATTACCGGCACAACGTTTCAATGCTCTCTTGATAGCCCTCAGTTCCAGTTCTTCCAGATTCAAGATTTCATCCAACGGAGCACTTTTCTCTTGTTGTGGAGTCAACATGAAATCATCCGGACGCAACCAAGCATATTGGGAAAGAATCACAGCCCGCTCAATGGCATGCTGAAGTTCACGCACATTACCTGGCCATGAATAACGCATCAGCTTTTGTTTCGCCTCCCGAGTCAATCCCTGAATGTTCTTTTTATATTTATGAGCAAACTTCTCTAAAAAATGGTCTGCCAATAAAAGCACATCTTCCTCTCTTTCGCGCAACGGCGGTATATGAATCTCAATGGTATTGATTCGATAAAGCAAATCCTGTCGGAAGTTACCTTCCTCCACCATCTGACGGATATTGGCGTTCGTTGCACAAATAAAGCGTACATCAATCGGAATGGACGATGTAGCCCCTAAACGAGAAATCCGACGCTTTTCGATAGCCGTCAACAATTTGCTTTGCATGGATAAAGACAGATTACCTATTTCGTCAAGGAATAAAGTTCCCCCCGATGCTACTTCCATGCGTCCTGCCTTGGCCTTACGGGCATCTGTAAAGGCACCCTTCTCGTAGCCGAACAGTTCACTCTCAAACAACGATTCGGGTACACTTCCCAAATCGATGGTGATAAACTGAGCTTGCTGGCGCGGAGAAAAGAAACGGAGCGAACGAGCTACCAAATCCTTTCCGGTACCGTTCTCACCCAAAATCAAAATATTAGCATCGGTTTCCGACAGCTTACGGATGGTCGTAAACACTTCCTGCATGACCTTCGACTTCCCTATCATTAAAGGCACTTCCTTATCCTGACCACTCAACGCCTCCACTCTAGCCTGCAACTGCTTGACCTCTCTGCGTGACTGACGCAATTTGACTGCTGATGAAAGCGTAGCCAACAGCTTTTCTTTCTCCCAAGGCTTCGGAATAAAGTCTGTTGCTCCCGCTTTAATGGCACGTACCGCCTTTTCCGTATCAGCATATGCGGTCATGAATAGTACCACCGCTTCGGGATCCATACCTAAAATCTGATTCAAACAATCAAACCCTTCCTGACCGCTGATGGCATCTCGTCGGAAATTCATATCCAACAATATTACATCCGGTTCAAAAGTTTTCATGAAATGTTCAATCCGCGAAGGCTGAGTCGTAACCTTGACTTTCTCCACATGCGGTTCCAACAACAAATTCAGTGCAAACAGCACATCTTCATTGTCATCTACGATTAAAATTTTACCTTTTGCATCCATACATTGCAAAGATAAGCATAATTTCGTTGTGCTGAGTGTGCGATTTCGCACAAAAAATGTGCGGAATCGCACACTTTTACACACCCCCTAAAACCAACATTCCTTTCATTATCAACAAATTAACATTCTGGCACGATTTTTGCTGTATGATTATATATCAAAATCATTATAAGCAATGAAAAAGTTAATCGTAATAGCCGTCCTTTTCTTTGCAGGAAAGCTATCGGCACAGGAAGAAATCATCAACTTGACTTTAAGCCAAGCCATTGAAATTGCACAGGCCCATTCGCCGGAGGCAGAAGAAGCACGCCATACTTATCGGTCGGCCTACTGGTCTTACCGCTTCTACAAAGCGAACTATCTACCGTCTGTTACACTAACTTCCTCGCCGTATTTCAACAAACAAATTAGCAAGATTACCCAAAACGACGGCACCAGTCACTTCGTCAAACAGAACCAGCTAGGTATGGATCTGGAAATGAAGATTAATCAGAATATATGGTTCACAGGAGGTAGTCTGTTTGTACGGAGCAATGTACAGCGCATAGACGAATTGGGAAATAGTGTGACAGCCTATAATACCCAGCCAGTCATCATCGGCTACGAACAAGCTCTCTTCAGCTATAACTCACTGAAATGGGATCGTCGTATCGAACCCGTACGCTTCCGCGAAGCACGGAAAGCTTACAACGAAGCATTGGAACTGGTAGCCTCACAGACATGCAACTACTTTTTTGACCTTGCCACCGCACAAACCAATCTAGATATCGCGTCCTCCAATTATGCTTCGGCCGACACTTTATACCGATATGCTGAAGGACGCTACAACATCGGTACCATTACCGAAAACGAAATGCTACAGTTGGAAATCAACAAACTGACCGAAGAAACAAATATGATGAACGCCCGCATCGAAGTAGAAGACCAGATGCAAATCCTCCGTTCTTTCTTGGGAATCAATCGCGAAGTAGAACTGCGGGTAATTACCGAAGGAGAAATTCCTAAATTTGAGATACCTATGGGTGATGCCCTAGAAATGGCTTTCGAGAACAACCCCGATCCGGACACTTACGAACGCATGAAGCTACAAAGCCGGAGTAATCTGGCTTCCGCCAAAGCCAATGCCGGTCTTAAAGCTGATCTCTATGTGCAGTTTGGCCTTTCACAAACAGGTAACCAATTTGCAGACTCCTACCGTAATCCGATGAACCAGCAATATGCCAGCATCGGTATCTCTCTACCCATTCTGGATTGGGGACGTGGGAAAGGACGCATCCGAGTGGCCAAATCGCAAGTTGACTTGATTGATACACAAGCCGAACAAGGCATGAAAGATTTCGAACTGAACGTAATTCGCATGATCCGACAATTCAACTTACAGAGTCAATACGTGGAAGTAGCAGCCAAAACCGACCGTACTGCTGACCGCCGTTATGAGGTTGCGAAACGCCTGTATCTATTGGGCAAATCAACCATCCTTGACCTCAATGCTTCCATCACCGAAAAGGACGCTGCCCGTCGAAGCTATATCTCGGCACTGAAAAGCTACTGGAGTTTATATTACGGCTTACGCAGCATGACAGGCTACGATTTCCAATACAACCGGAAGATTGAAGACAATTATCCTGAAATATAAAAAACATCATACTATGGACATTAAACTAGAAAAGAAACCGTGGTACATCCGTTACCGTTATTATCTGATGGCAAGTGGTGCTTTCGTCATCTTCCTGATTTATGTGATTTCCCTTTCACTAGGTCCTCAAAAACTTCGCATTGAGAGTGACAATATCCTGATAGCCGAAGTCAAGAACGGCAAGTTCATGGAGTACGTCGATGTGGAAGGATTGGTTCAACCTATTCTCACCATCCAAGTAAATACCCGAGAATCGGGCAGTGTAGAGCGTATTGTAGCCGAAGAAGGTACCTTATTGAAGAAAGGAGATACTATCCTCGTATTGAGTAATCCCGATCTGCTCCGCGAAATAGACGACCAACGCGATGAATGGGAGAACCAACGCTACTCTTACAAGGAACGCGAAATAGAAATGGAACAAAAGAGTCTTGCTCTGAAACAACAAGCTTTGCAAACCCAATACGAAATGAACCGCTTGCAGAAGAGTTTCGGTTTGGAAAAGGAAGAGTTCAAGATGGGTATCAAGAGCAAGGCACAGTTAGAAGTGAGTGAGGCCGAATATCAATACAACCTGAAAAAGACTGCCTTACAAATGGAAAGCCTTAGTCACGACTCGGCTATGACCATTATCCGTAAGGAGCTCCTCCGAAACGAAATGGAACGCGGTCAGAAAAAGTATCAACGAAGCATGGAACGCCTGGAAGGACTCGTAGTGCGTGCCCCTATCAACGGTCAGTTGAGTTATGTGAAAGCCACTCCGGGACAACAGGTTAGCTCCAACTCGAACATTGCCGAAATCAAGGTGCTCGACCAGTTCAAGATTCATACCCAATTGAGCGAATACTATATCGACCGCATCACTACTGGCTTACCTGCAACCGTAAACTATCAGGGCAAACGCTATCCATTGAAGATTACGAAAGTAGTACCCGAAGTGAAGGACCGCATGTTCGATGTGGATTTGGTCTTCACGGGTGAAATGCCGGAAAATGTCCGTGTGGGCAAGAGTTTCCGTGTACAAATTGAGTTGGGACAACCAGAAGATGCCCTCGTGATGCCTCGTGGCAATTTCTACCAAGCCACCGGTGGACAATGGATATACAAGGTTAACGCATCGAAGGACAAGGCCGTACGTGTCCCTCTCACTATCGGACGACAGAACCCTCAACAATACGAAGTAACCGAAGGATTACAAGCCGAAGATTTGGTCATTGTTACCGGATACGATACCTTTGGAGAAGCTGAAGAATTGATTTTAAAATAAACATAAATAAAACCACCAATCAATAACAACAAGTAACATGAAAACATTTATATATGCCATCCGCTTCCTTGTAAGAAGCAAATCATATACTATCATCAACTTGCTGGGCTTGGCATTCAGCCTGACTTGTTGCATCATCCTCATGCGATACATCCACCGCGAACTGACGGTGGATACGCATTGTGTGGACAGGGAGCAAGTCTATGCCATCAAAATATCCATGGAAGGAAGCGAATCCATTGGAGGTATATCATCCTTTGAATACGACCCTGTCAAATTGGATAAAAGCCAAATTGATATAGAAACCCGTTACACTCCACTTGACCAAGATTTCTTGATAGCCAACGGACATCGTTTTCCCTCACGAACCATTGTAACGGACAGTGCCTTCTTTAAACTTTTCCATTATCCGCTTCTGCAAGGAAAGCTGACATTGGACAAACCGACTTCTGTCCTTTTGAAAAAAGACTTTGCACACAAGTTATTTGGCAATGACAATCCGATTGGGAAGACCATCCGCCACTCCAATGGAAAAGACTTGATAGTAGAAGGTATTATAGACGAACCTACTTGCAAAACAAGCATTCAGTTCGACATGGTACTTTCCTATCATTTGTCTACCCGATGGGAACGGATGGAAAATGAATTGTACCGTTTCCTGCCGGGAACAGACATGAGTGCCATGGCCGAAATAGGGAATACACCCCGATACTTGAACAATCCCCAATGGGATACCCGTCAATTCACTTTTTCCTTTATTCCTCTGAAAGAAACGTATTGGCATGGAGAATGGCATGACCAAAAGACCATGTTCTTCACCGGACAGAAATCTCATCTCTATATCCTTGCCGGTGTCTGTCTGCTGCTTTTCCTTACGGGATTGCTGAATTTCATTAATCTATATTTGGTAGTTATGCTCCGTAGAGGCAAGGAATATGGACTGAAGAAAGTATATGGTGCCAGCAGAAGTAACCTATTCATACAAATATGGTTGGAAAACTTTTTGCTTACATTATCAGCCCTGCTCGTAGCCGGACTCATTATCGAAGTGACCCAGATACCCGTCAACCGATTATTGAATACCCAATTTACCTATACTCCATTCGATGGTTGGCTGACTTTGGGCATCCTACTTTTCTTGCCATTAGTCACTTCCATTTACCCATTTTTGAAGTATAGTTTCAGTTCGCCTATCCGCTCCATCCAGTCTATCGGTTGGGGTAGTCGTTCGGTGCGCTCCCGTATGGTGTTCCTTGGCATCCAATATGCTTTGACCTTCCTGATTACCGTATGTGCTCTTTACTACAACGGACAATTAAGCCTCTTGCTGAACACAGACCCAGGCTTCCGTACAAAGAACATCATCCTTGCCAAACTCATTTATAGTTCACAAGACTTTAATATTTTCAGCGAAGAAAAATACCAGCAAGACCGGGCAAGAAATCTAGCGATAAACGATAAACTGAAAGCTTGTCCTTTCATTGAATACACCGAATCAGCATGGGACAAAATCACCGAGCAAGCCTATGAGGTGAACTACATCACTCCCGAAGGAAAGACCGTTCTTTTGAGCTGTCGAGTAGCATCTCCTACATTTTTCAAGATGTTCGGCATCGAACTGGAAGAAGGAGTTTTACCGGAAGACAAGGATAAAAAATATTATGTCGCAAACCGGGCCGCCATGAAAGCCTTGGGATATGCTTCATTGGAAGGGGCCAGCATCATCGAAGAAAGCAGATACCGAAGAAACAACAACGTTGCTTTCATTCCTATCACCGCCATTGCTGAAGATTATTATAATGGTCATCTCAGTGCAGGAGTCGAACCGACTATTTACGAAATCGGCAACTTCGGAAGTGAATCTACCTATATCGCTTATCCGGAAGGGAAATTACCGGACTTGCTCAACTACTTGAAAGATATGATGCAAGAGTTCTATGGTACCGAAACCGTAGAGTACACTTTATTGGAAGACGATGTAAAAGCCCTTTACAAGGAAGACCAGAAGATAGCCAGCATCTATAATATCTTTGCCTTGATAGCCATTGCCGTGTCGTGCCTCGGCTTGTTCGGCATCTCATTGTTCGATATCCGCCAGCGCTATCGTGAAATTGCTATCCGCAAAGCACACGGAGCCGGCATGAAGGACTTGTACCAATTGCTTTTCAAGAAATACTTGGCGGTGTTGGGTGCTTCGTTCGTCGTGGCTGTTCCTATCGCCTACTACTTTATCCACCAATATACGGCAGACTTTGTGGTAAAGGCTCCAATCGGTGTAGAAATCTTCGCATTGGCTTTGTTGCTTGTGGTTGTCATCTCGATAGGTACACTTTGGTGGCAAATCCGAAAAGCAGCCAATATCAATCCGGCCGTAGTGATGAAAAGTGAATAATCTATTTAGGTACAAAAATAGCCTTCATGCCGTCACCGACATATAATATACTGAGAATCAACGCATCTGCGTGAACCTTGCTCGTTCACACTACATTCACAAGTTTCACCCATTTCGATTAGTGTGAAGGCTGTGAAAGCACAATGAAAGAGGAAGATTCACACAGAATCATTATAAATCAAGTGTTTATGCACCGGTGACGGTGTGAAGGTATATTGGTACACATTTTTATATATGAACGCACTACACGAATTCAGCACACGAATGTTCGAAACGTCGAAACGTTTTTTAAAAACGCCTCGACGTTTTACTTCAAACGCTTCGATGTTTTTAAAAAACATCGCCATCTTTTTTCAAAAGACGGCCATCTTTCTGGAACGGACTGTTTCATACTTTTCTGAATTTCTACACCTTCCTATTGAAATGACTCCCGGAATGAAATCTAGGATGAAAATTTACCCCGTGCGGAGTGTGCGATTCCGCACACTAATCGTGCGAAATCGCACACTTTTATATACCCCCTAAAATTCGCATTCAACTCATTATCAAGCGAATAACGTTCTGGCACGATTTTTGTAGTATTATATATATACGAACGAACTATTTTCGCTAACTTTGAAAAAACGATTGACGCATTATGAATCTACTATTAAGCATCAAATTAATCATCCGTAACTGGTGGAGAAACAAACTATATTTTTTCATCTCCTTGTTCAGCCTAACCATTGGTTTGGCATGTACCAACCTATTGGTTACTTTCTTTATTCATGAATATAACATCGAAAGTACCAATCCGAATCGTGAGAACATATATATCTTGCGACAGGATTCACCTATGGAAGAAGGGGAAAAAGTGACTTATATCGCTACTGATGCTGCCAATCAAATAAAGAATAACTATGCAGAGATAGAAAGCATGCTTTGCATGAATACCCTAACTTCTTCCCATTATGAATACGAAGGAAACAAGATAGCCAATGCCCTTGTACTACAAGCCGATTCCACTCTACAGAATTTCTTCGACTACGAAACCAAGGAAGGAAACTTACAGCAAGCATTGAACACTCCCGACAAAGTGGCTTTAAGCGAAGCATATGCTCAAAAAGTTTTCGGAAACAAGAATTGCATCGGAGAAGTGATTGAAAGCATCGATGCTAAAGGAGGGAGAAAAACCTATCAAATAGCAGCCGTATTGAAAGAACGTCCTCAGTCTTTCTTGCAATTCGACATGCTGACCGCCATTGACGATAGTTTCTATGGAGGCGCTACCCTATTGAAACTCCCTGCTGAAACAGATGCTTCCGTATTACAAACCAAGATAAAGGAAGACAAGATACCGACATTGATGCCAGGAAAGACCGATTATTACATCGAACCTATCAAGGAGATATACTTTGCCAGTAAATCAAAATCCGAGCAACAGCAATTGCCTTATTTGCATCAAACCAATGTAGAATTGCTTTATATCGCTTTGATTTCGGCTTTGCTTGTATTGATGATTGCCTGCTTCAATTACAGCAACCTGAATTTTACCCGTACCTTGCAACAACTCAAGATGATTCACATTGAGAAACTCATGGGTGCCAAACTGAAAGAAATCCGTCTGCAACTATTCTTGGATGCAATCTTTATGGTCTTGATTTCTTTCATACTAGCGTTATTACTTATCAACGATATCCTGATACTATTCAATGAAGCGCTTAATGTGCATTTGCCTTACCAATTCTTCTTCAGTTGGCAAGTATTGCCTTTGTTGCTGGTTTTCGTTCTACTTCTAGCCGTTGTTCCTGGTATCTACATCAGCCACCGTCTTTCCCGTCAATCGCTCAGCGAATACCGCAAGCAATATACGGGACAGAACCGACAACGATTAGTCTGGGCATTGGTTACTATCCAATTCATCTTCTCATTGGGGCTAATCTATGCAACCATTACTGCCCAAAACCAAATGAATCTCATTAAGAACCGTGCTTTCCGTTACGAGAACACGATTGAGATAGGCGACATGTTCAGTGGTCCTGCCCTCTATCCTTTCCAACAGAAATTGGCACAAGTAAAGGGTATAGAAGCCATGACCTTATCAACCAATTCCGTTTTGGGAGGATTCATTACGTAATTGATCGTCAAACAACCGGACGGCTCTGAAGAGATGCGTACCAAAACTTTCATCCATACAGATGCCTCTTATTTTGAACTGATGCAAATCCGTATACTGGAAGGTCTTTCTCCTCAAGAAGGCATCGAAAAATATGGTTCTCCATTCTATATCAACGAGAATTATGCCCGTTGGATGAACATTCAGCCGGAAGACATTGGACGAATGACCAAGAAGGAGCTCAGTCCGGAAATGAATCCGAATGCAGAAAACATCTTGGCGGGAATCTTTGAAAACATGCCGACAAACTCCTTGCAAGAAACCATTATGGCACAAGAGGTAACGCTTCATGATGCTGGTTCTTCCGTATTGGCCAAGATCGGGAACTACCTTCAAATCCGCTTGTATCCCGACAAGCGAAAAGAAACCATAGAAGAAATCGAACGGATATGGAGAGAAATGTTCGACGGACAAAGATTCACCTATTTGGACATGCATCAAATGTTTATGGATCGCAACAAAGAGGTGATGCAACTTTCCAATACATTAAATAAGTATTCGATCATCGCCTTGATATTGACCTGCTTCGGATTGTTCGGTATCTCGTGGTATGCTGTCCGCCAACGTACCCGTGAAATTGCGATCCGTAAAGTACATGGTGCATCCACCCTCAGCATCGTCTGGTTACTGAACCGTCCATTCTTTATCCAGGTTGCCATTGCTTACGTTATTGCCATGCCGATAGCCTGGTGGTTGATGCAATATTGGTTGGAACAATTTGTGGAACGAACAGATAGTTCCCTTATACATTTTTTGATACCATTGGTAATAGTCGGGATTGTTTCTTGTATTACGGTCAGTGTTCATACACTCCTGGCTGCCAAAACAAATCCTATGGAAAGTTTGAAAACAGAATAAAACATAAAAATTATGATTAAACATTATTTAAAAGTTGCTATACGCAACCTGTTAAAGTACAAAACGCAAAACCTCATCTCCATTGTAGGATTGGCAGTAGGCCTATTCTGCTTCTGCATCTGTTTCTACATCAGTCGATTCGTAGGTAGTGTAGACAAGTGTTTCGAGAACCATGAACGCATTGCGGAAGTATATCTAACGACCCCCGACGGACACCTTTTAAGCGGTACATCTGGAAAACTATTTCCCGAGATGCGCCAACGCAACTGGAAAGGTGTGGAAGACTTTACCATCTTAGCCAAGCCATACCCTGCAAGAGAGTACAATGCCATTCAAGAAAATGGTGAAACACTTCCTTATCAGCTGACAATGATGGAAGTAGACACCCTTTATAATAAGGTATTTACTCCAACCATCCTATCGGGCAGTTGGGAGCAGGCTGCCCGTAACCGGAATTCCATTGTCCTGACGGAACATACTGCCAAGAATATGTATTCGGACATCCATCTGGCTATCGGAAAACAAATCGTATTACCAAGAAAGCAGTTTTCGGATGGTTCGGTGACCTACACCGTACAAGCCGTGATCGAAGATTTGCCAGAAAATACCAGCATGAACTTTATGCGTACCATAGATTTGCTGACGGTGAACGATGAGGACGGATACGAAAGTTTACCTAATCAGGATATCCTTATCCACGTGATTTATGCTTTCCTTCGTGAAGGTTATACCGCAGAGGATTTATCCCAATCCTTCCAGAATGCCGGCTATACATTCAAGTCATTCGGCGAAAACCATTCCGTACTGGCCAAGCCATTAGGAAAGGATCACAGAGAATCAGAAATGGCTAATATCATGGGCATAGTCACATGTTTGGTAGGGCTCCTGATATTATTAGCTGCTTCACTCAACTTCTTCCATTTCCAGACAGGAAGCTTCTTGAACCGTGGACGCGAATTCAGCATCCGCAAGATTTTGGGCAACACCACTTCGGGACTTTTCTGGATGCAGTTCATCCAGATTACCATCGTCATCTTGGTAGCTACCCTCCTGTCGGGATGCCTTATCGAGTTGGCACAGCCTTTCCTGAACATTTCCCTGTTCCGATTCTCTGTGCAGATGACCAAGGAAGAATTGCTTCCTCACTTGATGCAATACATGGGAGGCTTGCTCGTGCTCACCGCTTTGGTAGCCTTCGGTATCGCCCTCTATATCCGTCGTGCTACCATGCGTGTCAACCTGCACGGATTGGGCAATGCAAATGGCAAGAAGCGTCTGCGTAACTCGTTGTTGGGCGTACAGTTCTTCATCTGCTGGCTGTTCGTAGCCATGGCTACGGCACTCTACCTGCAATCGGAAAAGACTTCATCGGCTATATACGATACCTTGACACGTCAAGAGAAGGAAAACATCATCAGTGTACCATTGGATTATAAATTTCTAAAGGCCGAAGACCGACAAGTCATCATCAACCACATTCGTCAACATGCAGATGTTAAGGACATCATGATAACAGACAATCAAATAGTAAGCAACAGAATGACTTCCCTCAAAGACTCGCAGGATGAAGAAAAGTTTTATGATGTCCGTATCATGGGAGTAACGGCCAACTATGCCGAGTTCCTAAACGTGGGTTTAGAAGGCCAAACCCAACGACACGACAAAGAAATATGGATAGACCGTAAGCTAGCCAACCAAATGGGAGGAGATGTCATTGGAAAAACATTATACCAATATCGTCGACCATTCACCATTACCGGCATCATCGACAATGTCAACAATTATGTATATGTCGATGGTTACGGAAAGGCAGGCTATGGGCAGGTATATTTCCAGATAAATGAAGCCGAATCCGGTGAATATGCCTTTGTAAAATGCTATCCGGGTAAAACGGAAGAAGTGCGTGCAT
>JAFYPV010000093.1 GCA_017559935.1 Bacteroides sp. | reverse complement strand
CTGTGCATACATACTTTTTCATAATCTTATCTGTTTTAATGGTTATTGTCTTCTTTTGTTTTTCTTCAATGCAAAGGTATGGAGAAGTGTGTTTCGATCCAACAGACAAAATCGATGGGCCTATAGAGGAAATCTATACAGCCTTTTTCGTACCTTTGCACAGACATAAATAAAGGTATAAATACATGATGCAGTTTTTCAGAAAGAACAACAAAGTTCTCTATGTGGCTATCCTCTCGGTGATGGCTCTATGCTTGTTGGCCGGTTATGTGCCGGGTCTGTCGGCCGTTTCTAAGTGGGTCACTCCTCCGGTGGCTTTGTTTTTGGGTTTAGCTTTTGCCCTTTTATGCGGACAGGCTTATCCTAAATTCAACAAGAAAGTTTCGAAGAAGCTTTTGCAATATTCGGTGGTAGGATTGGGGTTTGGTATGAATCTCCAGGCTTCGTTGGCATCGGGCAAGGAAGGGATGCTGTTTACTATTATTTCCGTGATAGGCACCATGCTGATGGGTATGTTCATTGGCCGGAAAATGCTGAAGTTGAGCCGGGATACTTCATACCTCATTAGCTCGGGTACGGCTATCTGCGGTGGGAGTGCCATTGCAGCCGTAGGACCGGTTATTAAAGCGAAGGAGAGCGATATGTCCGTTGCACTTGCTACTATCTTTGTACTTAATGCCATTGCATTATTTATATTTCCGGTGCTTGGCCAATGGTTGGGATTGAGCCAACAGGAGTTCGGTACTTGGGCAGCTATTGCCATTCACGATACCAGTTCGGTGGTAGGTGCCGGAGCTGCATACGGTGAAGAAGCCTTGCAAGTGGCCACTACCATTAAGCTTACCCGTGCCTTGTGGATTATTCCTTTAGCTTTGGTCACATCGTTCATTTTTAGAAGCGGTGGCAAGAAAGTAAACATTCCTTGGTTCATTTTGTGGTTCATCGTAGCCATCTTGATTAATACCTATTTGCTCGATGGCGTTCCTCAGGTGGGTCAAGTTATCTCCGGATTGGCTAGAAAGGGATTGATCATTACCATGTTTTTTATCGGTGCTTCGCTTTCTACCGATGTGCTGAAGGCGGTGGGAGTGAAGCCACTCGTTCAAGGCATATTGCTTTGGTTGGTGATTAGTATCGGTTCGTTGGCATACATTATCTCATAAAAGAATTAGGAGGTTCTATTGAATTTTGATTATATAGGAAAACCATGAAAGCTTTTTTCAAAACACTTCGACGTTTAAGTTTAAACGCCGAAGTGTTTTTGTTTAAATGTCTATATGTTTTTTCAATTACATAACTCGCTTTGTTGTACAGTCCCATTTCCAAGATACCAATGCTTTGCTCTGTTTTATAAGCTCTGATAAATTAGTGTAACCTTAGTGATTTATATTTTCGAGCTTCTCTTTTTGTAATTTTGAATCAGTTTCAGGTGTTTGGCTTGCACTATTAGGAAATTTTAAAGTATCTTCTATAAAATTCTCCAATGAATATTCGGTATTCATTCCTATTTTTTGTCGGAAGCGGTGGCGAAGCATCAAGACACTTCGTGGGGCAATGGCTAATAATTGTGCAATTCTCTTGTTGTCTTGCTTTAAAACAATAAGCATTGATAGAAGTTCTTCACGGCGGGTAATGTATGGAACTCTTTCGCGCAGACGGGGAAGAAAAAGTGGATATAGTAATTCGAAACTTTGACGAAACTTCGATTCCCCCTCTGTCTGAAGGATAGATGGGGTTAGCGCTTCCAACTCTTGGCGGTTGTCCTTGTCTTTCAAAAAATCCTTGATTTCTTGTGCTCTCATTTCTTTTTCGGCGTTCGATTGGTTCAGTTTTTGCACTAGTGAGGTAACCTTTTCATCCGCCTTCTTCATTTGTATTTTATGCTGTTTCTTTTGATGGAAGAAGAATGCAACTATTCCAAAGACTATGATGACAAACATGGTTATACCAATCAATAACCAAAGGCGTTGATTAGCTTGTCCAAGTTGTATCATCTTTAACTCTTGTCTCTTTTGTTCTGTCTGCAAATCGACAATGGTTTCTATAAGATTGAACTTTAATTTTTTTGCCTTTAATGCTTGTTGTTCCTGAAGCATCAGGTCTACATATTGTTCCACCTTCTGTTGATTCTTTGTTTTCAGATAGTGATTTAGAATCGGTTGATAGTCCAAGTGTATATAGGTAGGCGAATCATTTTTCTTGAGCAAAGTATAAAGGCTGTCGAGCATCACTTCTGCCTTACTCTTCTTCTCGTGCTTCAAATAGGTTTGTGCCAGTTGGTGATAGGCTCTTGCACGGTTTACGACAGTGCCTTGTAAAGTGACCTGCTGCAGTGCTTGGATACCTGCTTGTAAAGAATCACCGTTCTTTGTAGTCTGATAGGTACCATGTAGAAGGTCCACATCTACCATACCACTATTATAAGGTAAAGATTGGCACAACTCTCGAGCCTGTTTGGTATAGAATGCTACAGAATCGGCCTCTCCAAGCTGGTACAATGCTCGCCCTTTATTGATGTAAGCCTGTGCAGAAACCATCGGATTCTTTGTTGTCATGTTTTGCTCTACGTGTATGGCTTCTGATGCGTAAATATTGGCATATTCAGGTACATCCCAGTAAAGGAAGAGGTCTATGATTGAGTGTAAGCTATTGAGTACTCCCAAAGCGTCATTTTTTACTTGTGCTTCTTCCTTGCTTAGTTTGAATAGTTGCAAGGCCTTATTAAGATACCCGTTCCGTTTATACAGAGAACCTAACATGGTCATTACCCATTGCTTGCCGGAAGTATTCTTGCACAATTCGGCTTGTACCAACGCCTCTTCACACCAGTTGATGACTTCATGCTGATAGTTGAGGTTACTATAAAATACAGCTGCCGCATAGGCATAGTCGCGGAAGTAACGTTCAGGGGTAGCTTGTTGAAGGGGGAGGGTGAATACCTTTAACATTGTTTCTTCGGCCTCTTCCATCTTTTCCGTACGCGATAATGCATAACCCAATACGGAGTAATAATCTCTTAAGCAATGTCTTTGTATGGCGGGAGACATTTTAAATACTTCTTGTAACGTAGTAATGCAGGCTTCTGGTTCACCTTTACTTTGGAAGGTGTTCATCAGTTGCATTAATGCTTCGGTGTACAAAATCTGCTCCTGCTCGGTAAGGCCGTCTTCGTTCATCGGTTGTGTAAGGTAGTTCTTGAACGCTTCGATTGCTTCGTCGAACTTTCCGTTATGCTGAAATGTTCTTGCCTCTCGAAAGAGGTTCTCATTGGCAAAACTAGTACAGCATATCAGTATCAATGCCTGGAATATGAGTATGTGTTTACTCCAAAAAGGTGTACTCATGTTTGTTTCTTTTGTAGATTCCCTATAGATTGTTTTGTTTCTCTTTATATAATTAAGTACAAATATATGTAAATTCTGTATGGTGTCCTAACTATTTTAGTTTACATTTCAGTTTACATTTAATGTATATTGATGTAAATATATGGATATAAAGCAAAATGTAGGATTTTATTTCTTGAAGGTTTAGTGGTGTCGGAGTATATTTGTTTAAATCATTAGTCGTATAGTGTAGGAGGTAAGTTGTTGAGATTATAGATATATAAACTATGATGAGCCCAATTTGTTTAATGCTTAATTTCTACCTGAAATTGACTGAAAATTAATTGAGAAAGACAAAATGATATGATAATGGACACCCACCAAACAGAACAGCATTCTTGTGATAATTCACATGTTGTTATGAAAAGTAATTCTAAAACGCACACTAAATATTGGGTCGCTGCACTTGTGCAAATGAATACCGAGAAGAAAGTGAGCTCTATTTTAAGTAATCTTGGGTATCATAATTATGTACCAACTCAAACGGAAATTCATCAATGGAGCGATCGACGTAAACGGATAGAGCGGATTGTAATACCGATGATCATTTTTGTTTTAGTTGATAAGGAAGAAGAGAATAATCTCAGGAAAAAAACATTCATTTACAAATTTATATCTTATCCGGGACAAAAAGAGGCAGCCGTAATTCCACATGAGCAGATTGAAAAATTAAAGTTTATGCTTCATAATGCTGATTCTGCTGTTGAATTTTCTGAGTCAGTTTATGAAATAGGAGATGAAATAGAAATTGTGAGAGGACCTCTAAAAGGCCTGTATGGTGAATTGTGTTATGCGGAAAAAGGTAAACCAATGATCGGTGTATACGTTGAATTATTAGGATATTCGTATGTGAATGTCGATATGAAGGATATTAAACGTAGAATATGATGCTTTTATATTATTAAGGTAATATGAAGAAACAATTGTTATTTATATTCCTGTCCATGCTGCTTGCTGCTTGTCAGTCTGCTAATGAACAAGGGAAGTCTAGTGTTGAAAAGGAACTAGAGCAGATTGGTCTGCTTAATGTGGCCGATGAAATTTACGGTATCGATGTGTATATGGTCTATGCTACACCTTATAATTTCATGGGGAGAGTGTTGTACAAAGATCTAGATGAGGCATACCTTGTACCTGAAGCTATGGAAAAACTGAGAAAGGCAAATGAGTTACTCAGGAAGAAAAGACTGGATCTGCATTTGGTAGTCTATGATGCGGCCCGTCCGCGTTCTATTCAGCAACAGATGTGGGAAGTGGTAGAAAATACCGAACTGCAAGATTTTGTTGCCAATCCGAACAAGAGTGGTGGTGGTCCTCATAACTATGGTGTAGCCGTGGATGTTACCCTTGTTGACTGTACAGGACACCCTATTCCTATGGGGTCGGAATATGATTACTTTGGTGATAGATCACGTGTGGATCTTGAAACACAGTTGTTGGAGGATGGTGAAATCAACCTGCGTGAGCTGAAGAACCGCCAGTTGTTGCGCGAGATTATGACCGAGGCAGGTTGGCTGGTTGAACCCTCGGAGTGGTGGCACTTTAATGCTATGTCTCTTACAGAAGCTAGCCAAAAACTGACGGTAATCAAATAGGATACAAATTAATCACAATAGAAGAATTAAAGTTCCTATTCTTTTGTTCATACAACTGAGAATGAGAACTTTTAGTGTTGAAATCTACTCGTATTATTTTAATTAGTTGTTTTGGATATGTAACGTTTCGTGAAAATTCGCTATCTTTGTACCCTGAAAAGGTGAATTTTATTTTTTTTATTAATAGGTATTATGAATTATAGTTATAAATTGGACAATGATGTCCTTGTTGTATCATTGGAGGGTAGACTTGACACAGATGCTTCTGCTAAGTTTGAATCGAAATTTGCTGAAATAAGTAAGGAAAATCCACACGGAAGTTTGGTTATTGATGCATCGGAACTTAGTTATATCGCATCAAGTGGTCTTCGTATCATACTTAAGTTGGTTAAGACTGAAAAGAATTTCAGGCTGGAGAATGTATGTTCTGCTGTTTATGAAGTCTTTGAAGTGACTGGATTCTCGAAAATCATTAAAATGACCAAGGCGCTTCGCAAGATTGATTTGAGCAAATGTGAAAAAATCGGTGC
Source organism: Bacteroides sp. (assembly GCA_017559935.1). Lineage (GTDB taxonomy): Bacteria > Bacteroidota > Bacteroidia > Bacteroidales > Bacteroidaceae > Phocaeicola. The sequence continues at coordinate 8,261 of JAFYPV010000093.1, read as the reverse complement.
TGGTGGTAACGGAGCTGTGTACCGTGTGAGTGAGGATGAAATAGTGAAAGTTAATTATAACCCAGAAACATATAGTGGTCTTGAACAGGAACTTGCTAAAGCAAAGGAAGCCTTCTTCTTGGGTATCCCAACTGCTATTTCGTTCGACATGGTAGATTGTGGTGAAGGTAAAAGAGGGGTGGTGTACGAAATTATTAAGAGTAGTACTTTGGGCGAAAATATCCAGAAGGACCCAAGCTGCATGGAAGAACTGACCGAAAAATACATCGAACAATTGAATCTCCTTCATTCTGTGCACACAGACAATCCGGTGTTCGGTAGTGCTAAGGAATCCTATTGTAAGCAGGTGGAAAATGCATCGAAGTTCTTAACTGAAGAGGAAGGTGAACTTTTGAAGCAGATTCTTGAAGCCCTTCCTGAAGGTGACAGACTGGTACATTGCGATGCCCATCCGAAGAATATCATGATTCAGAATGGTGAGATGCTTTGGATTGACATGGAGGGAATGTCTGTAGGACATCCAATCTATGACCTAATTTCAATTGCAGTGATTCTCAACGGAATGAGAACAGATGAGATGACTATAGGTATTTGTGGTATGGACAATGCTACGGTTAAACTTTTCAAGGATTGCTTCATCCGCAAGTATTTCAAGACTGAAGATCCGGAAATGATTCAGAAATATGGTGGCATGCTTGATGGCTTGCGTTTGATCAGAGCCGTATTTGCCATTGGCTTTACTTCTGAAAATACAGAGAAATACCGTCCAGCCATCATCGACATGGCCCGTCAGTATTTCTTCCCGAATATTCAGAAGATTGTTGGTGGAATCAAGTTCTTGGTAAATACTATTGGATAATTCCTGAGAAATATGATTCGTTCTTTATCTGTTATTGCATGTATAATGGTCATGTTTGTATCTTGTAAGACTAGTGTGGCTGAGAAGCAGAAAATAGAGCTGAAAAATCAGTTGATTGGTCTTACCAACGCTCATAATGCCAGACAGTTGGGAGGATATCGGATTGGTGATCAATTCATTAAGAAGAATTTGCTTCTTCGTAGCGCCAAGTTATCTGGTCTATCGAAAGAGGACTCTATCTTGCTTGGCGAAAAATACAAAGTGCAGTGCATTTATGATTTCCGAGGTAAGGACGAGAGCCTTTCTGCTCCGGATGTCATCCCAGGAAAGGCGAGATACTTGTCTCTTGCCTTGTCTTTCACAGGAGGGGAGAGACAGTTTGATGTCAAGTTCGAGAGCGAAGAACAGATGATTGGAATGTTGCTGCAGTATGCAGACCATCCTTCTGTTCAGGCCATGTGTACAAGCATGTACGATCTCATCTTTTTCGAGGAATCGTCGAAGGAGGTATATCGTCAGTTCTTTGCCGATTTGTTGACGACGAATCCGGAAGAGGGTGCTGTGCTCTGGCATTGTACGCAGGGTAAGGACCGGGCAGGATGTGCATCGGCCATGCTTTTGGCTGCTTTGGGAGCTAATCGTGAACTGATTATGGCGGACTTTATCCTATCGAAGAGTTATTATGATCCGATGGCCTCGCAGATAAAAACAGAAACCGAAACGCAGAAAATAGTAATCAATACCTTGATTAGTGCCAATCCTGAAATATTCGAGGCTACTTTAGACAAAGTGGATGCAAAATATGGTTCACTCAGAAATTATCTGACAACATGTATTGGGGTGACTCCGGAAATGATGAATGTGCTGCGTGATAGATACTTGGAATAATTAGTAAAAACAAATTCTTACGATACTATATGAAGAATATTCTATGTCTGATGTGTTTTGTTGTTATATCCGCTTTTCATGGATATGGACAGAAGATTACCTTTAGCCCTCAATGGAGTGCACAGAGCCAGTTTGCAGGATATTATGCTGCATTTGAGAATGGCTACTATGCCGAGGCTGGTTTAGATGTATCCATTGTACATCCTACTCATTCGTACAGTTCTATAAATATGCTGAAGGATGGTACTTCTGACTTTATAACATGTGAGTTGATACAAGCGATGATGGCATCGGATAAGGGAACTAGACTTATCAATCTTTTGCAGACCACACAGCATACTACGCTTGTGCTGATATCACATGAAAAGGGCATACGCTTGATGTCTGACCTTGCCGGGCGCAGAATCGGTACATGGAAAGCGGGGTTCAGTGATATCCCTTATATCATAGACAAAGAACATAATCTGGGCATCGAGTGGGTGAAATTCATAAATCCTCTGAATATCTACATCTCCGGTGCTATTGATGCCACATTGGGAAAAAGTTATAATGAGGGGATACTTTTCTCTATGTCTGGTATTACTCCGGGAAGCCTCCTGCGGTTTTCGGAAATGGGGTATGACTATCCGGAAGACGGTTTGTATGTGAGCGAGAAGTATTTCAAGAAAAATCCAGAGCTGTGCCGTAAGTTTGCCGAAGCTTCACGCAAAGGCTGGGAGTGGGTGAGAAATAACCGCAAGGAAGCGGTTGACATCGTCATGAAGTATGTGAAGAAGGAAAATATCTCGACTAACATATACAATCAAAAATGGATGCTGGAGGAAGTATTGGAAATGCAGGAGGATATAAAGGGTGAAGCACCTTCATTTACCTTGAATGACAATGCATTCTTTTGGCTAAATGAGGTGTTGTTGAAATATGGCTATATTTCAAAGCCTGTAGAATTCCAACAATTAACAGGAGGTAAGCAATGAAAAAAACAAAGATAAAGTTCAGAAAGTCTATCTCTGGCCGTCTGATGGTCAGAGTACTTATCGTTTCTGCCATTATTTTTACGTTGACATTTGCAGTCTTCCTGCGAATGGCAGCCAATAAGATGAGAGAGGAGGCGGTCGATCATGCACACAGAGAAATGTCCAACACTATTCATCAGATTGATGCTGTATTGCATGCTGTAGAGATTGCAGTGGAGAATACGGCATGGATTGTACCTCATAGACTGGCTTCTCCTGACTTTATGTATGCCATCACGGAACGTCTGCTTCAGAATAATGAGTTTGTTTATGGTTGTGCTGTTGCATTTGAGCCTGACTACTTCCCTTCAGAAGGACATTACTTCTCTCCTTATTCTTTTAGAGATGAGAAGAGTGGAGAAATCAAGTCCATGCAGTTGGGGAACGATAGCTACGATTATCACTACATGGATTGGTATCAGATTCCTAAACTTCTAAACAAGCCTTATTGGAGTGAACCTTATTACGATGAAGGGGGTGGCGAGAAGATGATGACTACCTACTCGAAACCGTTATATGATAGCGAAGGCAAACTCTATGCTATCATTACAGCCGACTTGTCTTTGGAATGGCTTACTGAATTGGTAGGCAATATCAAGGTATTCGAAAAATCCTATAATCTGATGGTGAGCCGGAATGCTTCGTACATCGTACATCCCGATCACGAACTGATTCTTAACGAAACGATCTTTTCGTCTACATATGGCGATGAAGACGAATCGTTGAAAAAATTGCAGGATGATATCGTAAACTGTAGAGCTGGTGAAGTGCTCCGAAACAAGGAGGGGCAGAAATTCTTTGTCTTCTACTCTCCGGTGGAAACTACACAGTGGGTGGTTGCTATTGTATGTCCAAGAAGCGAACTCTATATGGAGGTCAAGATGTTGAGAAACTTTTTGATTTTCTTGGGTGTGATTGCACTCCTGCTGATGATAGCCATGAATTACAACGGAATCCGTAAGGTGGTTGCTCCTGTTGAAGATTTTTCTGGTGTAGCCAAGAAGATTGCCAATGGAGATTTCACAGCAGAACTTCCACTGATAAAATCGCAGGATGAGCTCAAGGAACTGCACGATTCGTTTGAGTATCTTCAACGTTCTTTAGTGAATTATATAGCAGAACTCAAATCGACTACAGCGAATAAGGAAAGAATAGAGAGTGAACTACGAATAGCCCATAACATTCAGATGGGTATGATTCCTAAGATTTTTCCACCATTCCCCGAGCGCGATGATCTAGCTTTGTCTGCCAAACTGGTTCCTGCCAAAGAGGTGGGAGGGGACCTATACGATTTCTTCATTGAAGATGAGAAACTGTATTTCATCATCGGTGATGTGTCGGGAAAGGGGGTACCAGCTTCGTTGGTTATGGCTGTGGCTTGTCGCTTGTTCCGGTCGGTTGCTTCACATCTTGACAAGCCGGAAGAAATTATGTCATCTCTGAACGATTCTTTGGCAGATGGTAATGAGTCGGGCATGTTCTGTACCTCTTTCCTTGGTATTCTGGATTTAAAGAACGGACAGCTTAAGTACTGCAATGCGGGACATAACGCTCCTTTGATTATAGAAACTAATGGTAGAGTTTTGCCTATGCGTGTTGAACCTAATCTGCCTTTGGGCTTGTTTGAAGGATTCCCATATGAAGGTCAAGAAATAAAACTCGAAAAACAGATGAAGCTGTATATGTTTACAGATGGTATCAATGAAGCGGAAAACAACGATAAGGAATTGTTTGGCGATGATAGACTTATTGCATTATTAAAATTGAATGCCTCTAAGACACCGGCAGAAATAATTGATGAAACGTTTTCAGAGGTCAAACATCATGCAGACGGAGCAGAACAAAGTGATGATATAACAGTAATGTGTTTGCAATACTATTAAGATAAAAAGGAGCAGCAATGGATAATAATATTCCAAACTCGAAATCAGAGAATAAGCAGAGTAACCTACCTTATACGCATTGTCTGAACTGTGGTTCGGAACTTCAGGGTATATATTGCCATGCATGTGGACAACAAGCAACAAGTAAAACACCTACTGTCAGTGCATTTGTCCAGGAATACCTTATCAATGCCTTTTTATGGGATTCCAAATTTCTACAAACCATTTGGGCTTTAATCCGCCGGCCAGGATATCTGACCAACGAATATCTTTCTGGAAAGTTCACTTCTCAAGAACATCCACTTAAACTGAACATGTTCTTGCTGTTTGTAATCATTACGCTGTTCGTCTTTTTTGCCGGTACAGAGAAGATGAATGATTCTGTACATAGTCTGACCAATGACGAAAGAGTGATCCCTGTCCTTCAATTCGATTTTTTGATAAAAAACGGAAATGCTGGGAATATCAAAGAAAGCCCGCGGGATACCGTTCAGTTGCTGGCTCCATTGTTATTGGCGGAAAAATTTCCGGAGTACATAAGCAACTTAAAGACCATTGAAGACACTCAGGGTAAATCCCTTGATAAATGGATGGCTGTCATCCCTCATGTACTCATCGAGGATAAAGTCATTGTGCTTGACGATAGCGGATGCTATCGGTTCGACCCAGAAGCCAAGACCGATAAAGAAGAATTGAATCTCGTCAATTCCGTATGGGGAAAAATGGTGGAGCTTTTCACTGAGTATTTCCCGATGCTTGTCTTGTTCACAGCTCCATTTCTCTCCATGTCTTTGAGTTTTGTACAGCGCAAGAGTAGACTCCCCCGCATCCATCATTTTATTTTTGCTTTGCATTACACGGCACTTCTCGAGTTTTTAATGATATGCATATACCTGCTTTATCTGACTGTTGCACCACCTATGGAGCTATTGCAATGGATCATGATCATAAGTTCCTGCCTGTATTTGACAATTGCTTTCAGAAGGGTTTATGGTACCAATAACTGGATGACAGCGACACTAAAGGCGTTGTTTACAAGTCTGGTTTATTTTATCATCGGCCTATTGATATTCATAGGAATATTCCTAGCTGCCTGCATTATCATTGCCCTGCAGATGGATTGAATTTTAATATACGAACTATAAGAATTATATGATAATGAAACGTGTTTATATTCTGATTATTGGCATCTTGTTGCTTTTCGCCCCAGTTGATGCCCAGCAGCGTGTAATTGATGCAGTGGATCATTCACCTGTTGCAGCGGCTTCTATCTTCGATGCAGCAGGCAATATGGTAGGTTTTACCTGGAGCGATGGTCTTTTTTCGGAGGTACCGGAATCGGCCTATCCTATTACTCTTCGCTGTATGGGGTACGAACCATTGGTGATAGAACGTCCGGAAGACAAGACTTGGGAAATGACCCCAATGACTTATGAACTGGAAGAAGTGGTCGTCGTTCCTGTCAAGCGTAATATATTGAAGCAGATCTTCTACGTGCGCGAATATTTCAGTATGAGCAATGAGACCGATACCGTAACTTATTTTACGGAGCACATGGCCGACCGTTTTATACCGGCTTCGAAAGATGCGAAGTTTAGTGGAAGTTCATCCCTACGCATACTCGAAAGCCGCCCATATGAGCATTATCAACTATTCGGTAAAGACAGTATCAGTACCGAGCCAGAATCGATGTTTCCTTCGATGGTAACTATCTTTGAACCGATTGACAAAGAAATTCCTACTCCGAAGTCTTTCAAGGAATCGGGGAACGCTGCTAAGCTTTATGAAGAACCGGGAAAGTCGGGAAAGTCGATTATTTTAAAGCAGAACGACCGGACTTTTACCATGATTGTAGACGGGTTGGCAGATATGAAAGAACATAAAATATCTCCTTGGCCGTTGAAGCTTCTAGGCTTTACCATGGAGTTCAACCAAGTTTACGTTACACAGGTTTATCGGGTAAACGACAAGGGCGTGTATCAGCCGAAGGATTTGCTGGAATCCAGCTTCGTGATGCAGGCAGACGGACGAGGAAAGTATCTGCGCAAGGCGTTGAAATCTGAAAAGCCGATTGTGGTCCGTATCATGGTAGAAATGTACATGGTAGACCGCGAATATCTATCCAAGGAGGAAGCCAAAGCAGAATACAAGAAGAAACCTACGAATGTAGAGTTTGTGATTCCTTCTACGGTTCCTCCATTGAATGAAGCTACCCGACGATTGGTAGAACGTGCCAATGCAGAAGCTAAGAAATAGGATTTACGGAGCGGTGCATCGCAAATAATGTGAGATTTCCCAATTGGCTGTCTGTCTGTCCTTTAAGCTGGAATGAGAAGTGTTGATACAATGCTACATTTTCTGCTTTCAGAGTTTCGAGATAGCAACTCTCGCCCGAAGCATCGAGATGATTCAGAAGGGCCGTTATCAGCGGTTTCCCATAGTGTTGTCCTTGTTTGTCGAGGCGCGTAGCAAAGGCCATCAGATAGCCATCGTTAGCGGTTCGATATCGTTTTGCTACTTGTTCTATCTCTATATTAAAACGCGTCAACCGGATAATTCTTCTAATGCCGAATTTGAAAAGCATTTTCACTCCGCCTGCTTTCATATAATCGAGTAAGCTAGGTTCTTTGCTTTTTGGAGGGATATAGACTAGTACGGAATTGGCATCCTTGCTGTCGGCTATGCAGATGGCATTATCGGGGAGAAGAGCAAGAGAAACCTCCCAAAACAGACGCATCAAGTCATGATTATATGTTCCGTAGCAAATGTACTTGAACATATTGTATTGACTGAAACCATCAGCAAGCGTGGTTGCAAAGAGTTCAATGTCTTCGTGTTGCATGATGTAACAGTCATTAAAGGCTGGAATGGAGTGGATGTTCATTGTATATTTTTTTGCAAAAATAATAAACTTCGGCTGTGAATGCGAAATTAATGATAAAATAATAGCGGCTCATGAATGAAGTGAACCCCAAAAGTTTTTGTCTAACTTTTGGGGTTCACTTTAAAGTCCAACTATTTTGATTATTTCTTTGCGTTATCCGCAACTTTTAACATTTCCTTTACAGCGGTAGCAAGTTGGGTATCGATACCCTTCAATGCTTCTTCCGGCTTGTTGTAGACTTCAATGTCCGGTAGGAGCTGGTTGTTTTCAGCATATTGGCCACGCATGTCCACACATCCCACTTGAGGAATACCGAACACGATGCTCGGGTCAATCTGTGTTTCCCACCAAACGGCAGTCATGGTTCCTGGTACCGGTGCACCAATAAGCTTACCGATGCCCAATTCTTTGTATACCCATGGGAATCCGTGAGCATTACTGTAGTTGTCTTCGCATACCAAGACGCAAGATGGCTTCAACCACTTGTTGAATGGGTCGCTACCGATGTATTGGCCTTGCGGAACGAAACGTTGGTATTCCTTACCACTGAGCAAAGTTGCCAAATCGTCGTGCAACCAACCACCACCATTGTGGCGAGTATCTACAATCACTGCTTCGCGGTTGCGGTTCTTGTCACTCAAAAGTTCACTATAAACAGTTCGGAAGCTTGGGCTATCCATACCCTTTACATGAACGTAGGCAATGCGTCCGCCCGAGAGCTCATCTACCATCTT
>JAFYPV010000092.1 GCA_017559935.1 Bacteroides sp. | reverse complement strand
GCCTTCAGTCGGATTGTCGAGGAGGCCAAGAGTATTGAGTAAAGTGGACTTTCCACATCCCGAAGGACCCATAATGGCTACAAATTCGCCTTCGCTTACTTGCATGTTCACACCGTTCAATGCTACGGTTTCTACTTCTTCTGTACGGAATACTTTACTGAGGTTTTCAATCTTAATCATAGTTTTATTTTTTTATTGTTATATTTTACTTACCACAGAGAACACTGAGTTTCACAGAGTTTCTTATTTTTTTCTCCGTGTGACTCTGTGTACTCTGTGGTGAACTTAAATCATTCACTCTTAATACTAATCACCGGATTTTCATTTGTAATCTTCCAAGTCTTCACCACGACCACACCGACAATCATCAACAAGGTCACGAGGGCGGTCATAATATAATAAGGTATGGTGCTGCCAACCACCGTCGCGAATTGCGACATCCATAGTTCACCCACATACCACGAGGCCAAGGTGCCGAGCAATACCGCCGGAAGTGCCGTCACGAGCACATCCTTCGCCAAGAGTTCGAGGATGCCGGATGCTTCTGCCCCGTTCACCTTGCGGATGGCGATTTCCTTCGAGCGACGTTGGGTTTCGTCGTTGGTGTAGCCTATCAAGCCCATGAGGGTGATGAAGAGTACCACGACGGTAGCAACCGTAGTGACTTTCCCGAATGTGAAAACATTTGCATAAGTTCCCCTAATAACTGCTTCCATGGAATCGAAAGAAATAGCATTACCAGGAAAAGCCTCTCCAACTTCCTTGTTGAGTCTCTGCAAGTTTTCGATAAAAGGTTCCTTCAGCTTAAGATGTACAAAATTTCCGAATGTCGGACGATAGTGTGCTACAAAGGGCATTTCCGTATTGAAATTGATATTACCTATCTTGAAGTCCTTCAATACCCCCACGACCTTATATTTATCCAAATCGACATTTGTATAGATGATTTTTCCCAATATATTACTATCCCAGTTTATTTTCTTTATAAAAGTTTCATTGACAGCCACCTCATCTTTGTGCATAGGCATTCGTCCTTCAAGGAAAGTAAGTCCCATAAAAGAAGGATAGTCTTCATTCCAATAGTCATAACGAGAAGCAAATAACGGTTTACCCACAACTTCGGAAATTATTTCGCCATTGTATCCCCAAACGACTGGACCTTCAGATGAACTGACGGATTCCACATAGGGCAATCCTTCATAAAAGTGTCTGACTGCTTCTGCTCCCTGCTCTTCGGTGGTATGATAACCGAAAGCCACACGTTCTTTGTTATACCCGAAATCAAAATGATTGAGGTGGTTGTTTTGCATCCAGACGATACACATCAAGCCTGCCACGAAAGCCACTCCGCCAAACTGGACGAACAGCAACGGACGCTTCCAACTCTTTTTCCCTTCGGCGTATCGCTTGAAGACTTGGGTCACCGGGATGCGGGCAAACAGTTGTGCCGGAAGAATGCCACCGATGCAGAAAAGTAGGGCAATGGCGGCAAACGGTACCCAAACAACTCGTCCGATAAAGAACGATTCCAACTGGAGACCATCCATACATTCTTCCACGAAATCCTGGAAATTGAGGACGAGGAAAGTCATCAGCAACAAGGAGAAGATGAGGATGATAGCGGTCTCCCAAAGGAACATGCCGAAGATGGTGCTTGTTTCTGCTCCGCTACATTTGTGTACACCGATGGCCTTGGCGCGTCGGCTCAAGGACGAGAGGGAAAGAAGCACGTAGTTCATGGCTGCAATGAAAAGAATCGCTCCACCCAGAATGCTCATGATGATGCGTCGGCGCTGCGGGTCTTCGTAACTTTGGAAAGTTTTGTAGATAGGTTGTACAAATGCAGATATTTTTACACTGGCATTAGAAGGAACGTTCTGTTGCATAAGCAGTTCTATTCGTTTGTTCAGGTTCTCTGTATTTATGCCCGGTTTCACACGGACGTAGCCATACCAACTGTCACCTCCATTCCAACCGTAATTACCGATGTTTCGGCTCCGAATGGTAGGCATAGACACTACTACTTCGGCTTTTAAGGTGCTGTTTTCAGGGATGGTGGCATAAACTCCTTTTACGGTGAGGTCCATTTCCTTTCCGTATCGGAGTATCTTGCCTATCGGATTTTCGTCGGCGAATATCCTCTTGGCCAACTGTTCACTTAGGTAAACCACATCCTTTTGTTGCAAGTCCTGTCGGGGATTTCCTTTCAGCACTTCTATGCCCATAGTATCGAAGAACAGGGAATCGGCAGATATGGTAAGTTCATCGAACTTGGCATTACCATACAATAAGGGCAACGGCAGTGCCCAGTTATTGATACAAGTGGCACTTTCCACTTCATTTGGGAAATTCTGATAAATACTTCCAGGTACAGGACCTAAATTCATTTGTTGGGGGCTTCTCGGTTCGCCATCGATGGTATATACCGACCATACTTGGTACAGGTTCTGATAGTCCTTGAAGCAAGTGTCATAACTTAAATCGAAGGCTACCCTTGCGAACAGCAGGATGCTCATCATCAATCCCAACCCGAGAGAGACGATTTTAATCACATTGGCATTCCGCCCATGTAGTAGTGTCTGAACGACATAATAAAGTTGTTTCATATAGTTCTATTTTTATCTGTTTTTTTCAT
>JAFYPV010000091.1 GCA_017559935.1 Bacteroides sp. | reverse complement strand
GTTTCGGAGTAGTATTAGCAACCATGAACTGTTTGACACACGGTTGTACACAAGTCATGGTAGAACGCTTCGACCCATTGGTTGCATTAGCATCTATCCACAAGGAACGTTGTACTTCCCTTTACGGAGTACCAACCATGTTCATTGCTGAATTGAATCACCCGATGTTCGACATGTTCGATATGTCCAGCCTTCGTGTGGGTATCATGGCAGGTGCTCTCTGCCCAATTGAATTGATGCGTCAGGTAGAAGAAAAGATGTTCATGAAGGTAACCAGCGTATATGGTTTGACCGAAGCTTCTCCGGGTATGACTCATACACGCATCGATGACCCGTTCGAAGTACGTTGCACTACCGTAGGTCGCGACTATGAGTTTACCGAAGTGAAAGTTATTGACCCGGAAACAGGCGAAGAATGTCCGGTAGGCGTACAAGGTGAAATGTGTAACCGTGGTTACAACACCATGAAGGGTTATTATAAGAACCCACAAGCTACCGCCGAAGTCATCGACCAAAACGGTTTCTTGCACTCAGGCGACTTGGGCGTGAAGGATGAAGATGGCAACTATCGCATCACCGGCCGTATCAAGGACATGATTATTCGTGGTGGCGAAAATATCTACCCACGCGAAATAGAAGAATTCCTATATCAGATGGAAGGCATCAAAGACGTGCAAGTAGCCGGTATCCCATCAAAGCGTTATGGCGAAGCCGTAGGTGCATTTATCATTCTACACGAAGGTGCCGAAATGAATGAATTTGATGTTCGTGAGTTCTGCGAAGGAAAGATTGCTCGTTATAAGATTCCGAAATATATCTTCTTCGTGAAGGAATTCCCGATGACCGGTAGTGGTAAGATTCAGAAGTACAAACTAAAAGATGTAGGTTTGGAACTTTGCGCAAAAGCAGGAATTGAAATTATATAAGAGAAAAGAGGGTGTGCATTTAGCACACCCTCTTTCTTTTTAGTCTATCACATGTACCGTTTGAGAAGTTTTCTTGCTATCCAGGCAAACAACAATCCCGCAAGAATACCTACACAAATTCCTACAATCACGTCACCCAAATAATGCTTTCCTACAAAAATGCGGCTTACAGCTACCATAGTCGCCCAAACATACATAACAACGGCATAGCCTTTATAATTAAATCGCCGATCCACACGTAGTGCCAAATAGCCACATGTCACTAGTCCGAACGTATTGGCTGAGTGAGCGGAGAAAAAACTATATTTGCCACCTTCCTCCAAAACATGAAGTGCATGTTCCATCATATAAGCATCCCTCCATGGTCTCAACCTTTCGGTCAGTTCCTTGATGTAATAAGAGAATAGACTACAAAAAGTAACCGTCAACAGAATACAAGCCACGACAATGCCTCCTTTCCTCCATCCTAATCTCCGGATAATAAAAGTTATAATCACCACATAGAGAGGAATCCATATAGGAATATTCGACAACCAGATCCACACGAAATCCATGAATTCCGAATGGAACCCATTTATCCATAATGTGATATCCTGATCGAACCTTAGAATTTCTTGCCAGCCCATGCAACTCATTCTTTAGACATCATTCTTCGCTAATGCTAGAATCATTGTCCGAGAATTCATTATTCTCTATCACCACATTCTTGGTACGCAATAAACGGAAACGAGTTTGGTTTCTATGGAAAGCAGGGAAATCTTCATTCTGCACCACCTTATTACCACGGAAAGTCAAGCCATCAATACTCTTGGCAAACACTATCGGGCGATCAAATGTTTCAAAGAAATTGTTTTCAATTACAACACCCGGTTGACCTTCTCCGCCATGGAAATACTTCTGTTGGTCTTTCAAATTCGGTATTTCCGGATAGATGGAAATCACCGCTTCTGTAAATTGGAACATATTGGTCAGCGAGTTGACGAACTTGTTTTCACGAATAGTCACATCACGGCATGCACCAGTTTCGAACCAACCATTACAATCACCACAAAGCAAGATAGCTGTACCCGATGTATGATCAAATGTATTGCGTTCCACAATTGTTTTCAACGGAGTACTGAACAAAGTTCCACGAGCACGATTGTTACGAATCACATTATCCGCAAAATACACTTCTGGACACCATTCCAAGTTCTCCATGCCAAAGCCCTCGTTTTCATTGATGACCGCATCCAACGGATTCACAAAAGTAATTTTGAATTCCTTTGCTCCATCTATTACTTCCTTGTCATACGGAGTGATTTCAGCAATCTCATTCGTTTCGCCCACCACTTCCATGGTGTTCGAACGGACGAACTGAACCTTTTCACCCTTACCACCCCAATAGAATCCATAAGCTTGCGGATGCATGTATCGACCTACTACCGTCTTATCATCCAAACGCTTTACAATCTTCAAATAGGTGCCATGTACATTGATGGCATCGTCCATCATTCCTTCGTACAAACCATTGCAAGAAATAATTTTTCCTTTACATCCAGAGAAATGAGTAGCATCGGCCTGAGTCGTAAAATAACGTTCATCATTATCCCCACGCAAACAAACATTAAACTTTTCCAACGTAATGTTCTCACTGATTTGAGCCAACAATCCCATACCTTCTGCATAGTGTACCGTTACATTTTCCAAACGAGTATCCTTATCCATATACATAAAGATACCAGGAGCAGGACGTTCCCAAGTACGCATGGCCACTTTGGTACCAAGAACCAAACGACTATCTTTCCAATATGGGGTTTGGAAAGTGCGTTCATCCAATTGCTTCGTTTCATTAGTCGGACACCACAAATCACTGGTCTGATAAATCAAATGACGAGTCTTGGCATCGAAAGCAATACCGGCTTGCGGATAGTTTTTCCAACCTTCTCCTCTATTTTCAAAATGACCATTTTCCCCAATACCAGCTTTTACCCACGGCTCTACTCGGAAAATCATTCCATCCTTTGTGCTTTCCACAATTTCTATCTGAGCAATATGCGGCTCTTCAAAGTCGATACTAAAATTCTTCAATACGGTATTTTCAGAACGGACCAATGACATTGGGAGCATACGGCCGTAGAAAATAAAATCAGCTCCCCCGCCATCCAAAGTCAGGTTCTTCCAATCCTCCAATGCCAAACCTACCGGCTTAGGATTTGGTTGGTCATGATTCGATACATAATATTCTTTCAGAACAGCTCCTTCGGTATGAAATTCATAACGACCAGGTTCAAATAATAAAGTCACCTCTTTGCCTCCATTATCTTGTTTGATGGCAATCAAGGCTTCTTGCATTTTAGCAGATAGATTTTCTTCGGTATCGGGTACAATGCCATAATCACGCATATGTATAACCTTTTCATTGGAACAGGCACTCATCAAAAGCACCAATAGGCCGAATTTTAGAATGTTTTTTTTCATGAAGCGATTATAGATAGTTAAACATATCTGCAAAGCTAACAATTTTTCCTAACTTCGCAACCATAAACATTAAAGACAATCACCATGAAAAGATACTTATTTTCTACACTGGTCATTCTTGGTTTTCATACTCTTTCCCTTGCCCAAGGATTGGATGGAAACGTAAAGGAACGGCTTACCCAATATTTTTCCGAATACAAGGCACCAACCGCTAAAATCGGAACCTGTAAACTTGATTCCTTCCACTTGGACCATGAACGTAGAATATTGAATATCTACCCTTCTACCTCCTTTGGATACCAACCTTTCACCACCGAAAATGTAAAGCAAATATACGACTACCTGAAAGGCCATCTTCCCGGTCCTGTCAACTATTATAAAATGACAATCTATGCAGATGGCAAGTCTATTGACGAATTAATACCCAACTCTCTTCGGAAGAAGAAAGACAATAGTCGTCTTTGGAAGCATAAATACAAAGGCAATCCATGGACGAAAAACATTTCACGTCCTTATGTAGCCGAGGATGGATTAGAAGGACGCCACATTGCACTTTGGCAAAGCCACGGAAAGTATTACATCAACAAGAAAGGCGAATGGGGATGGCAACGCCCTAGATTGTATAGTACCGCCGAAGACTTGTTTACTCAATCGTTCGTAGTACCCTACCTCATCCCGATGTTGGAAAATGCAGGAGCCGTGGTATTTACTCCTCGTGAACGTGATTGGCAACACCATGAAGTAATCGTTGACAATGATGGCACCGGTATCTATCAAGAAGTGAAAAGTAGAAAAAATAAATGGAAAACTGCTCAAACCAATGGTTTTGCCATGAAACGCCGCATCTATACAGATGGACAAAATCCTTTCACAGAAGGAACCGCCCGCTATATCCCGACCGAAAAGAAAGCCGAAAAAGCCTTTGCCCAATGGATTCCGAATATCCCCGAAACCGGTCGATATGCGGTATATGTTTCCTATCAATCCCTACCCGAGAGTGTCAGCGATGCCAAGTACTTGGTATTCCATAAAGGAGGTGTTACCGAATTTCTTGTGAACCAACAAATAGGTAGCGGAACTTGGGTATATCTGGGACATTTTGAATTCGACAAGGGAGCCAACGATTATGGCATGGTAGTCTTGAGTAACCAAAGCAAACAAAAAGGAGTCGTATGTGCCGATGCCATCCGTATTGGTGGAGGTATGGGGAACATCGCCCGTGAAGGCCAGACAAGCGGACTCCCCCGATGGATGGAGGGTGCCCGTTACAATGCCCAATGGAGCGGTATGCCTACAGAAGTGTATACTCGCCCAGATAGACAAAACGATTATGCGGACGACCTCAATACCCGTAGCCACATGATCAATTACCTCAGTGGAGGCTCCGTTTACAACCCATCCGAAAAAGGGTTAGGTGTTCCTTTGGAAATGAGCCTGGCTTTCCATAGCGATGCCGGTTACTCCCAAATGGATGAATGGATAGGAACCTTAGGTGTCTATACAACCAACTTCAACGACGGAAAGCTGAATAGTGGCGTGTCCCGCTATGCTTCCAGAGATTTGACTGATATGGTAATGACCGGACTCCAACAAGACATTTCGGCCAAGTTCAACATCCATTGGCCACGCCGAGGCATGTGGAACCGCAACTATAGCGAAACCCGTTTGCCTGCCGTACCAAGCATGATTTTGGAAATCCTCTCCCACCAGAACTTTGCCGACATGAAGATTGGACACGAGCCCGACTTTAAGTTTACCGTAGCACGATCGGTGTATAAATCCATTTTGAAATACACCGCAACCATGCACGGTACCGATTATGTCGTACAACCTCTCCCCGTACAGCGCTTCGCTATTGAAGAAAGTGGCAAGAAGAGTTTCCGTCTCAGTTGGCAAGGAACCATTGACCTCCAAGAACCGTCCGCTAGTCCACGTGGATACATTGTATATACCCGTTTGGGACATGGTGGTTGGGACAACGGAACCTATGTCAAAGAAAACACATACACCTTTGAAGCAGAACCCGGACTCGTCTATAGCTTCAAGGTAACGGCGGTCAATAAGGGTGGCGAAAGTTTCCCTTCGGAAATCCTATCCGCCTACCACGCTCCAAAAAACAAAGGAACCATACTCATTGTCAATGCGTTCGACCGTACCAGCGGACCGGCTACCATCGAAACAGAATCCCATCAGGGATTTGACCTGAGCCGTGACCCGGGTATGCCATACATCAGTACCACTTCCTATTGTGGACCCCAACTTGGCTTCGACCGCCGATTCATCGGTAAAGAAACATCCGATGGTTTGGGTTATAGTTCAAGCGAATGGGAAGGCAAGCAGATAGCCGGAAACACATTCGATTATCCATTTATTCATGGAAAGGCCATCCAAGCAGCAGGAGAACATTCTTTCGTTTCATGTAGCGACGAAGCCATCGAACAAAGCTTCATCCGCATGGAAGATTATCCAATTGTAGACCTCATTCTAGGTGCCGAAAAAACAACAATCAGTACCCAAATGCAAGAACGCATTTCGGATTATACAAAACAAAAAGGCAACCTGATGATTAGCGGTTCATACCTAGGAAGCATTCTCCCTACTTCGCTAGCCGAAGGTATCCTGAAGTTCTCGCATGGAGGAAGCATGTGGGGAGTAACTACCGGTGAAGTCCATGGAGCCAATACCAACCTCACCTTCCCGACCCAAGTGAACGACAAAACTTATGCCGTACCGGCTCCGGATTGTCTGCTTCCCGTCGGAGGCTCCTATTCCACCTTTATCTATACACCGGGCAACTATGGAGCTGGCACCGTTTATAAAGGCACCAATTACCGCACTTTCGTCCTCGGCTTCCCATTCGAAAGCATCGAAGGAACTAGCCAACGGACTAGAGTCATGCAAGCGGCATTGGGATTATTTAATGAATAATTCATAAGGATATCCCACTTTTTATTTCTACATTTGTATTTCAAACATTATCAATAGAAGTTATGTATACCATACAGACAAACGCTTCGGGCACCCGAAGCATGGAAATATCGGAAGCGAATCTACAAACCATCCAAAAGTATTCACTCTTCCAGCATTTGATTGATAGCAACGGTATCGTGGACGAAATGGTACTCGATAAGTTGAAACTCAACATCCGTTCGCTCATCGCATCGGCAGAAGGCAATTGCAAAGATTTGCTCGACCTCTGCATCGACGTGATATATCACAACAACATGAAGGCATTCGGATTGCACCAACTCATCTTGCTCTACATCAAGTGGGAAAAGGAATTGGAAGAACAAAAGGAAACAACTACAGAAGCAGAATAACCCTTGAAAGAATATAGACTAACCGACTGGCTCCCCACCACCAAGAAAGAAATGGAGCTGCGCGGATGGGATGAACTCGATGTCATCCTGTTCAGTGGTGATGCGTACGTGGATCATCCCTCGTTCGGAGCAGCCGTTATCGGCCGATTGCTCGAAGCACAAGGGCTGAAGGTAGCCATCGTACCCCAACCCAATTGGCGAGACGACCTCCGCGACTTCAAGAAGATGGGCAAGCCCCGTTTGTTTTTCGGAGTATCCGCCGGCTGCATGGACTCCATGGTGAACAAGTATACGGCCAACAAGCGCCTCCGTAGCGAAGATGCCTATACCCCCGACGGACGCCACGACATGCGCCCCGAGTACCCCACTATTGTCTATACCCAAATCTTGAAAAAGCTTTGGCCGGATGTGCCCGTTGTGATTGGTGGAATCGAAGCATCCCTTCGCCGACTCACCCATTACGACTATTGGCAAGACACCGTGCGCAAGAGCATCCTTATCGAATCAGGTGCCGACCTCCTGGTCTATGGCATGGGCGAGAAACCCATCACCGACCTTTGCAAGCGCATGAAGGAAAATCCGGTCATCCCGCACGACCTTCCTCAAACCGTGTACTTGGTAAAGGGCAAACAAGCCATTCCGCCTAGCATCAGCGAGAAAGAGGACATCGTACTCCACTCGCACGAAGCATGCCTGAGCGACAAGAAGAAGGAAGCCGAGAACTTCCGCTTCATCGAAGAAGAATCGAACAAATACGAAGCCGCACGCATCCTCCAGCATGCCGGAAATAGCACGGTAGTGGTAAATCCGCCTTACCCACCAATGACGCAAGGCGAGCTCGATATGTCGTTCGACCTTCCCTATACCCGATTACCACATCCTAAGTACAAAGGAAAGCGCATCCCGGCTTTCGACATGATCAAGTTCTCCGTCAATCTGCATCGCGGATGTTTCGGAGGATGTGCCTTCTGTACCATCAGTGCGCATCAAGGCAAATTCATTGTGAGCCGAAGCAAAGAAAGCATCCTGAAGGAAGTAAAGGCTATCACCGAGATGCCCGACTTCAAGGGCTACTTGAGCGACCTTGGCGGACCGAGTGCCAACATGTATGCCATGGGCGGAACCGATCAGGACAAATGCCGCAAGTGCAAGCGTCCGTCGTGCATCCACCCCAAGGTATGCCCGAACCTCAACACCGACCATCGTCCGTTGCTCGACATCTATCATGCCGTCGATGCCATTCCAGGCATCAAGAAGAGCTTCATCGGTAGCGGTGTGCGCTATGACCTCCTGCTTCACGAAAGCAAGGACCCGGCCATCAACCGAAGCACCAAGGAATATACCCGTGAGCTCATCGCCAAGCACGTGAGCGGACGATTGAAGGTAGCTCCCGAACACACCAGTGATTCGGTACTTCACGTCATGCGAAAGCCTTCGTTCAGCCAGTTCTACGACTTCAAGAAGATATTCGACAAGATCAACAACGAGCTGAACCTTCGCCAGCAAATCATCCCTTACTTCATCAGTAGCCATCCGGGATGCACGCAAGAAGACATGGCCGAGTTGGCGGTTATCACCAAACGTTTGGACTTCCACCTCGAGCAAGTGCAAGACTTCACGCCTACCCCGATGACCGTAGCTACCGAAGCATGGCATACGGGCTATCATCCGTACACCTTGCAACCTATTTTCAGTGCCAAGACACAACGTGAGAAACTCGCCCAGCGCATGTTCTTCTTCTGGTACAAACCGGAAGAACGACGCTCCATCATCCAGGAATTGAAACGCATGGGACGAAGCGATTTGATAGACAAACTTTACGGTAGATAAAAAAAGAAGTCCAGATAATCTGGACTTCTTTTTTTATGGCATATCAACCAATCTTGGTTTAATCCTATCACCGGTGTAAATCAGCTTACCATCCAACGGATTGTTCGAAGTACGGATCATCTTGCCTACTGGCAAAGTAGCTACCGAACGGGATACGGCACGTGGATTCAAATCTGTCTTACCTGCTTTGGTCAAAGCGATATTCAAGAGGTTCTCACGCTCATCACCCAATGGATAGTCTTCGATAAAACGGTCTTGCGCTTCTACGTCCGGTGTCAAACCATTTGGCATACATGGATTATTACCATCCTTATCACCATAACGGTTAATCATCACGTAAAGACCCCAATCGGCAATGTATTTCTTCCAGTCGGCAAACTGAGGGTGCTTTTCAGCAAAGTCCATCTTGTTTTCCGTATAATTGTCTACAATGTCTTGATACCATTCTGCTCCTTTCCACATGATACCGGTGCAATACTTACCATGTGTCTGCTCACCAATGATTTCAATATCCATATAAGGCAACAGACCCACTAAAATGGATTCTGAAGCCGAAGCAGAACCAGTACCTACCAAGGCATAGATTTTGTTCAAGCCGATATTGGCATCGGAAGTATTAATCTTATATTCCTTTTTATCGTAAGTCTGGTTGAACGATGTTCTGAAGTAGGTGTTCAAATCTGTGCCCTTTTTCTTATAATACTCCATGTAATCGTCGTTCCAGATTTCTGTTTCGTACACACTCTGGTTCTTAACTTCTGCCTCCGGAGCCAACATGGATGCCAAGACTTCTTCAGTAAAGACATATCCACCTCCATTGTAACGCAAATCGAGAATCAACTCGCTAACGCCTTCTTGCTTGAACTTCTTGCATTCTTCGTACAAATCCAAGCTGGATTCAAAGGTAAAGCTAGTATATAGCAAGTATGCCACTTTCTTACCGCCGCAATCAAAGATCTTGGTCATCACTACCGGATTTTCATACATGGCACGAGGTTGCATCGAAACGGTCTTTTCTACATTGGTATAGGTTCCATCCTTGTACTTACCAACACCAATTGTGAGAGACGAGGCGTAATACAAGTCGGTATAATTGCTTTTGTTCAATTCCTTACCATCGATTTCAAGAACGACATCGCCACGTTGCAATCCCGCTTCGGCTGCTGGACTTCCGGGATAAGTAAACGTTACAAAAGCCACTACCGCATCCGAATTTTCGGCCTTCAGATAAAATTTGTAGTTACATCCGTATGTACCGGATGATTCTCCATTCGCACCCCCTACCATTTCGGTATAGGCATCGGTCATCAGGGTCCACTTGTCTATATCTTCGCCAGCTGTATTCTTGTAACGAGCTTTTTTCACGGCTTCTACTGGATCGCCCATAATAGTCCAAGCACTAAGAGCACTGGTGATATCCTGTTTCCACAGATACACATCGTTCATCGCATTGTAGGCAAAGAAGTTAGCATAGGCTTTCTCATCCTGGTAAGCCTTTTCCTCTTCTTCTTTCTCTTCCTCTTTATCTTTGTCTTCTTCCTTACCGAGAGGTGTTTTCTGACTCACGGGTTCATCACGTTCGGAACATGCAACAAAACCTAACGGAAGGCACAAAGCAAACAACAACCAAATATATTTTCTTAAAAATCGGGTGTTCATAGTTTCTTAAATTTATAATTCAAGGAACAAATGTAGCAATAAAAATTAAAATCCTCCCATACTTATTGAAGTATGAAAGGATTTTAAGATGTTTTTTATCAAATGTTCAAGATTACAACTTGTTCAAAGCTGCTTTTGCCTTATTGACAACTTTGTCTGCTGGAACTTCGATCAAATTGAATTCATTGAACGGTTCCAAAATCTGATCGATTTGCTTACCGTAGTTCTTGTTGCGGCCGCGCTTGTCGGTTTCATTGCGAAGAATACGGATCTTTTCGTAAGCCTGGATACCTTCAATCAATCTTTCGAAACGTGTAGAAGTACGTCCACCCGGATAGAGGATGTAGCAATCGCCGGCTGCCCATGTAACGAAGCGAGTATCCTGCAACGGATCCTTCACCCAGCTATTCAATGCCCAACGGAGGTAACCATCCAAATTTTGCTTAGATGCCCACCATCCTAACCATTCGCTTTCTGCCAATGGAGAGAAAGTAAAGGTATTCGGACGAGCTTCGGCACAACAGGTATAGTAAGTTGTTACCTTACCTTCAGCCTTGCGCTTTGCGATTTCTTCCGGAGTAAACTTTTCGGCCAATGTGATGCAATAATCGTCGAGGTGTTCGAGCAATTCCTTGTGGTATGTACCTGCCAAAGAGAGCTTGAAGTCTGGATCCGCCTTGTATACTACATCGATGGTAGCAAGCATATCCTTCAAGCTACGTTCATCCATCGCAATGTGTGTGATTTCGAACCATCCCTTTTCTTTCAAGTGAGCGGCAAATGACTTGAGCATGCGCATCCAGAATTCTTCGTAAGCTGGTTCGCCCGGCTTTCCGTTGAAGTACTTGAATGAGTTGCTTGCCTGGTCGAAATATTGGAAGCTCAAACGCCATGGAACCATTGAGTAGCAGTTGATTTCCTTCTTTACACCCAAAGACATCATGAATTCTACCCACTTGTCGAATACGGTATAGTCGAACCACCATGTACCATCGGCTTTCTTCATCCATGTTACCATGCTTTCGAATGGATCGTATGTCTGACCATTCCATGGCTTGTGCATGATAGATGTAGTGATTACCTTACCACCTGCATCGGCATAGCGCTTCATGATAGGACGCATCAATTCGAAATGCTCTTCTGTGAAAGGTTCTACATTGTAATAACGAGCTACAGAATATGGATTTTGCCACAAGTCGAGGTGGAATGCCCAATCCTTAGGCTCTGGTAAAACGCGGTCCTTAACGGTTACTACCAATGGAAGCTTTGCCAATTCCTTGCCATCTTCCTTTATAGTTACGGTACCACGATACATACCCTTGATAATGTTTTCTCTTGGCACTTTCACGCTTACCCAAACCGGTTGAGTAGAATTTGCCTTAATATCAAGTGCTGGAGTAATATGGTCAATTACATCTGCTACAAGAGTAGAATCCCACTCAGCCTTGTTGTGACGGTTACCACATCCACCCTTGCCATCTTTATTCAATTCGTCGGTCATGACATAGCGCACGAAACCTTTCTCGATATCCCATTTCGAGATTTTGTAGTTCTTCGCTACAAGGTCGCTCACTTCTACGCTTACGTTCTTTAAATCACGATTGGTAGAAATCACCAATTGAGACGAGAGCTTCTCACCCATCCAACCGGTAAGGTTCATAGTAGCCACCGGAGTTACCGAAGCTGGCAATTCTTTGTTGTAACGTACATCGGTACTTCCCCAAGCAATGACAGGCTTTGTAACCTTCACCCACTTGGAAGCATCTGTAGCTACTGGATTCGGAAGTTCTTGATAGATTTCCGATACTTCTTGTGCTCTCATTCCCATAAAAGAGAACAACATAGCTGCGATTAATAATGTCTTTTTCATAGTAAGTATTTTTAAAAGTTTCTCAATTCACAAGCGCAAGTTTCCAAAACGCCAAGGCAATTTTCGATGTTGTTAGGACGAATGACCACATTCGCCTTGTCGCCATCGGCAAAAGCGTACATATACTCGATGAAGATTTCTTTCTCTGCCAACTTTTCAAGGATAGCCGAGAGTGAACCAGCCACATTCGGACAAGAGATACAAACTACATCGGTGAGCATCACGGCAAAGTTTTCATTACGGAGGATTTCTACCGCTTTGTCTACTTCCGACACAATCAGACGGAGAATACCGAAATCGGTAGTTTCTGCCATACTGAACGCATGCATGTTGATGCCATGCTTACCCAAAATCTTGGTTACTTCATTGATTCTACCGGTCTTGTTTTCGAGGAAAACAGATAATTGCTTGATTGTCATAATATCTTTAGATTTATGATTAAACTAATTTTCTCTTATCTATCACGTGCTTACCCTTGCCTTGGCTACGCTCGATGCTGTTCGGCTCCATGAGCTTCACATCGGCACTGATGGAGAGGACACTCTTCAACTTGTCGGCCAATGCCTTCTTCATAGCAAGCATACGTCCGAGGTCGTCGCTGAAGAAATCGCGGCGTACTTCCACTTGTACCTGGAGGGTATCGAGGTTGTTCACACGGTCTACGATGAGCATATATTGCGGTTCGAATTCCGGCATAGTAAGGATAACGCTTTCCACTTGCGATGGGAATACGTTGATACCACGGATGATGAGCATATCGTCGCTTCGGCCTACGATGCGTCCCATCTTCACGGCTGTACGTCCACATGGACATGGGTCGTTGTAGAGGGTACAAAGGTCTTTAGTACGGTAGCGGAGCAATGGCATACCTTCCTTAGTGAGGGTAGTAAACACGAGCTCGCCCTGAGTGCCATAAGGCAATTGTTCGAGGGTATCCGGATTGATGATTTCTGGATAGAAGTGGTCTTCGCAGATGTGCGAGCCGTTCTGTTCCTGGCATTCGTAAGATACGCCCGGACCCATGATTTCACTCAAGCCATAGATGTTGTAGCCCTTCAAGCCGAGGCGTTCTTCGATTTCCTTACGCATGTTTTCAGTCCAAGGTTCAGCACCGAAGGCACCGATGCGGAGGCCGAGGTCTTCCTTAGTCAAGCCCAACTTGTCGAGGGTTTCGGCCAAGTAGAGTGCATACGAAGGAGTACAAGCGATACCGCTCACCTTCAAGTCACGGATCAAGCGAATGTGCTTTTCGGTGTTACCGGTAGAAGTAGGGATAACGGTTGCACCCAAGTTTTCTACACCATAGTGAGCACCAAGACCACCAGTAAACAAACCATAGCCATAAGCTACCGAGAAAGTATCTTCACGAGTTACACCGTATGCGGTCAAGCATCGAGCCATCACTTCACTCCATACGGCCAAGTCCTTGCGGGTATAACCCACGATGGTAGGGTTACCGGTTGTACCCGACGATGCGTGTACACGAACAATTTCCGATGCCGGAGCTGCTTGCAAGCCATACGGATAGTTATCGCGCAAGTCTTGCTTGGTAGTGAACGGAAGTTTCACAATATCATCGATGGTGCGGATGTCCTCCGGAGTG
>JAFYPV010000090.1 GCA_017559935.1 Bacteroides sp. | reverse complement strand
CATCGTGGTTCGCATGAAGGACGAGCTGGAACAAATCAAGGAACAAGTTTTGAACGTAATGTAACAATCATACTATGGCAACCGGAAAACTTATCATTTTCTCCGCCCCATCGGGTTCGGGAAAATCAACCATCATCAACTACCTGATGACACAAGGTTTGAACCTCGCATTCTCCATCTCGGCCACCAGCCGTGCCCCACGCGGCACCGAGCAACATGGCGTGGAATACTACTTCCTCTCGGCCGAAGAATTCAAGCAACGCATCGCCAACGATGAGTTCCTGGAATACGAAGAGGTATATGCCGACCGATTCTACGGCACCTTGAAGGCTCCTATCGAAAAGCAATTGGCAGAAGGCTTCAACGTGGTGTTCGATGTGGACGTAGTGGGCGGATGCAACATCAAGAAATATTATGGCGACCGTGCCCTCTCGGTTTTCATCCAACCGCCTAGCATTGAAGAACTTCGCAAGCGCCTCGTAGGTCGTGCTACCGATGCTCCGGAAGTAATCGAAAGCCGCATTGCCAAGGCCGAATTCGAATTGGGCTTTGCCGAAAAGTTCGATGTCGTAGTCATCAACGATGAGCTGGAAAAGGCTAAAGCCGATGCTTTGGAAACCATTCAAAACTTCTTGAACGTATGAGTTTACCGAAAGAAAAGAAACGGGCTCGCTTCATGATGCATGTCAATCTCATCATCGGCGCATTGTGCATCATTCTATGCGTGATGTCCATCGCCATGAAGATGTGGCTTTTGGCTATCGGCATGGCATTATGCGGAGTTGCCCAATACTTCAGCTATAAAGGTTGGCAGAAGAAAGCATGAAAAAGACAGGAATCTTCGGAGGGTCATACAATCCCATCCACATCGGCCATTTGGCACTCGCCAATTACCTCTGTGAGTATGGCGACTTGGACGAAGTATGGTTCATGGTATCTCCACAAAACCCCTTCAAGGCCCATTCATCGGACTTGTGGGATGATCAGCTCCGTTTGGAATTGGTACGCTTGGCAGTAGAAGATTACCCAAAGTTCCATGCCTCGGACTTTGAATTCCATTTGCCTCGTCCTTCGTATATGGTCAACACATTGCAGAAGCTCCGTGAAGCACACCCCGACCGGGAATTCGCGCTCATCATCGGCGCCGACAATTGGGTGTCCTTCCCCCGTTGGAAAGATTCAGAAACCATTATCGCAAACCATCCGTTAATCGTCTACCCACGCCCTGGCTATGAGATAGACGAAAGCACCCTACCAGCCAATGTACGTTTAATCAACACACCCTTGTTAGAAATCAGTTCTACTTTTATCCGCGAGAGCTTACAACAAGGAAAAGATGTTAGATACTTCCTCCATCCAAAGGTTTGGGAACGGATTTCTTACTCTCTTAAGGAAAGTGCAGACTAACCCAACAAAATACTTGTCCATTTGTTTATACCTAAAAAAGTAACAAATGGACAAGCTAAAACTCCTCTTTTTCTGCCTTCTATTTCAAACAAGTCTAAACGTATCTGCAGAATACGCCCCTCAATTTGTACAAGACTCACTCAAGGTTTTATACCCTTCAATTCAAATTGTAGGATGGACTACCGATCAAGATTATTATGTAGCAGGATTCCAATATCAAGGATTCAACACCAAGGTATGGTTTGACAACAAAGGGCATTGGGTCATGAAACAAACAGACTGGCAAGTCATGGATCAGGTGCCAAATGCAATTTATCACACCTTCACTTTCGGTCCCTACTCCACAGACGAAATTCTGGATGTAACATACGTAGAATTCCCCCAACAGAAATCGCAAGTTGTCATCCACTTAGGCATTGACAATGCCGAAACAGAATACCAATTATTTTATTTGATGGACGGAGAACTAATCAACGCTCGAAATGTAACGAACATGAATCATATTTTGGGAGCAAGCACGTTTCTGTAATCTGAAAGAAATGTTATCTTTGCATCACACTTCAATCCACAATTATGAAAACGAACTCAACAAAGGCATGGATATTGGCCGCCCGCCCCAAAACATTAGCAGCTGCAGCTACACCGGTATTGTTAGGATGCGCTTTGGCCTATACCGACGGAACATTCCAATGGAACCCGGCACTTCTCTGCTTCCTATTTGCATTCAGTATGCAAATAGATGCTAATTTCATCAATGACTATTACGATTTCTTGAAAGGAAGCGACCGTGAAGATCGCCTTGGTCCTGAACGTGCATGCGCTCAAGGATGGATTACCCTTTCAGCCATGAAGAAAGGAATGATTGTCACCACCTTGCTTTCTTGTTTTTGGGGATTGCTGTTGTTGAAATATTGTGGACTTGAAATGATACCCATAGGATTGCTTTGCGTTCTCTTCGCCTTCCTCTATACCGCCGGACCTTATCCATTGGCTTACCACGGATGGGGAGATGTTTTGGTTATAGTCTTTTTCGGCTTCGTCCCAGTAGGCTGCACCTATTATACCATGGCTCACGACTGGACATGGAATGTCACCATTGCCTGTGCTGCTTGTGGTTTGGTATCAGATTTGCTACTCATGTTGAATAACTACCGCGACCGCGAACAAGATAAAATTAGCGGAAAGCGGACTATAATAGTTCGTTATGGCGAACCTGCCGGACGATGGGCTTACCTGATATTGGGCATTTTAGCAGTAGGACTTTGCTCTTTTTATGCTTTCAATGGTTATCTTTGGGCTTCACTACTGCCAGTGGTGTTCTTGATTCCACACTTTACCACTTGGCGTGAAATGGTTCGCATCTTCCAAGGCAAGGCATTGAATGGTGTTTTAGGCAAAACAGCCCGAAACATCGTGTGGTTCGGGCTGCTGTTATCATTAGGATTGATTCTATAATTATTCTTTTTCAACTAATACAGTCGCATAAGCTGAAATTCCTTCTTCACGACCGGTAAATCCTAATTTTTCCGTAGTGGTTGCTTTAATGGATACATCATCCACATCCACTTGCATCAGTTTGGCAAGCACTTCTTGCATTTCAGGAATACGAGCTTTCAGTTTCGGACGTTCTGCACATACAGTCGCATCTACATTACATACTCGATATCCTTTGGTAGCAATTAAATTGACCGTCTTCACCAACAGTATCTTGCTATCGATGTTCTTAAACTCGCCAGCATTATCCGGAAAATGATAGCCGATATCACGCATATTGGCTGCACCCAACAAAGCATCACAAATGGCATGAATCAGCACATCGGCATCCGAGTGACCCAACAGTCCCAATTCATGTTCAAACTTGATGCCACCCAACCACAATTCACGATTCGGCACCAATTGGTGCACGTCAAAACCAAATCCTACTCGTATCTTCATCGCACATAAAAATTCAAAAGTTTCTCACCTTCCAAAAATCCCTCCAAGTGCTGACCAATGCTGACCGGACCAACACCAACCGGCGTTCCCGTATAGAGCAAGTCACCTATCTTCAAAGTATAGAACTGACTAACATAAGCAATCAAATCATCAATCTTGAAAATCATGTCACGAGTATTTCCCTCCTGTGCCTTTTTTCCGTCAATCGTTAAATGGAAATCCAGATTCTGTACATCCTTGAAATGACTCACCGGCACAAAATCACCTATGACTGCAGAATTGTCAAACCCTTTGCAAATTTCCCAAGGTTTTCCTTCTGCACGCAATTTGTTCTGCAAATCACGAGCTGTAAAATCAATACCCACCGTTACCGCATCGTAATAACGATGTGCAAAACGCGGTGCTATATTCTTTCCCAAGCGGCTGATACGAACAACCAGTTCGGTTTCATAATCAATCTGCTTCGAAAAATCGGGTATAAAGAAAGGCTTGCTATCCTTCAGCAAAGCCGAATCAGGCTTCATGAAAATCACTGGTTCTTTCGGTAAATTTTCATTTGCATGGAGTTCATGGCAATGAGCCACATAATTCATCCCAACAGCTATAATCTTCATCTTCTTAAATCAATGGTTGTTATCTCTCACAAAAATACAAAAAAAGTTGTATCTTTGAATGTTCATTAAACTAAATTCACATGAAGAATAACGATTGGAAAGACCGTCTGAATGTAGTATACTCTACCAATCCGGACTATCAATACGAAAACATCGGGGAAGAGGAAGCGGAAACTCTACCCAAAAATCAACAGAAACTCCGTGTCAGCATAGAAAAAAAAGGACGAGGCGGCAAGACAGTCACCCTTATCCGCAACTTCATCGGAAACGAAAACGATTTAAGAGAGTTGAGCAAACTACTAAAAAGCAAATGCGGTGTAGGCGGTTCTGCAAAGGACGGAGAAATCATCATCCAAGGCGATTTCAAACAACGCATTATCGATTTGCTGAAAGCAGAAGGATATACACAGACCAAATAAAAGAAAAGCCGGACTTCAAAAGCCCGGCTTCCTTTTTATCATAGGATGCTAATTATTCAGCACGCAAAGTGAAACGCTTGAAATCTGTGATCTTCAATTCAGCATCAGCAGCCTTCAAAGTTTCTCTTACAGTCTTCTTGCCATCCAAGATATCTTCCTGGTTCAACAAGCAAACTTCCTTCAAGAACTT
>JAFYPV010000089.1 GCA_017559935.1 Bacteroides sp. | reverse complement strand
TAATCAACAAGCCTTCGCCTGAAATCAACTCACCGGTACAGCCACCACCAAAACGTACAACCGCATCCTTCAAAGATGATTTGTTTACACTATAGATATCTTCAGCTGAAAGTTTAAAACCCTGGCTCTGGATATCCTTGATCTTCTTTAAGATTTCAGAAGGAAGCCACATACCTTCATCGGCACGTACATGTGATGCTCCCGCTAAAATCAAAGCAACTAAGAATAAAAGTTTTTTCATTTATAATAGATTTTACGATTTATAATTCTGTTTCTTTTTCAATTTCCGAAGGTATACGGAAAGCCGTATAGAGTTCCAAAATAGCAGCAATGGTAAGACAAAGTATCCATTCGTTGTGGTTGGTTACAAACATCAGAACACCAGCAAACACCAACAAAACCGCGCCTAAAATCTGTTGTCGACGAAGGCGACGGATAATTAGGTTCTTTCCCTCATATCGACTCATGACTTGCACATACGCAAACATAACTGCCCCCAATATGTATATAACAGGAGAAAGCTCCCAACGAGTAATCTGCAACATCGCACCAACAAGCAACATTACAGCCCCTAACATTTGAACAATCTGGTAAAGTTTACTCATTCTTCAAAAATAAAAATGTCTTCGTTCGGTTTCTTCATTAAATATTTTTCCCTAGCAATCTTTTCCATAGCTTCCGGATTGTTAGTAAGCTCTTTCAGTTTTTCAGTGTCCTCCTCATATTGCTTACGATATTTTTCAATTTCATTGGTCAACTCATTGATTTCTTGTTGATATTTTGCACGCTGAATCAAGCTATTTTCATCCAAAAAAACAATGATAACCAAGAACGTAACAATAGTAATCAAATACTTATGTTGACGAATATAAGTCCAAATAGTAGTCAATTTGCTCATAGAAAAATATTATTGCTTTTGGTGCAAAGATACAATTTATTATGTACATTTGCAGATACAATATTGAATAAAAATATCCGCTTATGGAAAACTATATCGTATCGGCTCGTAAATACCGTCCTTCTACTTTTGACTCTGTAGTTGGACAACGTGCTTTGACAACGACCTTGAAGAATGCCATCGCAACAGGAAAATTGGCGCATGCCTACCTATTCTGTGGTCCACGTGGAGTTGGTAAAACTACTTGTGCACGAATTTTTGCAAAAACCATCAATTGCCTCTCACCAACAAGCGATGGGGAAGCATGTAACCAATGCGAATCTTGTATAGCATTCAATGAACAACGTTCATATAATATCCATGAATTAGACGCTGCATCAAATAACTCTGTAGAAGATATTCGAACACTTATAGACCAAGTTCGTATTCCACCTCAAATCGGTAAGTACAAAGTGTATATCATCGACGAGGTACATATGTTATCGCAATCAGCATTCAATGCCTTCCTCAAGACATTGGAAGAGCCACCTCATCACGCTATATTCATCTTGGCTACTACCGAAAAGCATAAAATTCTACCAACAATACTCAGTCGATGCCAAATTTATGATTTTAACCGCATTAATGTACAAGATACGGTAGTCCATTTGCAATATGTAGCAAGCAAAGAAAACATTCAGGCAGAGCCAGAAGCTCTAACTATCATTGCACAGAAGGCAGATGGTGGAATGCGTGATGCGCTTTCCATCTTCGACCAAGTAGCTAGCTTTACTGAAGGAAATATCACCTACAAAGGAGTTATCGAAAACTTGAATGTTTTGGATTATGAATATTACTTTCAATTAGTTGATCATTTTTTAGGAAATAAGACATCGGATGCTATATTGTTATTAAACGATGTTTTACGTAAAGGTTTTGATGCTCACCATTTCATTACGGGATTGGCATCTCATTTCCGAGATTTGTTGGTCAGCAAGGATCCAATAACTCTTCCTTTACTAGAAGTTGGCGCTAGCATTCGTGAACGCTACCAACAGCAAGCACAAAAATGTGAACAGAAATTCTTATATCGCGCCATGAAGCTTTGCAACGATTGCGATTTAAATTACCGTGCTAGCAAAAATAAACGTCTGCTGGTAGAACTAACATTGATTCAATGTGCGCAACTCACCCTACCCGATGCAGATGACCTGATTGGTGGGCGTAGCCCTAGAAAAAGACTAAAACCCCTATTTAAGAAGCAGCAAGCGGTTACGTCAACGACTACCGTTCCCCCTACTCAACCTCAGGCTGAAGGTATTGCTGCAAGAAAAAGTCCACTGCCAGAATTAAAGGAAGAAAAACGTAAAATTCCAACAATGAAAGCAGGTGTACTTGGTATGTCCATTCGTCACCTTAATACCCCTAAAGAAGAAAAGGCTACGGTTTCTTTCACATCCAACAATCCTGTCTTGCAAAATGAATATCAGGACTATATATTCAATGAAAAAGACTTGAACTTTTATTGGAAAGATTTTGCCCAGCAATTACCCAAAGAAGAAAAAGCCAATGCTGCGCGCATGATGAACATACAACCAAAGCTGCTAAACAATACAACTTTTGAAGTGAGTGTTGACAACAGCATGGTAGAAAAATACATGTTACAATTACTTCCGAAAATTCAAGAATATCTTCAAAAGAATCTACACAATAGAAATATCACAATGAAAGTTCGTGTATTGGAAGAAGACGAAATTGCTCGCGCCTATAGCCCTATTGAACGTTTCCAACAGATGAACAAAATAAATCCGAAGCTTCTAAAAATGAAAGAAATTTTTGATTTCGAACTAGTATAAAAAAAGGGCTCCTAGTAAGGAGCCCTTTTTTTATACTATTCCATCTTTAGAATGAATAAGTTGCACTAAACACCAAACGGTTATTACCTACCGCATGAGTATCTGTTACCTTACCATCCTTCTGAGTCTTCCCATAATATGCAGAAGTATAGTTATATTCCGCACCAATCTTCCAGTGAGGAACATTGTATGTCAATTCGAAAGTACCTGTCCACAATTGATCGATGTTAGTACCTGTACCATAAACTGTTGAACTAATCATATCATCTGCAGTACCCAAGTTCTTGATATAACCAACAAAAACACCTGGTTTCCACTTCTTACCATATACAATATTAATCCAACTGCTGCTGTTGCGGAATGGAGTATATTTTCTTTCGCCAGTCTTAGCATCTTCTTCTTTGATACCATAACCGCCCAACATAGAAGTGTGAGTAAAGTTAGAACCCAATACACTCTTAGCAGCAAAGAACAACATATCCTTCTGATACTTCAAATGTGCTTCATAAGAAACAGTAGTCAAACGTTCATCTACCTTATAGATAGATTCATCAGAACCAATTGCCTTGGTACGTGGAGCAATAGAAAGCATGTCAATACCTACACCAGCTATCCATCCGTTAGCCTTATAGTCAAGACCCAACGCCAATTCAGGAACGTTCGAGTTCTTGTGCGGATACTGGTTACGAGCATTGCCCTTACCTGTACCATCATCAGCCGAAGGACCGTGAGACTTGAATTGTGACTGCCATACGGCTGCAGCCTGCAACTGGAGCGCACCACTGTTGTGACGATAACGGATCTGAGGAGCACGACCGAACGGTTGGAACGGAGAACCTGTGTTCAAGTTCAAGATCTGTGGAGAAACTTCGCCAAAGAACGGGTGTGAAGTCTGACCTACCAACACCTTGTTCTTGCCCCAATCAAAGTTAAAGTAAGCATGTCGCAAACGGAGAGCAGACAAGTTATCGTTTCCGTTACCACGGAAGTCGAATTCAATCTTAGCCGATGTCTTTGCCTTACCAATCATAGGACCAGCAAAATCAAAACCCATGCGAGAATATACCGCATACATATTACTGCTAGGCGAACCATTGATGTCGTTACCATTAGCATCGAACACTTCATCTTTCGGGAACGAATAGAACAAACCGTCTACTGATTCAGTATTGGCACGGCTATTGTAGAAGATATCCGTACGAACATGACCATAAATCTTAAGGTTTACATCCTTACCCAACTTAATCTGCGCCATACCGCTTACGGCAACCAACGCAGCCATTAAAGACAATGTAATTTTCTTCATC
>JAFYPV010000088.1 GCA_017559935.1 Bacteroides sp. | reverse complement strand
GTCCGGTAGTATTCAAAGACATGTCAAACGGCGATATGTTCTTGTCTCGTTCAACTGTGAACACTAAGGAAACTATCGAATTCGAAGGCGAAACTTATCCGTTGGTAAAGTTGGAAATCTCTAACACTTCTCACCCGTTCTATACAGGTAAGTCTAAGTTGGTGGATACAGCAGGTCGTGTTGATAAGTTCATGAGCCGCTACGGTAACCGCATGAAGAAGTAATTTAGAACTTTGATTGAGTTTTAAAATAAAGGGTTGAATCATTGATTCAACCCTTTATTTTTTATCTGAACTTTCCGTCTTTCCATTGAAACACCAAAGGAGCCTTCCGCAAATAAGGCAATAATTTCTCCTTATCTTCTTGATTCAAATAATCAGGAGTAGAATATATAAAAGAAATGGACTCATCATCCTTAGAGAGAGATGCTTTCAAAAAACACATATCCGCCCTCCGTCTGATTTGCGCATAGTCCTCTGTTATGGAATCAACAGGTACATAAAACACATCCGGATCAGGCAATTGAATGTACTCCTTAGCCGACCATTCTTCAGACCAATCTGAGGCATAGAAATGAACCTCACTATCACAAGCCGAAGCACACACAGTTTTTACCATGCAAACAATTTTTGTAGAGTCATTAACTGGCAAAAGTTTCATTTCCAAACTACTATGGGCAGTAGTCTGCATCAACACATAATCTTCGGTCAACACCTTCATCTCTGCCACATTGTTAAATCGATTCCTTACCTCTGCCTTCATCCCACTATCTAAAAAGTCAATACAATCTTCCTTATTCACCTTTGTCAATAGAGGAGCAATAGAATCGGGCATCGACACAAAAACCGATTTCATGTCTTGTGCAACAGCAGACAAAACACCCCAAACACTAATAACAATCAACAAACAGATTCTCATTTTTCTCTAGCCACGTGGCTCTTATAAATAAGGTATATACCCAAAGCAATCAGAGGAAGGCTAAGCAACTGACCTATATTCAAAGTCATGCCCACTTCTGAAGCCACTTGTGGGTTTTTCATAAATTCCAATCCCAAACGACTACCAAAGAATATCAGCAGACTGACACCTGTTATTAAGCCTACATACTTCTGCAAATGGAACTTGTGATACATCACATACGAAACAATACCAGCAGCCAAGCAATAAAGCATCTCATAAATCTGAGTCGGATGACAGGGCTGACCTTCGTACAACTGATGCCATTCACGCGAGCGGACAAACTCAAATCCCCAAGGCATAGTTGTTGGATAACCAAAAATTTCGGAATTCATCAAATTACCAAAACGGATACAGAAACAAAGAACTGCTACCGACGGTATAATGCGATCGAACAACCACCATACACTCTGCTTTGTTATCTTCTTGGAATAAAGCCACGCAGCAAAGATAACACCAAATACACCACCATGGCTTGCTAAGCCCCCCTCCCAAATCTTTAAGATTTCCACTGGATTGGAGGTATAATAATCCCATTGATAAAATAAGCAATGTCCCAAACGAGCGCCCAATACCACACTAATTAAACTATAGACAAACAATTTGTCCACCCATTCTTCCGGATATTTCTCTTTACGGAACAACCACTCTGCATATTTATAGGCAAGAATAAAACCCAAGCCCCACATCAAACCATACCAACGGATTTGACGGCTACCTATCTCAAAAATTGTAGGATCAACATCCCAAACAATACTAGACAACATTTCCAAAACCTATTTATACTAAATGAGCTATCAACTCTTCACGATCACCATGTAATAAGTCAATTACCGGTACTTCAATCATGGTATAACAACCCGGTTGCTGGCGCATAGTTGCACGAGCACAACATACCATTACTTGGGCAGTCAATGCCGGATTATTAATACGCATATTAAACTCGAACAGCTGATTGTGAGTAGTACCTGATACCCCTTTACGAACCAAATTCACACCATGACCTACATCGTTCAGATCATCTACGCAAGGTACTTGCTTCACATGAGTTTCATCGTTCACAAAATATGGGTCGTTCTTGACAGCAGTCTCAACAGTCTTGAAATCAACACCTTCCTCCAATTCCACATACACCATACGGCGATGGATCCCAGTTCCTGTCGGGATAGTCATAGACAAAGCATCTTTCACACCCTCAATGGCACGAACAGCTACCGAGTGTCCCATCGAACGACCAGGACCAAAGTTAGTATATGTGATACCCTTCGGAGCAATAGCTTCTAGCAATGTACGAACCACCGAGTCACTTCCCGGGTCCCAACCTGCCGAAATAATAGCAACCGAATTGTTGGCCTTAGCAGTTTCGCCCAACGAACGGCGAAGAGATGTAATCTGCGAATGAATATCGAAACTGTCTACAGTATTGATACCTAAAGCGAGAATCTTCTTAGCTTGCTCTTCCACCTGACGGGTAGGGCTGGCAACAATAGCAACATCCACATCCTTCAATTCGGTAATATCCTTCACCACCTCATATGCAGCAAGCTCTGCCGGCTTATTTTCTGCTCCATTACGGCGAATAATTCCTGCAATTTCAAAATCCGGAGCAGCTTGAAGAGCTTCTACAACCGATTTACCTATATTGCCGTAACCAACAACGGCAGCTTTAATCTTTTTCATCTTATTTCTTTTTAGTAACCTATTTCTATATTATGGTCGCAAAAATAAACAAATAGTTTTATACATGGATAGAAGGTAAACAAATATTTTTAATTTTGCAGAAGAATAAACATAAACAAAGATTATAAGCTATGATTGAATATATCAGAGGAGAACTTGTCGAAACTACTCCTGCCCTTGCTGTCATTGACTGCAACGGTATTGGATATGGTATTCATATTTCACTCAACACCTATTCCGCCATACAAGGCAAGAGGAACATAAAGCTATACATTCATGAAGCTATCCGCGAAGATGCCCATATACTCTTCGGCTTCTCCACCAAACAAGAACGTGAACTATTTCTTCTATTAATTTCCGTATCAGGCATCGGTGGCAACACAGCACGCATGATTCTATCGGCTCTTTCACCTGCCGAATTATGCAATGTAATCAGTTCCGGTAACGAAAAACTATTAAAAGGCGTAAAAGGTATCGGTCTTAAAACAGCTCAACGTATCATTGTGGATTTGAAGGATAAGATTGTTACAACAAACGGATTAGAAGTGATTTCGGGAAGCATGACTACCCTTTCGCCGGCTCATTCAGAAGTACACGATGAAGCCATTGCAGCTCTTACGATGCTAGGGTTTGCTCAAGCACCTTCGCAAAAAGTCGTAACAGCCATCCTAAAGGAAGAACCGGAGTTGACAGTAGAAAAGGTTATCAAACTTGCTTTGAAAAGATTATAAAATAAAAAATCCCCATTGGGGATTTTTTATTTCTCTTCCATCTTACGAGTTACAAACTGTATCTTCAAATTGGCTTCCTTCTGTTGCTTCCGAATTTCCTCCATTCCCGAAAGAATACGGGACAATTCAGCCAATTCCACAATAGCCTTACGGTCATTTTTTGGCATTGCAGTTCGGAATGTTTTATCTCCGACAAAAGTTAGCTGTATGTTCTTCTCATGATTAGCTACGATAAAGCCAACTACACCACCATCTTCGCCGACTTTATAATCAGCCTTCTCAATTGTACGCCCTAAATCAGTAGTCGTATAACTATCTTTTGACATCAACGTTTCGGCAAACATATCTCCTACACTGACTTTTACCGATGTATGATTCAGCTTCCCTCCAGCACAATAAATGGAAGTAAGCGACATTTCACCCAATTCATTCACCTGACCACGCAAGAACGAACGCCCCACATTCTTTTCAACAACCTGAGTGGGATAAAACCAATTGCCAATTTCCTGATAAGCTGTATCCTTCTCTAGCACAAAGTTTCCCTTTATAGACTCCAATTGGGATTCCTTTACTTGCATCATACTATCCAAATACACCAAAGTTTTATTTTGTTCCTTCAAATCCACTTGCTGCATCAGTTTGATACCTTGCTTACGAGCTTCAAATGCCTTGGGATACAAAACCTTAATACTATCAATCTGCAATTTTGCTTCATTGAAATTCTCCTGCTGCAAAGCCATTTCAGCCTTTTGGAGACGAAGTTGTGCTTCTTTTTCTCCACCATCACCGCATCCGGTCAAAACAGCCAAACCCAATAGAGCCGATAATCCTATCTTTTTCATATACTTTACCTTTGATTGTGTTCGCAAAAATAGTAATTTTGCACTTCAATACAACAAAAAAATGGAACTGAAAGAACATTTTAAAGGAAAGATTTTCCAATTGATATCCGAAACAGCTGATGAACTCGGCTTGGAGTGCTATGTAGTAGGAGGATATGTACGTGATATATTCCTAAACCGCCCTTCAAAAGACATTGATGTAGTAGTCGTAGGAAGCGGTATTGAAATAGCTCAAGCTTTTGGGAAGAAACTTGGACGTGGTGCCCATGTCTCAGTTTTCCGCAACTTTGGAACTGCACAAGTCAAATACCGAGATACAGAAGTAGAATTTGTTGGTGCCAGAAAAGAGTCATATAGCCATGATAGCCGTAAACCCATAGTAGAAAACGGAACATTGGAAGATGATCAAAATAGACGCGACTTTACGATTAACGCTATGGCTGTTTGCCTTAACCAAGCGCGCTTCGGCGAGTTAGTCGACCCATTTGGAGGATTAAACGACTTGAAAGAACGCACCATTCGCACTCCACTTGACCCAGACATTACTTTCAGTGATGACCCACTCCGTATGATGCGATGCATCCGATTTGCAACCCAATTGAATTTCTATATAGAAGACGAAACATTCTTCGCTTTAGAACGCAACAAAGAACGCATCGAAATTATCAGCCGTGAGCGTATCGCTGACGAGTTGAACAAGATTCTTCTCTCACCAATTCCATCCAAAGGATTCGTTGAATTGGACCGTTGTGGATTGCTTCCTCTTGTTTTTTCGG
Source organism: Bacteroides sp. (assembly GCA_017559935.1). Lineage (GTDB taxonomy): Bacteria > Bacteroidota > Bacteroidia > Bacteroidales > Bacteroidaceae > Phocaeicola. The sequence goes on along the minus strand of JAFYPV010000088.1, from coordinate 7,222 downwards.
AAATGGCATCCCTACAAGGCATTGAAACCAAGAACGGCCGGGCACACAAAGATAATTTCTATCACACGCTAGAAGTGGTGGACAACATCGCTAAACATACAGACAACCTCTGGCTCCGTTGGGCAACCCTCTTACATGACATCGGTAAGCCACGAACTAAGCGTTGGGAACCAAAAGCCGGGTGGACTTTCCACAATCATAACTATATCGGTGAAAAAATGATTCCGGACATCTTCCGAAAAATGAAGCTACCCATGAACGAAAAAATGAAGTACGTACAAAAGTTGGTAAGTCTTCATATGCGTCCCATCGTTATTGCCGATGAAGAAGTGACCGACTCCGCAGTTCGCCGTCTACTTTTTGAAGCAGGAGACGACATCGATGACTTGATGTTGCTTTGCGAAGCCGACATCACTTCCAAGAATGAGATAAAGAAACAACGTTTCCTTGATAACTTCAAACTCGTACGACAGAAATTGAAAGACTTGGAAGAAAAGGATCGTATCCGCAATTTCCAACCGCCAGTCGATGGAGCTGAAATTATGGAAGTATTTGGTTTAACACCTTGCAAGGAAGTCGGAATGCTTAAAAGCGCCATTAAAGATGCCATTTTGGATGGCATTATTCCTAACGAACACGATGCTGCTTTTGCATTTATGATAAAAAGAGCAGAAAAAATAGGATTAACCCTTAAAGCATAAAGAAAAAAGGTTTGAAGATTGTAACTTCAAACCTTTTTTCTTTATTATCTGATTCAGAACAAGAACCTCAACAAATCATTAAAATTTGCATAGATCAACAATGCAAATAATAGAATCATTCCTCCCATTTGAGCATATTCCATGAATTTATCACTCGGTTTACGACGTGCAATGATTTCATACAATAAAAACAACACATGTCCACCATCGAGCGCCGGAATCGGAAGGATATTCATAAATGCCAAAATGATAGACAAGAAAGCTGTCATTTCCCAAAAGCGATGCCAATCCCAAACCTTCGGAAAAATACTTCCAATCGTCCCAAAACCACCAACACTTTTAGCTCCTTCTTTTGTAAAGACATACTTCATATCGTTCACATATCCCTTCAAAGTGTTAACACCCAAAGCAATACCGGCAGGGAAAGCCTCAAAGAAGCCATATTCTTTGGTAGTCAACTTATAATCGGACAAGGCTTTTGAAGTAGCACCTACCATGAACAACGTATCTGTCTTTATGGAAATGGTATCTTGAACACCTGCACGAGAATATACTAAGGTAAAGTCTACAGTCTTTTGTCCATTAGCTTCAGCGTCTTCACGAAGATTAGCCAACTTGTTCACGAAGGCATTGTATGAGCGCAACGGAGTATCATTAACAGCCAACAAAACGTCACCCTTCTGAATACCTACTTCAGCAAAAGGACGGCCCGGTACAACCGAGTCCACCACGTTAGGAAGCAACGGTTCTACGAAAGCAGGAACATCCTTCGCCACATCCAATAAGCTGATCTCCGGCATAAAGACTTCAATCTCCTGACCTTCACGATTCACCTTCACGACACGGGCTTCGGTAATGGCACGAAGCATATCCACATCGAAGCGTTGCAACGACTGATTATCGGCACTCAACAGAATATCACCATCGCGGAACCCAATTTCCTCTGCACGTTCATTAAATTCCATTCCATATGTCATGTCCTGCAACGATACATACTCATCACCCCATTTAAAGAGAATCATCGAATAGATAAACAACGCCAAAAGGAAATTCATCAATACCCCACCTATCATGATTAGTAAACGTTGCCAAGCCGGTTTCGCACGAAATTCCCAAGGTTGTTCTGGATGATTCAACTCATCCGTGCCTTGAGTCTCATCCACCATACCTGCAATCTGTACATAACCACCCAACGGCAACCAACCTAAACCATATTCTGTTTCACTGTTTTTCGGCTTGAATTTGAATAACGAAAACCAAGGGTTGAAGAATAGATAAAATTTTGTTACACGTACTTTAAAAAGTTTCGCAAAAAAGAAGTGTCCTCCTTCATGAATAATCACCAACAACGAAAGGCTCATCATCAACTGAAGGGCACGAATCAAAAAGGTCTCCATTTATAGTTAATCAATTTAGTTATTATTTCATCCAATCAAACTTTCTGCTATACGACGTGCTTCTGCATCCGTTGCCACATAATCCTCGTAAGTCGGAGTTAGAACAAATGGAACTTTGACCATCGATTCTTCAATTACCTCACTCATACGAAGGAAAGGAATGCGGTCCTTCAAGAAAGCTGAAACTACCACTTCATTAGCTGCATTCACGATACAAGCCATGTTACCGCCCTTATTCAGTGCCTCGTAGGCCAAAGCCAAACAACGGAACCGTTTAGTATCTGGTTGTTCGAAAGTCAGCTCAGTCATCGTCGAGAAATCCAATCGGTCAAACGATGCTTTAATACGTTGCGGATAAGAAAAAGCATATTGGATCGGCAAACGCATATCCGGCATACCTAATTGAGCCTTCACTGCACCGTCTTCGTATTGTACCATGGAATGAATCACAGACTGAGGATGTACGACTACCTCAATTTGATCAGGACGTACTCCAAACAACCATTTTGCTTCAATTACCTCAAATCCTTTATTCATCATAGTAGCAGAATCTATCGTAATCTTTGCTCCCATGTCCCAATTCGGATGTTTCAATGCCTGTTCCTTAGTGACATACCGCAACTGATCCATTGTAAATTTGCGAAAAGGGCCACCCGATGCGGTCAAGATTACTTTCTCCAATGCATTATTTGGTTCAAGACACTGAAAAATGGCAGAATGTTCCGAATCCACCGGAAGAATCGGCGTATGATATTGCTGTGCCAAAGCATTAATTAATTCACCGGCAACCACCAAAGTCTCTTTATTTGCTAAAGCAATGGCTTTGCCAGCCTTGATAGCATTCATCGTTGGACGCAAACCAGCATATCCTACCATAGATGCCAATACTACATCAATTGGCTTCGCCTCCACGATTTCACATAAAGCATCAGCTCCGGCATATACTTGTATCGGTAAATCTGATAACAATTCTTTCAATTGTAAATACTTGGATTCATTAGCAATCACCACCGCTGCCGGCATGAACTTACGGGCCTGTTCGGCCAAGAGTTCCACTTGATTGTTCGCAGTCAAAGCGTATGCTTCATACAATTCAGGATGCTCCTCTATGACCTGCAAGGCTTGGGTACCAATAGAACCGGTCGAACCCAATATCGCTATTTGTTTCTTTTTCATGGCTTAAAACACAATATATTTGGAAGGGTCCAATGCCCGTCCCTTATTCCATATTTCAAAATGCAAATGCGGACCAGTAGATTTTTCGCCGGTATTCCCAACTAGAGCAATGGCTTCGCCCGCCTTAACCGTATCGCCCACCTTTTTTAACAACGAACCACAATGTTTATAAACAGACACCAAATTCTGTCCATGCTGCACTTGAATAACATAGCCGGTATCAGCAGTATAAGTAGCCAAAATAACTGTACCATCCAATGTAGACAACACACTTTCATTGGGACTCGCTGCTATATCAATACCAAAGTGTTTCTGATTAGCATCAAAATCCGATGAAATCATCCCACGAGTAGGACGGAAAAATATCAATCCAGTTACAGCAGGCGCATTTTCAATAGTTGTCAAGTTATATCTTTCGGTATCTTCATATTGCTTACGGAACTCTTCTTCCGCCTGAGAACGTTCCATGAGTTCCTCTGAGCGGACAACCGTTAATGAATCAATAGAAACTACACTATCCACCTTAATATTCCCGCTAATGATATCCTGAATATTCATGATATACATCCGCTGGCGGTCCAGTTTCCACTGCAAGGAGTCTGCACGTAAAGCATTGAGCACCACTTGTTCACGAACCTCCGTATTCATATAACCCGGCAAATAGTTACGCAAAGGAGTAAACGTAATAATCAATGCTGCAATCAAAAAGATGACACTCACTGTAGAAAGCAATACAGATACCCCGTTCAACTTAGACACATGAATGCCTACAACCTCCTCCAACGTGTTCTCATTGGTGATAGTCAGTTTGTACTTGAACTTAAAGTTCTTCCAAAATGCTTTCCGTTTATTCTTCATACCTTGTAATTTATAAAGATTACAACAAACCTTCCGGAACTTCCACCGTTAGTTGTCTTTTCTTCTTTTCCAATTTCACCATAAATTCTTCATGAGCTGGCAATAGGATTTCATCCCCATTTGCCCGTTCAATGGAAAATAGTACGTTCATTGTACTATCATCAACAGCCACAATTTCTCCAAGATCACCATGATGAATATCCGTCACATGAAATCCAACAAAATAACCCCAAGTTGGGATATCATCAGAGTCATCTTCTTCTACATATTTCATTGGGAAATAGACTTCCACATTCGTAAACTTACGTGCCTGTTCAGCAGTATCCACCCGATCTAGCTTCACCAATGCCGTTGTATCCGAGCGAAAGCGATATTCCTCTATAAAGAAGGGAACCAATATACCATCCAATAGGCATATCAGATAGTCACATTCCACTCGGTCGAAAATATCATCGGTAAAAGTAAAGGAAAGTTCTCCCTTAACCCCATGTGGCTTATTGAAAACACCAATCTTAAAAACTTCGTCCTTCTTTATCATGCTCAATCACTCTTTGTGTTGTTGCTTCTTTTTCTGGTTATTCTGTTTACGTTGGTTGTTTTGTTTTCGCTGCTGATTATTGTTATAATAACGCGGCTCGTTCAAACGCAAATCTTCCACTTGCAAATGAATGGCTCCATTGGAATATTCACGAAGATCATCTACAATCTTCTGATCCTCGATACCATCTTTGTTCCAATTATTAAGACTCTTTTTCATCTGTATGGCCAACATTCTTATTAGCTGTTTCTTTTCTTCTTCATTCTCCACTTCAACAGCCTTCTTTACCATTCCTTCCAAAAAACGGCCATAATGACGATAGCGGAAAGCACCATTAGGATATTCTACTCTCTCCGGTTTAATCTCCAAATCCTCTTTTTTGACAATTTCAAAAGGATAGTCAATGTCCAATTTAAAATCGGCCATAATAGCCAAATGGTCCCAAAGCTTATGCTTGAAATCAGGTACATCACGCAAATGCGGGAACATACCTCCCATAATATTAACAATTGTATTGGCACAACGCTGACGCTCTTCTCGATCCTCAATAGTCAACGCGTGATCAACCATGTTTTGCACACTTCTACCGTATTCCGGCAGTTCCATTTTCTTTCGCTGGGTATTATATTCCATATTTTAAATTAGTTTCTTGGGTTGCGATGCCACAAATTCCTTCAAATAAAAAGGTTCGAAATAGGCAACATCTTTAAAGTCTCCTTTAGACTTGGCCTTCTCTGCCAATGGGAACATCCACTTGGCCAACGGATAAATATCTTCAATGAAATGAGCATTAGGATGCGTAATCTTTTCCCGACATTTAGCCGATCCATTTCCAAAAAAATACACCGGATACTTCTCCAGAAATTCTAGATAGGAGTTTTCATCAATTATGTCGGCTGCAATTTCACGTTTCACGTTCAATGCACGATCATACAATGCTGCATAAACTTCCATACGACGAGCATCAATCATCGGACAAAGTAAAGCATCTTCGGGCAACTCTTGTTGAAGAAGCACAGGTACACACATCACTTCAAGCGTAGGAAGAGCAATCAACGGCAAATTTCGACCATAACAAATCCCCTTAGCCATGGAAACACCAATACGCAATCCTGTATAAGAACCCGGTCCGCAACTCACTGCTACCGCATCGAGTACCATCCCGTGACTATCAACAAACGACAGAGCTTCATCCACAAACACTCCCAATTGGACGGCATGCTGTGGTCCCTGCAAATCGGCTACTTTGAACTCATTCCAGCCATCCTCGCTAACAGCTACCGAACAAGCCTCTGTAGAGGTCTCTATATGTAAAATACACGACATAATGCTATTCTTTCTTTTAATGATTCGCAAAGATAGTAAATTAATCTGTTTTACACCTTATTATACAGAATTTATAACACTTCGACCTTTTACCAAAACTCTTTATCATCTGACCAAAACGTTTTCTATAAACTAGCAAATATCTTTTAATTATTCCTCTTGCTTAAAGAAAAAACATTATTTTTGCAAAAAACATTAAAAGATTATGATACAATCAATGACCGGCTACGGCAAAGCAACCGTAACCTTCGGAGAAAAGAAAATACATGTAGAGTTAAAATCGCTCAATAGCAAAGCAATGGATTTGTCCGTCCGCATCGCTCCTCTTTACCGCGAAAAGGAAATGGAAATTCGTACCCAAATCACCAAAGCCCTTGAACGAGGCAAAGTCGATTTCAGTCTTTGGATAGAAAAAGAAGCTGCCGAGATGGCAACCCCAATCAATGCTGCATTGATGAATAATTATTACGAACAAATCAAGAACATTACCACCACAACAAACATCCCAATGCCTACTGACTTGTTCGCCACTTTGCTCCGCATGCCGGACGTGCTTACCAAAGTAGACATCCAAGAACTCACCGAAGAAGAATGGAACGTGGTTCGCCAAGGAATCGACGAAGCCATTGCCCAAATCACCAACTTCCGCATTCAGGAAGGTGCTGCCCTTGAAAAGAAATTCCACGAAAAGCTGGACAACATCGAGGCCTTGATGAAGGAAATCGAGCCATACGAAATGGAACGTGTAACCAAAATCCGCGAAAAAATTACCGCTGCCCTTGAAAAGACCATCAGTGTGGATTATGACAAGAACCGTTTGGAACAGGAATTAATCTACTACATCGAAAAACTCGACATCAACGAAGAAAAGCAACGCCTCAGCAACCACCTCGCTTATTTCCGCGAAACCATGGCTAACGGGCAAGGACAAGGCAAGAAGCTCGGATTCATTGCTCAGGAAATGGGACGTGAAATCAACACCACCGGAAGCAAGTCGAATCATGCTGAAATGCAGAACATCGTGGTGCGCATGAAGGACGAACTGGAACAAATCAAGGAACAAGTTTTGAACGTAATGTAATAATCATACTATGGCAACCGGAAAACTTATCATCTTCACTGCCCCATCGGGTTCGGGAAAATCAACCATCATCAACAACCTGATGACACAAGGTTTGAACCTCGCATTCTCCATCTCGGCCACCAGTCGTGCCCCACGCGGCACC
>JAFYPV010000087.1 GCA_017559935.1 Bacteroides sp. | reverse complement strand
TTACTGTCACCATAATACAACTGACGAACCTTCATACCGAAGTTGAACAACTTCACAGTAGTTTCGCCCTTTGCACGGATACCCTGTTCGATGTTCTTCTTGAATGTCTTGGCCAATGCCGGTACAGACAAGATGAAGTGAGGCTTCACTTCGCGAATGTTCAATGGAATGTTCTTCAACGATTCCAACGGAGTACGGCCTACCTGAACAGTAGCTGCAGTAGCACCCTTAGCCATCATGATGTAGAAACCTACCACGTGAGCAAAACAGTGGTCAAGTGGCAAAATGATAAGCGTACGCCATGTCTGGTCGATATTCACCAACGTACAAGCTTGTTCCACGTTTGATGTATAATTGCGGTGAGTCAATACAACCCCCTTCGGGTCAGCAGTCGTACCGCTGGTATAAGTGATAGTAGCATAATCATCATTCTGGATGCTCATTGCCACCTTCAAAAATTCTTCCTGTGAGTGTGAAGCCAAGAATTCATCACCCATCTTCTGTACTTCACTGAGGGCGATTTCCTTTTCTCCATATTGCTCCTGTTCATCGAATACAATTACCTTCTTCACTTCCGGCAACTGGTCGATGATTGTACGTACCTTCTTCAATTGAGTACCCGATACCATTACATACTTCACATCACCATGAATCAAACGGAACAACAAATCATTGCTTTCTTCCAGCTTGATTGACAAAGGAACATTGACAGCACCAGCATAGAACATAGCCAATTCGCCGATGACCCACATGTTACGGCCTTCGCTCAAAAGTGCCATGTTATCACCTTTCTTCACGCCTAAAGCTTGAAGACCAGCACCCAATTGATAAACTTTTTCCTTTACTTGTGTGTAAGTAGTAGGTTCGAACTTCTTGCCAGTCTTTTCCAACAAGAATGTATTGTTGGGGTAATTTTTTACCGACTCTTCAAATAAATCTACTAAGGTTTTCTTCATCTTTTTATCCTATTAGAAGGCTACGCATAGCCTATTATTGAAAAACGTTGCAAATTTAAACGTTTTTTTTGAAACAACCATAAAAAAACAAGCAAGAATCGCACAAAATAGAAAAAGGTGTGCAAAAAAAAGAACTTTTGCACACCTTAATATAATTAATGTAATAACCCTTTATACTTAAATCAAATTATAAAGCAAGTAAACCCAATGCGCAATAATCGCTGCTACCAAACCACCAATAGTGTGTGCCAAAATCGCTTTTGATGTCAATTCACGATAACCCAAAGAGTCAAGCATTGCAGTGTGAGTACTCAAGTAACCACTCCAGCACATACCGATCGCAGTAAATACTGCAATTGAATTACCATCAGCCCAACCTTCAGCCACAAAGCTAGGAACCAAGCCCAAGGCAGCACCAACTGCACCCAAAGCTGTAATTGGGAATGCGATCAAATGTGGATCCTGGAAGCCGAACAACCATTCAAACACAAAGTTAATTTTACCGGCCAAGAATGGCAACAACTCGATACCTTCGTAAGCTTCACCATTATATACACCGTCAGCACCCGTACCGAAAGTCAAAATCATCACCAAGGTAGAGATAATCAACACACCCGGAATAATAGCCATACCTACATATACCCCTGTTTGTCCACCATCCAACAAAGAATTCAACGTACGAATAAACAACGACTTTTCTTCCACTACCTCTTTTTCTTCATCTGCAAACTGCGCATTGCCTTCCACTGCATTCTCTTCCAAGAATGTAGGATAAGCTTTCACCACAAAACGCTGCATCAAACGGGTAGAAACGATACAACCGCAGAACGCACCGAACAGACCGATGAACGGTTCAGCATAGTAACCCTGACCTACCATAAATACGATAACCAACAACCCCATACCGAAAGCGGTACCGAAATTGGTCAACGAAATATACTGGTACTTCTTGAAATAGCTACTGAAGCGCTTGTCTTTCGACAACGAGATAATAGCCGGATTGTCCGACAAGAAAGTCATGACCGCTCCCAACGATGCCACACCCGGCAAATTGAACAACGGACGCATCAACGGACGGAGCAAACGTTCCAACAACTTCACCACGTTGAATTCTACGAAAATCTTGCCGATAGCACCGGTAATCACACAGATTGCCATTAAGTAGAAACAAGTGTTCAGCAACAAGTCATGTGCTGTCTTCATGATGGTATTCAACATGTTTGGCACTCCCATCTGCATACCGATGAATGCAAACAAACCGAATACAATGATCAAGCAAGGGATACCGTCGGGAATGTATTTCCCAATTCCCTTTTTCTTTTCTGCCATAATTATTTAAAGATTTTATTGGTTAACGAAAGAACATCTACTTTGAATTTCACGCCCAAATCCACAAAGGTCTGATCCGGAAGCATGGTTCCATTCGGATTACCATTCTTTCCAATAGCGTGACAACCATAAAGATGGAAACGGATGTTACGATTGCCGTTCGACAACGGATAATATTCCAATCCGGCACCCACACGGGTTAATTCTGTTCCCGGCAACACACAAAAGTCACCCACACTGTTGGTCTTGTTTACATCGTATGTCATTCTGCCGAATACGTTCCACTTTTCACCGACCATACAAGAAAGTTCACCCATTACCGAACAATCCTTAAGGAAGAAAGCATGATCATCAGTCGCACGGTTCATGAAGTCCAATTGCAACTTGGCATTACCGAAACGGAACTCATTACCCAAAGCCAAGTAATAGATGAACTGCCCCGGAGCAAATTCCTGCGCGTTCACCGACCAAATACTGTTATACCAGCCATGTGAACCGTACCACAACAAGTTATACGCATAGAGATCTTCATTATTAAAATTGAAAGGACTCTCACAAATTTGTGCCACAAAGCTGTCATTTCCCTTCAAAGTGGTATAAGTGGTACTTACACCCAACTGATAACAAGGGATATTGTTCCAATATTCAGAGCAGAAATAAAGGTCGATCGGTGCACGGTCATATTCATAACCACCGATACCTACAACCTGCTTACCGGCATTGAACGACCATTGTTCATTCAGTTTATAAGTAAGGTGAATCCAGTCGGTTGCATCAAAGAAACTTGCATCTGCATGCATCTTGTTCAATCGTTGACGGTAAGAATACGACCAATGTTCATCGATGGTACCATTCAACATCACGTTTAAATACTTTCCCTTGAATCCGGAATTAGGGTCAATTGACTCTCCATCCAGATATTCGCGTTGATAGTCAAAACGGGTTTCCATCTGAAGATTGACACTTTGTTTCTCTTGTCCACTTACACATAGCGCAAATAACGCCATCCACAGTGTAAAAATGATTTTTCTCATCTGAAAGATTTTCTTTTTGTAAGAAGTTTATCGCTATTTTTCGGTGCAAAATTAATATATTTTGGAATTTTAATGTTGTTTTTACTCAAAATAATAGATGGAGAAAATAATGTTTTTATAATTTTGCGGCTGGATCATTTAAGACGAGAGAACCATGATACATTACTTTCCAAACGATATTCACGACATCGCCCTGCCAACCTTATTTACTTATCCATTCCGATACACCCCCCACCCTTTAAGCAAGCTGGCTGCCGAAGAGGTACAAGCCTACTTACAATCCCGTACCGACTGGCACGAAGAATTACAGCAGGGCAAAATGTTCGGCGTATTGGTCGTAAAGGATACTCAGGGAAAGATTGGTTTTCTAGCAGCCTTCTCTGGCAACTTGGCAGGGAGCAACCTACATCCGTATTTCGTTCCTCCAGTATACGATTTACTCAACCCCGATGGTTATTTCAAGGAAGAGGAAGAACAAATATCAGCCATCAACCGACAATTGAAGGAATTGGAGGCAAGCTCCTACTCCCCCCAATCCTTGGCTCAGAAAACCCTACAGCTTCAGGCTGAAGCTCAGGCCGCTATCCAGGAACAAAAGCAGGCCATGAAAGAAGCGCAACAAAAACGGAACGAACTCCGCCAATCGGGTACACTCACCGAAGAAGAACTGGAAGCCCTGATCAAACAGAGCCAAGCCGAAAAGACCAAACTAAAAAGAATCAAAAACTCCTGGAAAGACTATATACAGCAACAAATCAACCTATACACCCCTTGGATTGACCAAATTGACGCACTGAAAGAGGAACGAAAAAAACGCTCGGCTGCCCTTCAACAATGGATTTTCCAACAATTCCGAATGCGCAATGCCCTGGGAGAGGAAAAGGACCTGTTCGAAATTTTCGACCAAACCTTCCAACAGTTACCACCTGCGGGAACCGGCGAATGTGCCGCTCCCAAACTTCTGCAATATGCCTATAGAGAGGGACTGAAACCCATCGCCATGGCCGAATTCTGGTGGGGAGATTCCCCCAAAGGAGAAATCCGTCGTCACGGGCAATACTATCCAGCGTGCAAGCACAAATGCGAACCGGTACTTACATTCATGTTGCAAGGGTTGAAGGTGGAACCCAATCCGCTTCTTTGTACCAACACCGATGCTAACCAACTGATTATCATTTACGAGGATGAACACCTCTTGGTGGTCAACAAACCGGCTGGCATGCTCTCCGTACCGGGTAAAAACGGACAAGCCTCCGTTCAAAGCATGCTGGAAGAGCAATATCCCGAAGCATCCGGTCTTTTATTGGTCCACCGACTTGACATGGACACTTCCGGTTTGCTGGTAGTAGCCAAAGACAAGCAAACGCATGCCCTCATTCAGGAACAATTCGAGAAACGACTAGTCCAGAAACGATACATCGCCTTATTGGAAGGTATCCCGACCAACAAAAGCAACAAGGGAAGCATCCACTTGCCTATGCGTCCGGACTACGATAATTGTCCGCTACAAATCGTCGACCATTTAAATGGAAAGAATGCCACTACCCGTTACGAAATAAGGGAGGAATGCACACACCTCATTGAAGGGAAAGAACATGCCTGTACCCGCATCGTCTATTATCCGGAAACCGGACGCACCCACCAACTCCGGGTACACTCCGCTCATCCGGACGGCATGGATTGCCCCATCTTGGGCGACCCCCTTTACGGACAATCGGCAGACCGCATGTATCTCCATGCTGAAAGTATTCAATTCCAACATCCTTGGACCTCTCAAGAAATGAAATTTATCCAAGAAGCTCCTTTTTAAGGAGCTTCTTCCTTTTTATAAAAACTTTTCTTTGTTTTATTGTTTTTTTCAAAAATACCCTTTAATTTTGCCTTTGTAACCTAGTATTTTTAACAAACATGTCTCAAACAAAGAAAGAAACATCCAGTTTACTGGTGTTTTTAGTTATTCTTGGTGATTTAATCATCATGAATATGTTATTTGCCGGCCTTTATTTCTATTGGCCCCATTTTGGAGTTGGCTCGGTCTTTAACGGTGACTATAGTGAAATGGCGATATTCAACACCCTTTGCTATGTCTTGAGTACGTATTACAACGGTGTCGTACTTCACCATCGGAAGACCCGAAAATTCCAGATTATCCGGAAAGTGTCCATCAACTGCTTGAAATTCATGGTCATCTCCGTGGCTTTCATTGCCATGGCCGGTTACGAAGCGATTTCCACCCGCTTTCTCATCTTATTCCACTTCCTGAATTTCATCGCATTGATCATTTGGCGCATCAGTTGCTTCAAAGTGCTTCGTATGCTCCGTACCAAAGGACGGAATTATCGGAACTGTATCTATTTGGGCAGCTCAAAAAGTATCCAGGAACTTTCCCGTGAAATGTCTGAACCCGGATCCGGATACCACATCTTGGGCTATTTTGACAATGCTCCCAATGCCAAACTTTCCGAGCATGTTCCTTATTTGGGATCTCCCAAGGATGTGTTAGCATACTTAGAAAACAACCAAGTACATCAGGTATACTCCAACCTTCCTTCACAGGAAAAGGAACTGATCCTTCAAATCATCTATTGGTGCGAACAAAATTTCGCCAATTTCTACCACGTACCACATATACGCGAATATCTCAGCCGCCGCATGTGGCTGGAAAACGTAGGAAACGTACCCGTGCTCAGTCTTCACACAACCCCGTTAAGCGACTTGGACAACCGCGTCATCAAACGGGCATTTGACTTAATTGTATCCGGAGCTTTCCTCTTTACCGTGTTCCCTTTCATCTACCTCATCGTAGGTGGTATCATCAAAATTACCTCTCCGGGTCCCATCTTCTTCAAACAAAAGCGTAACGGTATCAACGGAGAAGAATTCTGGTGCTTCAAATTCCGCAGCATGAAGGTCAACAAGGATGCCGACAAGATTCAAGCAACCAAGAACGACCCTCGCAAGACCAAGTTCGGCGATTTCATGCGAAAGACCAACATCGACGAACTTCCTCAGCTGATTAATGTCTTTTTAGGAGACATGTCACTGGTAGGTCCTCGCCCCCACATGTTGAAACATACCGAAGAATATTCTCAGTTGATCGACCAATACATGGTACGCCATTGCGTAAAACCGGGCATCACCGGATGGGCACAAGTAACCGGTTTCCGAGGCGAGACCAAGGAACTGCATGAGATGGAAGGCCGTGTGAACGCCGACATCTGGTACATGGAACATTGGTCATTCCTATTGGACTTGCACATTATCTACAAGACATTTGCCAACGTTATTATCGGAGAAAAGAATGCCTACTAATCCAGCTACAACAGCTCCGCAGCGTAAATGGTATGTGGCTTATGTGCGCCTGTTCCACGAACGGAAGACAGCCGAGAACCTGGCAACCATGGGTATCGAAAGTTTTGTCCCCGTCCGGGAAGAAATCCACCAATGGTCACAACGGAAGAAAAAGATAATGCGGGTACTCATTCCCCAGATGATATTTATCCATGCTACCCCCAAGGAACGCATGGACGCCTTGACCCTTCCAGCGATCAGCCATTATATGGTTCTACGTGGAGAACATGTACCAGCCGTCATTCCCGACCGACAGATGGAACAGTTCATGTTCATGGTAGACTATTCCGATGAAACCATCGAAATGTTCGTCACCCCATTGGAACCCGGCCAGACCGTCAAGGTAATCAAAGGACCACTTACAGGCTTGGAAGGCGAACTCATAGAAGTAGAAGGAAAATCCAAAGTTGTGGTACGTCTGGATTTGTTGGGATGTGCCGGAGTGGACATGCCGGTAGGATATGTCGAATCCCTTCCTAAAAAAAGCGAGAAATAATTGGTTTATATGGTGGACAATACCTAATTTTGCATGAAATTCTAACCAAGAAACCAAAGAAAATGAAAATAGCTGTAGCAGGAACCGGTTACGTCGGTTTGAGTATCGCCACCCTTTTGAGCCAGCACCATCCGGTAGTGGCTGTAGATATCATCCCTGAAAAAGTGGAAATGATTAATCGAAAGCAGTCGCCCATCGTAGACCGCGAAATCGAAGAATATTTGGCCACCAAGCCACTGAATCTCCGTGCCACCCTCGATGCCGAAGAAGCTTATCGGGACGCCGACTTTGTGGTCATTGCCGCACCGACCAACTACAACCCTGTGAAAAACTTTTTCGACACTTCGGCTGTAGAAGCAGTGATTGCCAAGGTCATGGAATGCAATCCCAATGCCATCATGGTCATCAAGAGTACCATTCCAGTGGGTTATACCGAATCCATCCGCCAAAAGACCGGCAGCAACAACATCCTGTTCTCACCGGAATTCCTCCGCGAAAGCCGAGCTTTGTATGACAACCTCTACCCTAGCCGTATCATTGTAGGCCGTCCGGAAGGCGATTCCCGTTTGGACGAAGCAGCCCGTACCTTTGCCGCCCTGTTGCAGGAAGGAGCTTTGAAAGAAGAAGTAGACGTGCTGTTCATGGGATTGACCGAAGCCGAAGCTGTAAAGCTATTCGCCAACACTTACCTGGCCTTGCGCGTCAGCTATTTCAATGAGCTCGACACCTATGCCGAAATGAAAGGATTGAGCACCATCGACATCATCCAGGGTGTCGGACTGGATCCTCGCATCGGTAGCCACTACAACAACCCAAGCTTCGGATATGGCGGCTATTGTCTACCGAAAGACACCAAGCAACTGCTCGCCAACTACGAACAAGTGCCACAGAACATGATGAGTGCCATCGTAGAGAGCAACCGCACCCGCAAAGACTTCATTGCCAACCAAGTATTGAAACTGGCTGGTTGGTACGATTATACCGACAACAACCAGTACAATTCCAAATTCGCATCCGAACATCCACAACCCACAACCATTGGAGTCTACCGACTCACCATGAAAACGGGAAGTGACAATTTCCGTCAGAGTTCCATTCAGGGAGTGATGAAACGCATCAAGGCGAAAGGTGCCACCGTTATCATTTACGAACCAACCTTAGAGGACGGAAGCCTCTTCTTCGGCAGTAAAGTAGTGAACGACCTTTCGACCTTCAAACAGCTCTCCAAAGCCA
Source organism: Bacteroides sp. (assembly GCA_017559935.1). Taxonomy (GTDB): domain Bacteria; phylum Bacteroidota; class Bacteroidia; order Bacteroidales; family Bacteroidaceae; genus Phocaeicola. Next base: position 5,598 of record JAFYPV010000087.1, on the reverse strand, counting down.
TCATCGCCAACCGCTACGACAGCAACTTGGACGATGTGCAGGAGAAAGTATATACACGGGACATTTTCCGCAGAGACTAGCTGCACCACTCATCGGCAGCCACATCAAAGCAAGGACACTGCTTCAACCACTCCGAAGCATCAATCACCCCATTGCCATTGGCGTCGGGACTCAAGTCCCGATGCCCACAAACGCGCGTGATGGAGAAATCCTTCTTTAAGGTACGGATCAAAGCCCGCATCGAGAACTTTTGTCTTTCCGTTCGGGTATCCGCCGGCAAACCATTCCTATCCAATCCGCCTTCATAAGCAATCCCAATGCTTTCCTCATTGTATCCACGGGCATGAGCCCCTACCCGCTCCAGCGGACGAGTACTCCAGATGAAACCGTCCTTCCGGATGTAGAAATGATAACCTATCATCGTCATGCCACGGGCCCGATGACAGCGAAGCAAATCCTTTTGGGTAAAATCCACATCCACCCGAGTAGCAGTGCAATGCACCACAATCAAACGAATCGGTCGACTCACCCCACACACGCTGTTACCCCCAGCGCTCCCGCCACCGCCGATGCTACGGCAATGATGATTTTCAATACCAGTTCCCATACATTCTTCTTTTTGTCATGTTCTTGTAATGTGTTATTCATCTTTCTTCAGGATTTTATTCTTCCATTAATTCACCGCTCTCCTCTTCTTCCTTCACCGGTACCGGCTTTTTGGCTACTCGGGTGTACGTCAACGAAGTAAGCATGCCAGCCAAAGCCATCCCCGGACGGAAGTTGATACGTGCCTTCTTGATCAGCGAAGTCTCATATTCCTCTTCGGTGATGGATCCCTTGCCACTCAAGCCAATCTGAAGTGTACCCAAATCGCCTAAGCGGATAATTTCACCCGACTTCAAGGCATCAATAATCACATCTTCCATAGCCACCAATACCGCATAAACATCCGCTTTGGTCACGGTACAGCTTTGCTGAATGCGTTCCGACATCTCGCGCAAATCCACATCGCCGCTAGCTTGCGCCTGCGCATAATACTTGGGAGGAGTATTCTTTTCACTCGGATTATAACGGGGAACGACAGAATAAGTTACAGATCTTGCCATAATTAAATTGTGTTTTAAATGTGAATAAATAGTGTTCCGTAATCGATTACAGTACAAAGATACAACCACTGCAACCGATGATGTCGAGCAATGAAGACTATAAACGAGAATTATCGGGAAATGTCGAGAATTGTCGGGAATCAATGGCATTTCAATTAGGAAAAGAAGCTGATTTTCAGTATATTTGTATCAGAAAACAATCTCCAACAAACATAAATCAGACGATGGAAACATTCAAGCTTCAATCCTATACCAAAGCCGATTTGGCACAACTTTACAGCCCACACAGCGAAAGCGCAGCCGCCCTCCAGACCCTCTATCGCTGGATGAAACGGAACGAATCGCTCATGGCCGAACTCACCGCCCTGGGCTATAACAAATATCGTCACAGCTTCCTGAAACAAGAAGTAGGAATTATCGTGAAATACCTGGGAGAACCCTAAGGCTAAAGACCGCCATCTTTTCCAAAAAGACCGCCATCTTTTTAAAAAAGATAACGGTCTTTAGGTTCAGGGGTCACTAGGGTCACTTGGTGCCCTTTTTAGACCCTAAGTTCTTCAGAACACCCCTCCATTGTCTGTTCATAAACCGATAGATATCCTCCTGTTGTTCAATGATTTCCAACGCCAACAAACGCCTCCTGCAACGCTTAGCTCCCGACTCGGAAAAGCCTTCAGTCTGCAGAGCCTCCATCAGCTCCCGGTAACCAAACTCAGGCTTGAGTTTCTCCAACGCTTTCCGCACCTTGAAATAATCCCTCATCAGTCCCTGCTTGCAGTTCTCCACCTTCTTCAAGCTCGTGGAAAACATCAAGCTATGCCTGAGCAACACTTCAATCATGGCCATCGCCAATCCGAAATCCTCGTCACTACATTTCATCTCGTAATACTCCCACCGGGCTTCATACTTACGCATGACCGTCAGAATCATCGCCAAGCGTGCAGCACTCAACCCATGCCGAAGCACCACCGAAACGGGTCCCTCTGCCTCTTCCATCTTTACCCCCTTCAACGAACTGTCGAAAAAAGACTGATGCCAGTCCCACTGGTCAGGAGTAAACACCACATCCGTGGGATGCGCCTTCAGGAAACGATACATATCCAACACCTCTTCTCCCAAACGATAAAACACCTGCGCCTTGTCGTACCGTTCCCCACCGGGAGCCATAGAACGGAACGCTACATCCTGATCACCCATGTAGATGAGATACCGGCTATAGGAACCGTTCTCCATGGACGGACAAATCTTATAGAACTGGTTGGGAGTACCGGATGCACAAAAAGCCAGCTTCGGTTCCAGCACCTTGTAATCCTTTCCGTCACTTTTGTAGCTGGTACCAAACATCTCGTGATGGAAACAAGCCCGCATCAAATCATCAAAACGTCCATAATCCGTATGTACAGCCACCCGTAGCGTATCCATCTCACTGATATTGATCAACAAACCCAACGGGCTGGTACTCATCAGCTGAACCAAGCGAGTACGGGAGATATCCGCCGGAATCATCAGCGTTTCCGGATTCCAGGGCTTAGGACGGAGCTTCATATCAGGTTTCCGTCCCGACTTACGCGCCCTTTGTCGCTCCACCTCCCAGAGAAACAAAGCCTCCTCTTGCTCCTTCTCCTGCTGCGCCGATGCTTCCTCCAGCATCCGTTGTATCTGCAACGGCAACTTGGCTGCCAGTGCCATGATCCCCTTCCCACTGGCCGACGAAGCGATGGTCGAGAAAAAGAGATGCGGATAGATGGGCATATCATCATACAGCATCCGCACCTTAGGCAGACAGGCACTCAAGTTCGTAAGCATACTCATCAGCAACATATCACGCTGCCGGTTCCCTTTCGCCACCTCCAAGCCACGACAAAGCAAAGCAGGCAAATGCTCGAAAATCCAATCCGGGAAACAAGGAGCAGACATCCGGACTTCGCGATTCGTTTCCCGCACCTCTTCTTCATCCTCCTCCCTCGAAAGAGGGTCGCTCAGGCGCACCAAGTGACCCTTGTGACCCCTGGCCCCACTTCCGTCGGATTCCGAAAAAGCATTTTCATGCGTATAACGGTAAGCATCAGTCAGATTCCGCCGGATTTCAGGTTCATCGCAATCCGGCATGGAGAACTTGGAAACGACCAACCGGATGAGCTGTTCCAGTTCCAACTCATTCATACCAGCCGCTCGTGCACTCCTTCCCAACGAAAGCTGAAACTGATGCCGATGATGAGGTACATACGGGAAATAGCGAAGAAAGCGGTCAAGAAAAGCAGCCACCAATCCACTGGATACCAATTCACCTTCCGACGAATCTACAGTCTTTACCGGAGACTTGGAAGCATCCATTTCTTGACGGAAAGCCTCCGCTTCCTCACGCCAAGGAAAGACTTCACACTCCACATTCCAAAAAGCCTCCGGATCATAAGAAGCATAACAAGTGCGGCTCAAGTCCTTGCACTGCATATCCACCGGCACACCCAATACTCGACTAATGTATCGAGCCACGATGGGATAAGCCAACCCCTCATATTCTTCCTGGGAAGTAGCATCCACCCGTACAACGATCTTGACTCCCTTACCCGAGATGCTCACCCACACCGCTCGGCACCACGGAAACCGTTCCAATTTCTCCAGCACCTCCCGAACAGACAGGTTACAATCATCGATGTCAATCATGAGATAACCACTGAACCAACAGAAGTTCGCTTTGGAATGACCACCCTCGCAGACACCCGCTACAATCAATCCCGGCATCCCCCGTTTGATCTTCTCCGCCTCTGCCTTCCGCCCTTCCGCCATCATCCGGCGATACGCCTCTACCGGCTGTTTCCACCGATTGCTCCGGATGGCAGTTACAAACTCGGCCAGCGTCATCAACGTGTTTTGACTGGCCCACACATTTTCATAAAAGGAGCATATTCCTTTGATGTTCGATTTTGTTTCCATTATGTATAAAATTAAAGATTTCGCAACGAAAGTATGCCAAAATCTTCGACCATACAAACAGCTCCAAACAGCAAACAATATCCCCTATTCGTTAACAATCTACTTCCCTATATATCAACTCTTTGCCCTATTTTTCAGCAAATCCAAATGTTCGGAACGCAGGGTTTCCAGGTGCCATTTCCTTTGCAAACGCCGGGTAGCCCTCCTCCACTCTTTCGCAGTATGCAGCGTATGCCCGTTCCGCTCATCATTCGCCCAGTCCCGGCACAAACAATACCAATCATACGTAAACCCCATCTCCTGCAATTCCAACAAAATCAGTCGGATATACTTCATCTCCATTCGGGACGGTTTATATTTTCCACACAAATTCTGGTAATCAATGACATAATAAAACACTCTCAAACAATCCAGTCGGTTATGAAGCTTCTTAACGGTAATCTCTCTCATATTTTAACAATATTTATTCATTGAGCCGTAACGCACAAAATTAAAGATAACCTACAAATTATTCTCCAAATCATTGGTTTATTTCAAAGTTATTCATAATTTTGTAACATAAAATACATACGTTTTACCTGTTTTCGATGCTACTACCTGAATGTTAGAGAGTTGCGTGAATGTAACAGGTAACGGCGTAGCGCACTTAGAAGTGAGACTATTATGGCAACAAGAATACATTACCCTAGCGAATCATCAACTATTGATGCACTTTGGACCATCCTCAGCCAACAGACTGAAAGCGTAAAAAGAGCATTAATAACTCGTTTGTCCGAATCTTTAGCCGATAAAAGAGTGATACATCGTAAAAGTTTAGAAGAAGCACTCACTTTCGTAGATAGCCTTTCAGTAAAAGGCGGTCATCCTGTACCAGCTAATGAAAATGGGATTGATGCCCTAATTAATGAGAAGTACGTATAAACATGAAGCGCCTTTTCCTCGACACCAATATATTAGTCGATTTGGTTTGCAATCGTGAACCATTTGTTACAGACGCAAAGAATCTTTTCGCTATGGCTTATTTGGGTAAAGTTAACATCGGTATATCGGCTTTATCCTATATCAATACAGTTTACATTGCCAGAAAATATCATTTAGATACACAAAGCATCATTGAGAGTTTAAAAAAGATTGCTTCATTTACAACCATTACACAATTAAACGAAACAACTATTAAGCAAGCAATGGATTGTGGTTGGAATGATTTTGAAGATGCAGTTCAATATCATTCTTCATTACCATATGCCGCTGATTATATAATTACTCGAAATCCGAAAGATTTCAAAAATTCAACAATACCCGTTTATAGCCCAACTGAATTCCTTCAAATTCCTTTTTGGGTGGATGAATCTAATCCTACGGTTTTGAATGAACCGGAAACTGAATACGGAAGAAATGACTAACCTCATTTAAACTTATTTCCCCTTTTGAAAGATGTATGCACCCGCATATGTCCGGAATGTCGTATACCTATATTTCAACATACATTCTAATCTAGAGCTGAAACTTCTCTTTTTCTCATAATGAAAGTTTAGAAGATATTATCTAATCAACGAAT
>JAFYPV010000086.1 GCA_017559935.1 Bacteroides sp. | reverse complement strand
TATCTACGAAGTAACTAACGATTCTATTCTTGAATATAGCCAACGAATAGGAGAAGAAAAGAAGCAATGGGCTTCCTTCTCATTGCATGAATCTTATTATGACCACCACGGTAAAGCAGAAAAGTATCCTGACTTTTCTTGCAACAAAGAATATGCAAATGTAAAGGAACAATGGGTGGTACAAACTGGAGTAGGCATTTATTGCTCGCCAGCAGTAAACAAAGACAAGGTATTTGTTGGTGATGATATGGGACAGCTGACAGCCTACTCGTTGAAAAAAGGAAAGAAACTTTGGAGTTTTGAATCCCAAAATCGAATCGTAGGTACACCGGCTGCAAGCGAAGGAGTCGTTGTATTCGGTTCTGCAGACCGCTCTATCTATGGACTCAATGCAACAGATGGTAGTTTATTGTGGAAGGTAGAAGCTACAGAACCAGTACTTGGAGCTGTCAGCATAGAGAAAGGGGTAGCTTACGTAGGATCTAGTGATAATACTTTCCGCGCGATAAATATTCATTCGGGTAAAGTCGTTTGGGAATACACCGGTGTAAAAGGGTACATTGAAACTAAACCATTGATTACTGAAAACAAAGTTATTTTCAGTGCATGGGATAATACCCTTTACGCATTGGATAAGAACAACGGTAAGGAATGCTGGAAATGGACAGGAGGTCTGACCCGAATGCACTACTCCCCTGCCGCTGTTTGGCCCGTAGCAGCAAATGGTAAGGTCTTCATCGCTGATCCACAGCGGGCATTGACTGCTGTAGATTTACAGACTGGAAATACCATTTGGCGTACCTTCGAATCCAAAGTTCGTGAAACAGTGGGGCTATCTGAAGACGGAGAACGTATTTATAGCAAGACCATGAATGACAGCATAGTCTGCTACGCAACTCAAGGAAATACACCTCAAAAAATATGGTCTTCCAATGTAGGTTTCGGCTATGAACATGCCCCATCCATGCCACAGGAAAAGGGGGGTGTGGTATATGGAAGTACTAAGGAAGGACTTATCTTTGCTTTAGAAGCCAAAACAGGAAAAGTTTTATGGAAACATAAAATTGGTAATTCTTTGATAAGCACTGTAGTTCCATTGAGCGGTAAAGAAGTTTTGTTTACAGCTACCAGTGGAGAAGTGGGACTCTTGAAAATGAAATAAATAATTATAAAACTTTAAATTGATACGGATATGAAAAAGATTAGTTGCTTTGTACCTTACGCAGGTAAAGAACAAGTAGAAAAGACAATCCAAGGATTGCAGGCTACAGGCCTAGTGAAGGATATTTATTTAATGACTACTAATGCAGAATTGGAAGCATTGGAAGGTTGCCAAAACATTGTTGTAGAAAATCCGTTCAGCAGCAAAGCTATGCAGGCTGTCGCTCAGAACGCAAGCGGTGAATACACTTTGCTTTATACAAAGGAAACAACTCTTGAATTGGGTATGTTCGCACTCGAACGTATGATTCATTTGGCAGATGACTCTGCTGCAGGTATGGTATATGCAGACCACTATCAAATTACAGATGGCAAACAAACAAATGCTCCTGTTATTGATTATCAGTTCGGTTCGTTGAGAGATGACTTTAACTTCGGATCTGTATTGTTGTTCAATACTGAAATGTTGAAGGAAGCAGCAGGCCGCATGAAGGCTGAATACACCTTTGCTGGTTTGTACGACTTGCGTTTGAAGTTGAGCCAAAAGGCTGATTTGATGCACATCAATGAATATTTGTATAGCGAAGTAGAAAACGATACTCGCAAGAGTGGTGAAAAGATTTTCGACTATGTAGACCCAAGAAACCGCAATCGCCAGATTGAAATGGAACAGGCATGTACTGAACACTTGAAGGAAATTGGTGGTTACTTGGAACCAAAGTTCAAGGAAATCGAATTTTCTGCAGGTAACTTCGAATACGAAGCATCGGTTATTATTCCAGTTCGTAACCGTATCCGCACCATTCGCGATGCTATCAAGTCTGTATTGAGCCAAAAAACTGATTTCAAATTCAACCTTATCGTTATCAATAACCACTCTACTGATGGTACAACTGAAGCTATCGATGAATTCAAGGATGACGAACGTTTGATCCATATCATCCCAGAACGTAAGGACTTGGGTATCGGTGGTTGCTGGAACATGGGTGTACACCATCCTAAGTGCGGTAAGTTTGCTGTACAATTGGATAGCGATGACGTATATAAGGATGAAAATACACTAACTACCATGGTGAAGGCATTCTACGAACAGAACTGTGCAATGGTAGTAGGTACATACATGATGACCGACTTCAACATGAACATGATTGCTCCAGGTATCATTGACCATAAGGAATGGACTCCGGACAATGGCCGCAACAATGCACTCCGTATCAACGGTTTGGGTGCTCCACGTGCGTTCTATACTCCGGTATTGCGTGAAGTGAAGGTTCCTAACACCAGCTATGGTGAAGACTATGCATTGGGATTGAACTTCTCTCGTCAGTATCAAATTGGTCGTGTATACGATGTGGTATATCTCTGCCGTCGTTGGGATGATAACTCGGATGCTTCTTTGGATATCGTAAAGATGAACGGACACAACTTGTATAAGGACCGTATCCGTACATGGGAATTGCAGGCACGTATTGCATTGAACAAGAAGAAATAAGTTTATGAATCAAACTATACAAAATCTTATCACCGAGCAGTTGACTTCCTGGGAAACTGCTCGGAATAACTACGAAGCCCTTTCTACCGTAAAAGTAAAAGAGCTTAATGTAAATGGTGTGCAGTATAAGGTACAGTTCAATCCGGCACGTATTGTATCTTCCGGAGCTAAAGTCGATGCCAAGACCATACAGGAACGCAAATGTTTCTTATGTCCGGCCAATCTCCCTGCGGTACAGAAGGGAATAGCTTTCAAGGAACATTATAACATCTTAGTCAATCCGTTCCCCATTTTTCCGCGCCACTTGACCATACCGGAACAAGCACATGTAGATCAACGAATTGCTTCTCGCATGGAAGACATGTTAGACTTGGCTCAAGCTTTAACAGACTATGTTATCTTCTACAACGGACCTAAATGTGGTGCTTCAGCTCCTGACCATGCCCATTTCCAAGGAGGTAACAAGGGATTCTTGCCTATAGAGAAAGATTGGCGTAACCAAATTGCAGGTAAAGTTGCAGAATATCAAAAAGCGATTTTGTGGTATTTAAACGATGCTCCCCGTGCTACACTGGTTATAGAATCAACTGATAAAGCAGATGCTGTACGTCTTTTCGACATCATCTACCGTTCCTTGGAAGTAAAACCAGGAGAAGAAGAACCGATGATGAATATCCTCGCCCTTTACGAAGACGAGAAATGGATCGTATTTGTATTTCCACGTGAAAAGCATCGTCCGGCTTGTTATACAGCCGAAGGTGAAGCCAATCTTCTAAGCAGTCCTGCATCCGTCGATTTGGGAGGTGTATTCATTACTCCGGTTGAAAAGGATTTCTTGAAGATTTCTACCGAGGATATTGCTCAGATTTTGAGTGAAGTATGTGTTAATGCTACCGATTTTGAACAAATACGGAAACGCATTCAAGAACAAATTTAACGAAAGCACTACCATGAAAGAGCCTAAAGTACATGTCGGTATCATGTTCGAACCGCAGATAGAATTCATACTTTTGAATCCTTATCTTTTCGGTGAAAAAGAAGTTACTGGCAAACAAGTCGTAACATATAGTGAAGGAAAAGTCCTTTGGAACGGTGAATTGTATGATGAACTGATTTTTGAACCAATAAACGAATCAACCGATGCATTTGAATTACAGGATGTAACCATCGGTATCAATTTCCATTGGGAAAGAAAAGAAAACCAACGTTTTATAGGAGCATTGAAAATCATTGTAGAAGATGGAAAACTAACCGGTATCAATGTAATTAACGTAGAAGATTACCTGACTAGTGTCATCTCCTCAGAAATGAGCGCTACAGCTTCGTTGGAATTGCTCAAAGCACATGCAGTCATTTCGCGTGGTTGGTTATTGGCACAGATTCAGAAGAACAAGGAAATCACTGAAACCAAAACGGAATATTCTACCTTTACCCAAACAGAAGACGAATTGATTCGTTGGTACGATCGTGAAGACCACACCCGTTTCGATGTATGTGCAGACGACCACTGCCAACGCTACCAAGGTATTACCCGCGCTTCAACAGATATCGTTCGACAAGCTATTGCTGCGACACGTGGTCAAGTGATGATGTACGACGGCAAGATTTGTGATACACGCTTTTCAAAATGTTGCGGTGGTGTATTCGAAGAATTCCAATACTGCTGGGAAGATGTGAAATATCCATACCTTTCCAAACTCCGTGACCATAAAGCGCATACTAACATTCCAGACTTGACCCTAGAACCAGAAGCAGAGTTGTGGATTCGTTCCTACCCTGAATCCTATTGTCATACGACTGATAAGAAAATTTTATCACAAGTTCTCAATAATTACGATCAGGAAACCACCGATTTCTATCGTTGGAAAGTGGAATATACACAGGACGAGCTCTCAGCTCTCATTCTGAAACGTTCGGGTATCGATTATGGACAAATCATTGATTTAGTTCCTATTGCTCGCGGTACCAGTGGTCGTCTTTGGAAATTAAAAATCGTAGGAACCAAAAAGACATTGACCATCGGAAAAGAGTTGGAAATTCGCCGTACCCTTTCTCCATCGCATCTGTATAGTTCTGCTTTTGTAGTGGATAAGGAAGAAATTTCCGCTGAAGGTATTCCTGGAAAATTTATCATTACCGGTGCCGGTTGGGGACACGGAGTAGGTCTTTGCCAGATTGGTGCAGCTGTAATGGGCGAACAAGGTTACCCATACAATGAAATTCTCCAGCATTATTTCATTGATGCAACTATTGAAAAATTATACGAATAAATCATTGAATTACTAAATCTACTATTATGCTTAAAACAAGATCCCCTTGGTTTTGGATTCCAACTTTATACTTTGCTCAAGGCATTCCCTATTTCATCGTTAACAACATCTCTGTGATGATGTTTACCAAGATGGGTGTACCTAATGGAGAAATGGCTTTGTTTACCAGTTTGTTATACCTTCCATGGTCGTTCAAGCCATTCTGGAGTCCGTTTGTCGATATCATCAAGACCAAACGTTGGTGGACCATCAGCATGCAGATATTGATGTCTATCGCCTTTATTTTGTTGACTATGACAATTCCGACTCCTACGGAAGAAATGATGGCTAGCCAAAGTACACCAATCAGCATGTTTACTATAACTTTGTTATTGTTTACTATCACCGCTTTTGCTTCAGCTACACACGACATTGCTGCTGATGGTTTCTATATGCTCGCTCTTCCACAGAACAAGCAGGCAGAATTTGTTGGTATCCGTAGTACATTCTACCGTTTGGCATCGATCTTCGGTCAAGGTGTATTGGTTGCTATCGCCGGTGCTATCGAATTGAGTTCTCAAGACATTCCATTCTCTTGGAGAATCACCATGTTGGTAACTGCCATCATATTTAGTGCAGCTACACTTTATCACACCTTCTTTATTCCACGTCCGGATAGTGACCATTCCGTATTGGGCGCTGAAAAAGCAAGTGCTAGAGCTATCTTCCGTGAATTCGGTCGTACATTTGCTACTTATTTCAAGAAGCCGGGTGTAGTGTTAGCCATTGCGTTCATGTTACTTTACCGCTTGCCGGAAGCATTCTTATTGAAACTCTGTATGCCATTTTTGGTTGCTTCCAAAGATATGGGTGGTCTAGGTCTTTCTACAGCCGAAGTAGGTATTGTATATGGTACTATCGGGGTAATTTTCTTGACTATCGGTGGTATTTTGGGAGGTATTTTTGCTTCTCGCCAAGGTTTGAAGAGATCACTTTGGGTAATGGCCGCATGTATGACATTGCCATGTTTGACTTTCGTTTACCTCGCTATTGATTTACCTACTAATTTGATTGTTATCTCAACAGCTATTGCCATCGAACAATTCGGTTACGGATTCGGCTTTACTGCTTATATGCTTTACATGATGCACTTCTCTGAAGGTGAATTCAAGACTTCACACTATGCCATCTGTACGGCTTTCATGGCTTTAAGTATGTTGCTTCCAGGTATGGTAGCTGGTTACATTCAAGAAGCAATCGGTTATGTAAACTTCTTCTGGATGGTAATGGGTTGCTGTATTGCAACACTGATTGTGACTTTCTTTGCAGACAAGAAGATTGATCCTCATTATGGAATGAAATAAAAAATTATATGAAGAAACTTTTTATGATTAGCTTGCTCTGCATCCTATGTGGTGCAGCGCAAGCACAAAAAATTAAAATAAAAACAGGTATTGAAGTGCTGAAAGAACAGAACTTCAAATGTCTGGAAGGAAAGCGAGTAGGTCTGATTACTAATCCAACAGGGGTGGACAATCAGATGAAATCAACTGTAGATATTCTTCATGAAGCTCCTAATGTGAACTTGGTAGCCCTTTATGGTCCAGAACATGGAGTTCGCGGTGATGTACATGCAGGTGACCATGTTACCGATATTACCGATGCATCTACAGGATTACCAGTTTATTCATTGTACGGTAAAACCAGAAAAGCTACTCCTGAAATGTTGAAGGATGTGGATGTATTGGTATACGACATTCAAGACAATGGTTGCCGTTCCTTTACTTACATCAGTACCATGGGATTGGCTATGGAAGCTGCTGCTGAAAATGGTAAGGAACTGATTGTTTTGGACCGTCCGAATCCATTGGGCGGTTTGAAGATTGAAGGTAATTTGGCAGAAGACGATTGTATCTCTTTTGTCAGCCAATTCAAGATTCCTTATGTTTATGGTTTGACCTGTGGTGAGTTGGCATTGATGCTCAATGCAGAAAAAATGTTGAAGGATGGAAAGCAATGCAAGCTTCACGTGGTGAAGATGAAAGGCTGGAAGCGTAAGATGGATTATGTGCAAACTGGTTTGGAATGGGTTCCTTCTTCTCCACATATTCCTCATACTCATTCTTCATTCTTCTATCCAGTCAGCGGTATTTTGGGAGAATTAGGCTATATGTCTATTGGCGTAGGCTATACCATTCCTTTCCAGATGTTTGCTGCTCCATGGGTAGAAGCTGAAAAATTAGCTAATAATTTGAACGACTTGAATGTACCGGGTATCGTATTCCGTCCGATGTACCTGAAGCCTTTCTATAGTGTAGGCAAGGGTGAATTGTTACAAGGTGTACAAGTTCATATTATGGATGTACAAAAGGCTCCGTTAAGTGATATCCAGTTCCTGGTTATGCAGGAAATTGCTGCCCTTTATCCGGATAGAACCGTATTTGACCATGCTGATGAAAAACGCTTCAGAATGTTCGATTTAGTTTGTGGATCCAAATTTATTCGTGAGCAGTTTACTAAGACTAATCGTTGGGAAGACGTTCGTGACTATTGGTACAAGGACGTAGAAGATTTCCGTAAATTGTCGAAAAAATATTATTTGTATAAGTAATGAAAGAGAGTAACTATATGGCTTTCCTGAAAGATGCTTATGATTTCATCCCAAAGGAAAGGATTTACACCGATGAACTCCGTCGGTTAGCATGGGGAACAGATGCAGGTTTTTATCGTCTGATTCCGCAGATTATCATTCGTTCCATGGACGAAGAGGAAGTTTCACGTTTGCTGAAATTGGCAGATCAATATGGCTTGCCTGTCACTTTCAGAGCGGCTGGAACGAGTTTGTCAGGACAAGCCATTAGTGACTCCATACTGATTGTTGCTGGAAAGAATTGGGAAAAATACAGCATTTCGGATGACCATGAGCAGATTACTCTTCAGCCGGGGATTGTTGGGCAACGGGTAAATGAATTGTTGGCTCCATTCGGTCGTAAGTTTGCTCCCGATCCGGCCAGTGTTAAGAGTGCCATGGTGGGTGGTATTGTGATGAACAATGCTTCCGGTATGAATTGTGGTACTCATGCCAATAGTGATAAGGTGATGTTGTCTGCACGTATCGTACTGATGGACGGAACAGTTTTGGATACCGGTGATCCTATTAGTCGAGCTATTTTCGAAGCGTCTCATCCAGACTTCCTTCGTCGAATCTGTGAGTTACGTGATGAAATCCGTGGCAATCAGGCATTGGCCGAACGTATCAGACACAAATATTCCATCAAGAATGTAACCGGATTGAATATCCTTCCTTTCATCAGTTTCGATGATCCGTTTGATATCATTGCCCATTTGATGGTAGGTTCTGAAGGTACTTTGGCGTTCTTGTCTCAAGTAACCATGAAGACCGAATACGACTATCCGCACAAGGCCAGTGCCATGCTTTATTTCAGAAGCATCAAAGAGGCTTGCCGAGCAGTTGTGGCCATGAAGAAATTGGAAACCGCAAATGGAGAATGGATTGTAAAAGGAGCCGAACTGTTGGATTACAAGAGCCTTTCGTCGGTAAACGATCCTGTTTTCTTGAAGTATAAAGAAGAGGTGGGTGCAGAAAAAGCATCCGGATTGACAGCTGTGTTGACCGAAACCAAGGCTTGCACATTGGAAGAATTGCAATCGAATATCTCTATCATTGAGACTTGTTTGCAAGCATTCGAAAATCATGTACCTGCCTATTTCACCAATCGACCGGAAGAATACTCCAAGTATTGGGCCATCCGTTCTGGTATTTTCCCGTCGGTAGGGGGAACTCGTCAGCCGGGTACTACTTGTCTTATCGAAGACATTGCCTTCCATATCGAAGACTTGCCTGAAGCTACAGAAGAATTACAACAACTTATTGCCCGTCATGGGTACGATGATGCATGTATCTATGGACATGCTCTTGAAGGAAATTATCACTTCATCATCAATCAGTCGTTCAGTACGGATGCTGAAGTGAAACGATATGAAGATTTGATGGACGATGTCAAGAAGCTTGTGGTTGACAAGTACGATGGTTCGCTGAAGGCCGAGCATGGTACAGGTCGCAACATGGCTCCTTTCGTTCGCGATGAATGGGGAGATACTGCTTACGAAGCCATGAAATCGGTAAAGGAATTGTTCGACCCAAAGGGCTTGTTAAATCCTGGAGTCATTTTCAATGAAGACCCGAAGTGTCATGTTAAAAACTTCAAGCCGCTTCCTTTGATTCCTATCAAGGATGAACATCCGGCTGCAAAGGTAAACCGATGCATCGAGTGTGGATTCTGCGAGGTAAATTGTCTCTCTTGCGGTTTTACCTTGTCATCTCGTCAGCGTATTGTCTTGCAACGCGAGATAGCCCGTTTGCGCCAAACTGGTGCAGACCCGAGTCGTTTGGCTCTGTTGGAAAAACAATTCCGCTATCCAGGCAATGAAACTTGTGCCGGCGATGGTCTCTGCTCCATGTCTTGTCCGATGGGTATCAATACAGGAGACCTCACTCACTTCATACGAGAAGAAGCCTTGCCTCAAGGAAGCCTTGGATATAAGGCTGGCTACTTTGTGGCCAATCATTTTGCAGGTGTCAAGAGTGCATTGCGTCCTGTCTTGACATTGGCAAACTTGGGTCATGCGGTATTGGGAACAAAAGCGATGAGTGGTATCACCAAAGGTATGCACAATGTGTTGGGAATTCCTTTGTGGACACCGGCTATGCCAAAGGCATATGCCATTAACATGGCAAATTGGCTAAAAGAAAATCCTCAATCCAATAAGGTGGTTTATTTCCCAAGTTGTATCAACCAGACAATGGGGCTTCCTAAAGATTCTCCGGTCAAGGAACCATTGGTAGACAAAATGATGTCCTTGCTCCAGAAAGCTGGGTACGAGGTCATCTTCCCGAAGAATATGGACAAACTTTGTTGCGGTACCATTTGGGAAAGCAAGGGTATGCAGGATATTGCCGATCGTAAGGTAGCCGAATTGGAAGCTGCTTTGTGGGAGGCGAGTGAACATGGCAAGTATCCGGTACTTTGCGACCAGAGTCCTTGTTTGCACCGTATGCATGAATGTATCAAGAAAATGAAGCTTTATGAACCGGCAGAATTCATTTATACTTACTTGCGTGATAAGTTGGTATTCAAACCGACCAACCGACCAATAGCAGTTCATGTTACTTGCTCGACTCGTAAGATGGCGTTGGCAGATACCATTATTGCATTGGCTAAGCTTTGTTCTACGAATGTACTTGTTCCAGAAGGAGTGGGTTGTTGCGGTTTTGCCGGTGACAAGGGATTCACTCATCCGGAATTGAATTCGTATGCATTACGCAAGCTCCGTCCTCAAATCGAGAAGGCAGGAGTACAAGTGGGATATTCCAATAGCCGGACTTGTGAAATCGGTTTGACCACCAATGCCGGAATCCCTTATGTTTCCATTGCTTATTTAGTGGATGAATGTACAGAACCTAAAAAATAATAATGAAATAATAACGATTGAAAAACACAGTTATGAATACACCGAAAGTTAACAAACGAATTTTGGCACTCGATATCCTTCGAGGCTTTACCATCGCCGGAATGATTCTGGTGAATAACCCTGGTAGTTGGGGATATATCTATGCTCCACTACGACATGCAGAATGGAATGGTCTTACTCCAACCGATTTGGTCTTCCCATTCTTCATGTTCATCATGGGTATTTCGACTTATATTTCTTTGAAGAAGTACAATTTCGAATTCAGCCAATCAGCTGCTTTGAAGATTGTGAAACGTACGATTGTTATTTTCTTGGTAGGCTTGGCTATCGGATGGTTCTCTCGTTTCTGCCGATATTGGGCATCGGTTCCGGAAGACCTCAGCTTCTTTGAAAACTTATGGGCATCAGTTTGGACATTCGATCGTATGCGAATCTTAGGTGTGATGCAACGATTGGCTCTTTGTTATGGTGCTACTTCTATCATTGCATTGACCATGAAGCACAAGCATATCCCTTACTTGATTGTTAGCTTGTTGGTTGGCTATTTCGTATTGTTGATGTGCGGAAATGGTTATGTATATGGTGAAGAAAATGTTCTTTCTTTGGTTGACCGCACTATCCTTACACCTGTACATATGTATAAAGATAATGGAATAGAACCGGAAGGTATTTTAAGTACCATCCCTGCCATTGCACATGTCTTGTTGGGATTCTATGTAGGTAAGTTGTTGTTGGATGGCAACAAGGCACAAGACCGTATGAGTTTCTTGAATTCACAGATTACTACGCTTTTCATTGTAGGTACTATCCTCACTTTCGCAGGTTTCTTGTTGAGCTACGGTTGCCCTATCAATAAAAAGATTTGGTCGCCTACTTTCGTATTGACAACTTGCGGTTTGGCATCCAGTTTCTTGGCATTGCTCATCTGGATTATTGACATTAAGGGAAAGAAAAAATGGAGTTTGTTCTTCGAAGCATTCGGGGTAAATCCACTCTTCATGTATGTGTTGGGTAGTGTGCTTAGTATCTTGTTCGGATGCATCCGTTTCCCATGGGAAGATGGTATGATCAGTATTCATGTATTCTTATATAAGATTGTCATGGTTCCTTTGTTCGGTCAAACTGGTGGCTCGTTGGCATTTGCCATCTTGTTCGTGACCATCAATTGGTGCATTGGTTACCAACTTTATAAGCGTAAAATTTACATTAAGATATAACTTTAAATCTCAAATATTATGATTCTAATAGCAGACAGTGGTTCTACAAAGACCGATTGGTGTGTTGTAGAAAAAGGAGAATTAGTTCAACAGATTTTCACGAAGGGTACCAATCCTTTCTTCCAATCGGAAGAAGAAATCAGCAATGAAATAGCAACAGCTTTGTTGCCGGAATTGAAGACCAATGAATTCGAAGCTGTATATTTTTATGGTGCAGGTTGTGGTTTCCCTGATAAAATAGCTGTAGTACATCGTGCTTTGACCAAGCATCTCAAAGTAGAGGGCGAAGTGGAAGTGGCTACAGATATGTTGGCTGCTGCACGTGGCTTGTGTGGTCGTGAGGCAGGTATTGCTTGCATCATGGGTACTGGCTCTAATTCATGTTATTACGATGGCGAAAGTATTGTTGCTAATGTTTCTCCGTTGGGATTCATCCTCGGTGACGAAGGTAGTGGTGCATGTTTGGGTAAGCTCATGGTAGGCGACTTGTTGAAGAACCAGATGACTCCGGAATTGAAGGAAAAGTTCTTGGCTCAATTCAATTTAACTCCGGCAGATATTATTGATCGTGTATATCGCAAGCCATTCCCTAACCGTTTTTTAGCAAGCCTCTCTCCGTTCTTGGCACAGAACATCAGTGAACCTTGCATTCATGAATTGGTATTGAATAGCTTTAAGGCATTCTTCAAGCGCAACATCATGCAATACGAAAACTATCAGAACTTGAAGGTTAACCTCATTGGTTCTGTAGCTTATTATTATAAGGAAGTATTGGCAGAAGCAGCCGAAGCAATGGGTATTCAGTTGGGCACCATTATCCAAAGCCCGATGGAAGGATTAATTAAGTATCACGCATAAAATTATAAGACTATGGCATTTGTAAAAATATCAGAGCAATCATCGCTCTACAATGATTTGGAAAAGAAATCTGTTCGTGAAATATTGGAAGACATCAATACGGAAGATCAGAAGGTAGCTTTGGCAGTACAGAAGGCAATTCCTCAGATTGAAAAGTTGGTAACTCAGATTGTTCCTCGCATGAAGCAGGGCGGTCGTATCTTCTATATGGGTGCAGGTACAAGTGGTCGTCTGGGTGTACTCGATGCTTCGGAAATCCCTCCTACATTCGGTATGCCACCGACTCTCATTATCGGTTTGATTGCAGGTGGTGACACTGCTTTGCGTAACCCGGTAGAAAATGCAGAAGATGATGTAAACCGTGGTTGGGAAGAATTATTGGAACGTAACATTACAGACAAGGATACAGTAATCGGTATTGCAGCTTCGGGTACTACTCCTTATGTAATCGGTGCTATGCACGAAGCTCGCGAACATGGCATCTTGACAGGCTGTATAACTAGTAATCCGGATTCTCCGATGGCAGCTGAGGCTGATGTTGCTATCGAAATGGTAGTAGGTCCTGAATATGTAACCGGTAGTTCACGCATGAAGTCGGGTACAGGTCAGAAGATGATTTTGAACATGATTACCACTTCTGTCATGATTCAATTGGGTCGTGTAAAGGGTAACAAGATGGTAAACATGCAACTCAGCAATAAGAAGTTGGTAGACCGTGGTACTCGTATGATTGTAGAAGAATTAGGATTGGATTATGGCAAGGCACAGGCATTATTGCTGATGCACGGTTCTGTAAAGAAAGCGGTAGATGCATACCGAGGAATTACAGAAGAATAATCCTCCATGAAAAATCTTAATCTAAATACTATGAGAACACTTTCTTACTTATTATTGTCTTTGTTCTGCATCACATCTGCTATTGCCCAGCCTTTGCAACGCGTAGCACCGGAACAAGTAGGAATGGATTCCCGCCGATTGATGTATGCAGACGAAGTCATTGAAGAAGCTATTGCCAATAAAGATATTCCAGGTGCAGTGCTTGCAATTGTTCGTGATGGTAAGATGGCATATTTGAAGGCTTATGGCAACAAGCGTGTTTATCCTACAGTAGAACCAATGACTACAGGGACAATCTTTGATATGGCATCATGTAGTAAAACCATGTCTACTGCTGTTTGTACCATGATTTTGGTTGAACGTGGTAAGATACGTTTAAGTGATGCGGTCAGTGTATATATTCCAGGATTCAAAAATTGGGAAAGTGAAGACGGAAAGGAAAAGAAAACGATTCGTGTCTCCGATTTGTTAACACATACTTCTGGTCTTCCCTCTTATGGTCCTACCGCCGAATTAGAAAAACAATATGGTTCTCCTAATCCGGAAGGTTTGATGGAATATATAAAGACATGCAAACGTCGTTTCAAACCGCAAACTGATTATAGTTACAGTTGTTTGAATTTTATCACTTTACAGAACATCATCGAAAAAGTTAGTGGTCAGACACTACGTGAATTCGCTCGTGAAAACATATTTGATGTGTTGGGTATGAACTATACCGATTATTTACCAACAAAACGTGATAAAAAAGGACAATGGATTAATACGGGTGATGCTCATTGGGCAAATTTAGTTCAAGGAGATTGGCATGACATTATTGCCCCAACAGAAAAGCAAGTAGATGGACAAGTGCTCTGTGGACAGGTACACGACCCACTTGCCCGAATCATGAATGGTGGTATTAGTGGTAATGCTGGTATATTTTCTCGTGCTGAAGACATAGCCATTCTTTGTGCAGCTTTGCAAAATGGTGGAGAATGGAACGGTCAACGTATTTTAAGCCCACAAACAGTAAAGGCTATGCGCACGGTTCCTCGTGGCGATGTAGCTAAGTTTGGTCGTACTTTGGGATGGGACAGCTCGAGTGGATATGCATCTAATCAAGGTGATTTGTTCGGTTGGAATACTTATGGACATACAGGTTATACCGGTACTTCCATTATCATGGATCCGGACAATAATACTTCGGTTATATTGTTAATCAATTCTGTACATCCGGAAGATGGCCATAGTGTAGTTCGTTTGCGCTCATTAGTTGCCAATGCAGTAGCTGGTTCTATCTGTCCAACTCCGCGTACATATTTTGCTCACTACTACAAACGTTTCCTCCAGTTCATGGATGAACCTGCTATTACAAGTAAGGACATCGTGATGTTGGGTAATAGCTTGACCGAAGGTGGTGGCGATTGGGGTAAGCGATTGGGTAAGGACAATGTAATTAATCGAGGCATATCAGGTGACGAAGTGATGGGCGTTTATGACCGTCTTCACCAGATACTTCCGGGCAAGCCAGCCAAATTGTTCTTGTTGATTGGTGTGAATGATATTTCGCATGACTTATCGACAGATAGCATTGTTTATCGTATCGACCAAACTCTAACTCGCATTCAAAAAGAATCGCCAGAGACTAAGGTTTATTTACAAAGTCTGCTTCCTATCGATGAAAGCTTCAAACGCTATAAAAGATTGACCAACAAGACTTATCAGATTCCAGAAATCAATGCCCGCTTAGAAGTCCTGGCAAAGGAAAAGAAGATTACTTTCATCAATCTTTATCCGTTGTTTACCGAAAAGGAAACCAACGTTTTGAGAAAGGAATTAACCAATGATGGTCTGCATTTGAATGATAAGGGTTATCAAATTTGGGTAGATGCCATCAAGAAAAAAATGTAACGTATGAAAACATATAGAATAATAGCTATTTTGACAGTTTGCCTTTTCTTCGGAAATGGTCTTCATGCTCAGACATGGAAGGCGAAAGCCATTGCCGATTTGAATAAGGGCGAATTTGCCAAAGTGGAGCAAACAATTAGTAAACTTAGCGAGGAAGAACAAAACAAGCATGCTTGGCTCATTGATTCCTTGCAAGCCATGATATCTCGTATTCGGGATGATTTCCGCTTGTCGAGAGAAGAAGGAAAGAAACTTCTTTTAGAGAAGATTCCAGGTGCAACCGACAAGCAGATTGAAGCTTGGAAGCAGAAAAAGTATTTGGAAACAAGAATGATAGATGGAGAAGAACGTTGGTTTAGAAAGACCATCAGTAACTTCGCTCTCTTGAATAAGGATGTCTATCCAGCTGAAATCATTAAAGGAAAGAAGAATGAATATGCCAAGGTACATCCGTTGTGCGAAAACATACTCGTACAGAAGCTGGAAGAGAACAACACTTGCGATTGGAAGAAAGTGAATGCAACTTTCTTTATCGAAGTGCCTGCAGATGCTGTTCCAGCTGGAGAGACTATCAAAGCATGGCTTCCTTATCCGTTCGACAATGGTAGACAACGTAATTTCCAATTGCTTTCGTCTTCATCGCCAGCTACTCACTCGGAAAGTAGCCTTCACCATACAGTTTATATGGAACAAAAGACTGTAAAAGGCCAACCTACTCGCTTTGAAATGAAATTCAGTTACGAAGTAGGTGCACAAGTTTTCCTACAGGCGGATATCATGGCTAACTTGAAGCCTTATGATAAGCAGAGCGAAGTATACAAGAAGTATACCGTTCAGGAACTTCCTCACATGCTTGTCAACAAGCAGATGAAAGCGTTAGCTCAGAAAATTGTGGGTGCTGAAACCAATCCAGTACTTCAGGCATCCATGATTTATGATTGGATTAGTGGCAACTATCCTTGGGCGGGTGCTCTCGATTACAGCACCATCCCCTGTATGTCTCAATACGTGCTCGACATTCAACATGGTGATTGCGGACAAGTAACTTTACTCTACATATCTTTACTCCGTAGCTTGGGTATTCCAGCTCGTTGGGAAAGTGGTTGGGTATTCGACGAAAAGGGTTGGACTGGTTATCACGACTGGGGTGAAATCTATTTTGAAGGAACAGGTTGGGTACCTACAGATGTCTCGGCAGGTCGTGATACTTACCAAGAACCTTATCAAGACTTCTTCAAGACCAGCACAGATGCTTATCGCTTGGCAACCAATGAAGGTATTGGTGGAGAATTATCTCCAAAGAAGCAATATATCCGTCGCGAAACCGTCGATTTTCAGGCAGGTGAAGTAGAATGGAAAGGTGGTAACCTCACTAAGTGGAAATCGAATCTGAAAATCGACAAGATTTCTACTGAGTCCGAAGAAATGAAAGCATTGTTGGCTTCAATCAAGAAGAAATACGCTCCGGATTCACGCGTGGCCATCTACGAATTACAAGCAAAAAAGGATGACAAACAATGGATTATCAAAGGTAAGGTAGACAATGTTCAATTGAAAGCAAATGTTCTCAAAGAACTCAAGCAACAGAACATATCAGTGGTAGACAGCATTGCTGTTTTAGAATTTACCAAGGAAAAACCTTGGGGATTGGTAAAACTTTCTATTGCTTCACTCCGTACCGGTGGCAAACATGCTGCTGAAATGGCTACGCAAGCCATCATGGGTACTCCTGTCAAGATTTTGGAGCATGCTGGCGATTGGGCTAGAGTACAAACTCCGGATCAATATATATCCTATATTCCGAAGAACTCATTATATCAGATTACTCAAACACAATTAGATGCATGGCGTCAAAGCACCCGATACATTGTGAACGTCTATCAAACACAATTGGTGGATGCTCCCAAGAAGGGCATGACCGTGAGTGACTTGGTAATGGGCAATATCCTGGAATACAAGGGAAAAAGCGGTAAGTATATCAAACTTGCTACTCCTGACGGTCGCGAAGGCTATGTACACCAATCGGAAGTGACAGAACTAACAACTTGGGCAAACCAGACTTTCGATGCAGAATTGATAAAGAAGGTGGCATTCCGTATGATGGGTTCCGGCTATTTATGGGGTGGAACATCGACTAAGTTAACCGACTGCTCAGGCTTGGTGAAAGTATCATATTTTGCTAACGGTATCATCCTTCAGCGCGATGCTTCCCAGCAAGCTTTGACCGGAAAGATAATCAAAGCAGAAGATTGGAAAAAAGCTGAATTGGGCGACTTATTGTTCTGGGGAACCAAGAGCGGACGAGTAACCCACGTAGGTATTTATTTGCAAGACGGCGAGTATATCCATTGCTCTGGTCAAGTGAAGTTAAATAGTCTCGATCCGGAATCTCCGAAATGGCTATCTACTCCTTTCCTTTCCATCAGTCGCATTAATGGTATGATTGGAACGAAAGGTATTGTGATGGCAAAGGATCATCCTTGGTATTTTTAAAAACCTTTTTAACCTTAAAATATGGACAGAAGAAAATTTTTACTTAGCTCAGGAGCAGGCTTATTGGCGACTTCATCGCTGATGTCTATCCCTATGTTGGGATGTGGCGAAGCTCCTGCTATCAATAAGACTACTGCAAAGAGCGGACATTTGAAGTTAAGATTCAAACCATACGAACTCAAGTTGAAACATTCTTTCAACTTGGCTAAGTCAAGCCGTACCACTACACCAGACGTTCAGGTGGAATTAGAATACGATGGTATCATCGGTTATGGTGAAGCATCCATGCCTCCATACTTGGGAGAAAGCGTGGAAAGTGTAACCAAGTTCCTTTCTTCTTTGGATTTGGAACAATTTACTGATCCATTCCGTATGGAAGACATTTTGAGCTATGTAGATTCAGTTGCACCGGCCAATCGTGCTGCTAAAGCTTCCATTGACATTGCTTTACACGACTTGTTAGGTAAAATCATGGGACAACCTTGGTACAAGATCTGGGGCTTGAATTTAGATAACATCCATCCTACATCATATACCATCAGTAATGGTACTCCGGAAGAAGTTCAGGAGAAAATAAAGGAATCGGAACGTTTCCAAGTATTAAAAGTAAAGATGGGTGTTCCTGGCGATAAGGAATTGGTAGAAACCATCCGTAAGGCTACCGATCGTCCGCTTTGTGTCGATGCCAACCAAGGTTGGAAGAGCAAAGAAGAAGCTTTGGAAATGTGTCATTGGTTGAAAGAACGCGGCTGTATCTTTGTAGAGCAACCGCTGGATAAGGAATGGATGGACGAAACTGCTTGGTTGAGAGAACGTAGTCCACTTCCTATTATTGCAGATGAGGCTTTCCAACGCCTTCCAGACATTTTGCGCTTCCAAGGTGTATATGATGGTATCAATATCAAGTTGATGAAGAGTACCGGCCTCCACGAAGCCTATAAGATGGTCGTTTTAGCTCGTTCGTTGGGCATGAAGGTAATGCTTGGTTGTATGACCGAAACGTCGTGTGGTATTGCAGCTGCTGCCCAATTGTCTCCATTGGTAGACTGGACTGACCTTGATGGAAATGTTTTGATTTCAAATGACCGATTCGAAGGTTTGTCATTGGTAGATGGTAAGGTAATTCCATCGGATAAGCCTGGTTTGGGCGTATCACTGATAAAAGGTATGGAATAATCATACAAAGACGATAGTCTTTATATAAACATGGCGACCTTTAAAAGATCGCCATGTTTTTTAATAAATATGAATACTGCTACCTTGGGCCGAAGGAAGGAAGTTTATCCCCCACCAACACATCTGAAGTAAGATAAAGGAAAAGATTAACCATGCAAATAAAAAATCCTGATGCTTATTGGTAGGACGAACATGTAAATAGAGCAAATAACTCAACCATGTAGCGAATGCCCACGTTTCTTTCGGATCCCATGTCCAATAATCACCCCATGCTTCTTTAGCCCATAAAGCTCCCATAACCATTCCTAAAGTGAGAAAAGCCCAACCAATTCGCACTAGATTATCACAAATAGATAATTCGTAATCTGATGCTTCCTCCGGAAGTTTACGAAACCATAGATAACAGGAAAACAAGGTTACTGCCCCCATCATAGCATACGAAAACATATACACAATAACGTGTGGAACGAACCACGGACTCTGAAGTGCAGGCATCAAAGTCTTAGTGTGAATTTCAGGCTTTAACAGATTAATAAAGACGAATACCAACGACATCAGGGTTCCAAATCCTAACATCCATTTGTATTTCAACTTACTATAGAGCACAACACCAATCACAGACAAAAAGAAAGAATACCACAAACGAGTCTCTCCCATCGTCCGTAAAGGAGGGCGATCTAAACTAATCCAAAGTCCAATGATGAAAACAAAGAAAACCAAAGAACCCAATATACAGCTGGATATAGCTCCCTTTCTCTTGTTTTGAAAAGCCATCCATACACCCAGAATCCAACAAATAGCTGAAAGAACCGCATAAATTATAAACGAATCCCAATTCATTCTTTTCCCTCCTTCTTCTGTTTCGAATAACTCCACCCTTGTAGAAACATCCAAACTCCTCCGGCTAAAATTAGCCACAATGCTAGATGAATAACTTCATACCAACCATCACGTACACATTCCAAAATACTAAGAGTACTCATCTTGCCTCTAGCCGTATCATAACCCGATTGATAAATCCTCCAAGAGCCTATTTGGGCCGGATGATTTACGGAAATATTTACTACCTCCATTTTTTCACCTTGTTTTACTTCCAGTTCTGAATGGAATTGTTTAATCACCATGGTTCCCTTCTCTTCCGTTGGATATTCCTCCACAGAAAAGTCCTTTAAGGTAAGTATGAAAGGTAAAACAACTTGTTCACCTTGGTGCGTCAATCCTATTTGCACAGGATGTCCTTCTGTTGCCATCACTCGCACCCGTAATTTATCTCCACTCCCGAAAATGGCAGCTAACAAAATGATAAAGAGTGATACATGCATA
The DNA here is from genome assembly GCA_017559935.1 of Bacteroides sp. GTDB lineage: Bacteria > Bacteroidota > Bacteroidia > Bacteroidales > Bacteroidaceae > Phocaeicola. The sequence goes on along the minus strand of JAFYPV010000086.1, from coordinate 5,405 downwards.
ACCATCTTTGTTATTCGGCGTTTTTTCCAATGACAGATATCATCCAAAGCTTTTAGACCTATCATCGTCATAAACTGAAACAGAAAAATATTGAAAATCCAGGATGTTTGCATGTGAGTAAAACCTAACCACCCCATCAATCCATCCGTAGAATTATCTTGACGAATCAATCCAAATAAAAGAGTCAATAGGAGCAAAGAAGATAAAGAAGCAATGGAAGCAGGTCGGTCATATTCACATTTCACCCATTTCCATTGATCCGATCGAACAAAAAGGAAAATCAACACATACAAGTAATTGATGGCTATAACCAATCCCCATGGGTAGACTAAAAATGAGGGGTCAATCTCCCCTATTAAAAACTGAAACGCCATGCCTACCCCTAATAGGCAAGCATAGCGTTTCATTAATGATTTATATCGTGGAGCCAACATCATCGTTAGGCTTGCTCCCATTGCGCACGGAGTAATTCAACCGCTTGAGTAACCGTCTGAGCACGATCACCCTTGGTTCCGCATTCAAAACTTACATAGTAAGGGTATTCCAATTGCTTAAGAGCTCTGAAACCTTCTACATAGTTATCGAGTTCACCATCTTCACCCGGCATGATACGACGACCACGACTAGCCACATGCACATGCTGCAAATATTCCTTACCGGCAGCCAAGAAAGCAGCATAATCCGAAGTTTCTTCCATCATGTGCCAGAAGTCACCCATACATTTAACCCCTGCACTCTTTGAGTCACGGCAAATAGCAGCAGCATCGCCTACCTGACGAAGATAATGCGCTTCCTTTCGGTTCAACGGTTCAAGAATAACAGTAGTCTTATGCTTCAAGGCATATTCACCCAATTCATGCATCTGTTCGCAAAGGTATTCGCGAGTTTCTAGTGTATGAGGCTTACTTCCTTCTTGCCAATTAAAAGCAGGCACCATGATAACTCCAGTAGAACCCAACTCCCCAGCAGCAGCAATAATGTCACGCATAGTCGAGTCAAATTCCGCCTTTACTTTGGGGTCTTCAGCCAAAATGAAACCACCAAAACCGGCACAAATAGCCGAAATCTGAATGTTTCTACCTGATAGTGCTTGTTGCAATTCACTCACACGGCTTGCCAAATTACGTCCACCCGGCTCCAAACCAACAATACCGAGTTTTTCCATAAAGTCCAAACGTTCGTTCAAACTTTCGCCAAGAGCGGTACCTTCTTGAAAAGACAAACGAAGTTCAGGAGACGGAGTAATAATCTTCTTCTCATCTGAAACACAAGAAGTAAGTAAAGAAGATCCAGAAGTAGCTACTGATAATGAAGCAGCACCCAATATCGAATTTGTCAAAAATCGTCTTCTATCCATAAAGCAATGTCTTAGAAAATTATTTTTGCTCCTTACCCGGTACTTCTACTTGATGCTTAGACATATCCATAGCGCCCAATTCAAGTTTTTCCGGCATATAATCCAATTCAGACTGAGTAATCTCATCCCAAGTAATAGTGCTACCCTTGTAAGCCGATTCACGACCCATCACACCTGCCAAACTTGAAATAGCACATTCGGTAGCTTCATCGTGAGCAGTACCCTTACGGATATGATTTACCCAATCCACATGTTCGAGTACATACGGATTGTGTTGCTTGAATTCCGCTTTAGCAGCTTCCTCGTCATATTTCCAAATTACATTGCCTTTCAAATCCTTAATTTCATGATTCATACTGTTCCAAGAACCCTTTGTACCTTGAATCACTTCACCAATCAAGTTACTGCAACCATCCAACTGACGACACATACTATGTAGATGCACACCGTTTTCCATTTCGAAATCAATGCTGAAGTTATCGTATTGGTCACCGGTAATACGACGTTGACGACTACCGAAACCGGTTGCTTTAGCTACCTTGTATCCAGACATCCACAAGAACACGTCAATATTGTGTACATGTTGTTCAACGATATGGTCACCCGAAAGCCATTTCCAGTTCACCCAGTCGCGAATCATCCATTCCATATCACTCCAACCCTTTTCACGGCTTCTGTACCAAAGCATATTTTGGTTCCAATAAACGTTACCACCAGTAATTTCACCGATATAACCAGCTTGGATTAACTTATTAGCTTCCACATACGGACGTTGGTGATGACGCTGAGTACCAGTGATTACACTTAAGTTCTTAGCCTTAGCCTGCTTAGCCGATGCCATAATTGTACGATATCCCTTTGAATCTACCGCAATTGGCTTTTCCAAGAATGAGTGTTTACCCTTTTGAGTTGCATATTGGAAATGAATAGGGCGGAATACTGGAGGAGTAGTCAAAATTACCATATCCACACCAGAATCAATCACTTGTTTATAGGCGTCAAATCCTACGAAACAATTTGCTTCTGGTACTTCTTGATTGTATTTTTCTTTCACATTCTTGCGAGTACCTTCTACACGATCCGCAAAGACATCACCCAAAGCATGTACTTTAATACCATTGGCTGCAGTTAACAAATCGTTTATTGCACCATTACCACGTCCACCACAACCAATCAAACCAACTTTCAACTCCTTACCATCGATTGCCATATCCGGCAATTCAGGTACATAGAATTCACCCGGTTGCTTCAAAGGTACCAATTCATTACCACCTTTACATGCAGACAAAAGTGCCGAAGCTCCAACAACGCTACCTACACTAAGTACAGACGATGCTTTCAAGAAACTTCTTCTATTCATTTTTTCTTCACTCATAGTATTTCTATTTTTATGGTTATTTATTCATTATTTCTTCTGGGACTTCACATACAACACGGAAACCGATGCCACGAATGTCAGAGTACCACCAAATACTTTTTGGATTTTGTGGGTCAGTACGCAACCAATCATCATGGTAAGTATGGCTACGATCCGCACTACGGAGTTCAGCTGCATCACTTGCATAATTACCGCCACGTACTACATATTCAGTACCCGATTCTGGCCCCTTTGGATTCTTTACACCATCCGCCAACTGGCTATAGGCATCTTCTGCATACCAATCCGAACAATATTCCATTACATTACCCAACATATTTTTGAGTCCAAACGGGTTGGCCAATACCTGACTTGGTTCTTGTGAACGATTCTTACTATTGTTTACATAAATTACATATCGACTAATCTGGGTAGTATCTGCACCGAACAAGCCATTCCAAAAACCTTCATTGGTATAATCCTTTGGACTACCCTCGAAGAAATATGGAGTTGATGTACCACCACGAGCAGCATATTCCCACTCCGCTTCGGTCGGCAAACGATACTTCTTACCAGTCTTAAGCGAGAGCCATTGGCAGAAAGTCTCTGCCGAATAATGCGTCATAGTAATAGCTGGGCGAGTACCCATCCCCCAACCTTGATCAGGGAAACCGAATGGTGGAGTCGGACCACTTACCGCATCTACATCCTCACGTGAATTGTTGGCATATACCAAAGTCGGCGGAGTGCGACCTTCTGACATTGTTTCACCATAAAATGCCCAAAACTGATCCCAAGTTACTTCCATTTCACCCATAAAGAAAGGAGAGACCTCCACCTGTCGTTGTGGAGCTTCATCCACTTGATGGAAAGGTTCGGATACAGGAGAACCCATAGTAAAGGTACCTCCCGGAATAGCTATCATACTAATTGAAGCCGATGTACCCGGAATCGTTTCCACGTAATTTTCGAAAGCAGTCAATTGAGTAGCCGAAGCATATTTCTCACCACTAACCTTCGGAGCTTCCTTCAATGCCGAATGTTGGTAATTCGGATTATAGTGACCGGCATCCAAGTGACAACTAATACATTGCAGATTCAATTTTTCCTTGTTATCATCATAGTAAAGATGGGCAGTTACACCCTCATCAGTGATACCTTCCGGATAAATGTTAACATGGCAAGCCTCGCATGATTCGTTGAATACGATTTTCTGAGCATACTCCAATTCGCCCTTACTTTCCCAATCAATATCCTCCTTGTTTTTAGTCAAATATGACCAGACATCTTTCATACCAGCAGCCATCTTTGCTTTCGTATAATCCAAAGAGCCTTTAGGTGGAAGGTGACAAGCTGCACAATCAGTCATTACCCCACTCTTGCTATTGTGATGAATTGATTGCTTCCAACTTGCATCCGAATCGGTATGATAATGACAAGACATACACGAGTCATTAGTGGAACTTTTTTCCCATGCCCAATTAAAGACAATCAACAACGTGAAGCCAAGTACGACTCCTGCCAAACTTAACAAAAAGTACTTTTTACATTTTCTAGACTTTGCCATATTTCTAATTTACTTAGGAACAGACAAAGTTAGTCATTTCTATTTAGATTTTGAATTTATTTTATAAAAAATAAATAGAATGATACACTTTATCGCAATCGCAAGATAGTTCCAACTTTAGGAGCTGGATCATCAGCCTTCATTTTATTCAGTTTATAGAGATTCTTCAAACGTATACCATATTTTTGCGCAATGCTATACATCGATTCTCCAGAACGAAGTACGTGAACAATATGTTCCTTATCCGCTTTCTTTTTCTTCTTTTCCAAATAGAGAATATCTCCTACACGAAGCGCATAACCTTTGTAAAGATCGTTATATTCACGCAACTTACTTTGGCTGATATCTAACTCCTTTGAAATCGATTTCCATGTATCTCCGGCACGTACAACGATATAAACTAACCCGTTGGCTATATAAGGTTGATGCGGATCCGGATTTTCTTTCATCCATTTTAGTCCATTTTTTTTATCATATTTATGCAAATCATACAATTCTATGATTCCAATGAGCTGATCAGCATAACGAGGATTAGTTGCATATCCTGCTTTTTTTAGCCCCCTAGCCCAACCTTTATAGTCGGTTATATCCAACTTGAAAAGTGACGCATAACGAGGACGATTAACTAAAAATTTTGAATGATCTTCATAAGATTCTTCAGGATGCTTATATGAACGAAAACACTCTCCTCGAGCATCGTCATCGTGACTTACCGTTTTGCCTCTCCAATCACCTCCACACTTAATGCCGAAATGATTATTTGACTTACGTGCCAACATACTTTGTCCAGCCCCTGATTCCAAAAGACCTTGTGCCAATGTAATACTAGCCGGAATATGGTATTTTTTCATTTCCTTAACCGCTAGTTCACGATATTGTTTGATATAGGCTTCGTATTGCTTGTTGCGAGTTTGAGCTGTCAAAGATAAGCTACAGACTATAAGCAGTAGAGAAAGTATCTGTTTTTTCATGGTTTTCTTATTTCTCGCAAACTTACAATTTTATTTAGGATAAACAAAAAAATCCCCTCATCGTGAGGGGAAATTAATTTACTTATGTGGATATCCTTGCGGCATTGGATGATTATCTTTCTGTCCTTTCATACCTGCAAGACGGTTCATTTC
>JAFYPV010000085.1 GCA_017559935.1 Bacteroides sp. | reverse complement strand
TTACCACTTTTTTATAAAGTAACATCTAAGTCGCTGATTATCAAAATATGCCGAAGAACATAAAAAAGAGGTGATCCCTACAGAAGAAGCCACCTCATACCTTAATTTTTATACGCGCGTACACAAAGGCATATAAACTACTAAATAATGCTATACCGCCCACTCTCAAAAAAACGCTTCGACGTTTTGCCTTAAACGCCGAAGCGTTTTACCTCAAATGTCGAAGCGTTTTTGTTCCGGTACTTTTTTCCCGAGCCAATTGCTATTATCCCATACCGGATCCTGATTCGGCAAATCCGGCGTTTTGCTTTCTTCCATGGGAACGAAGCGACCGTTATGCGTGTTGTACAGGAAAGAAGCCACACCCGGATAACCCAAGTGCCGGAACTTTACCTTCTGCACATGAACCCGGGTCACGCCCTGCGTACGGTCGCGTTCGATGGCTATACCGAAATCCGCCTTGTTGAAGAAAGCTGCCGAACCACTGTACGAAGGCTTTGCCTAGTCCGCTTCGCATCGCCATGATTTCAATCCACTGCTGTTCCTTAGCCAGCTCATCCACATAGCGTTCCCAAGCTAAAGAAACAGGAGCAACAGCCACATCATCTTTTGATGATGATACTTTACTTTTCTTTACTTTACTCTCCTTTACTTTCCTTTACTTTACTTAGGGAAGAACTATCGTTGATTTCCAGCGAGTTAAAAGCAGTCTGTTTACATTCTGTTTCCACTTTACCTTCACTTTGCTTGCGTTCTGCTTCCAGTTTACTCGCATTTTTCTTCAATATTGCCTTGCGTTTGTCTTCCAGTGGCTTCATCATTGCCTCCAGTTTGGCAGAACGAAACGTAAAGTCTGTTACCACAATATTTGGAAAACTTCTTTTGAGCTGAATCCTTCAAAAAGATAAATTAAACTCACCAACTTGGCATCTTTATAGAAATGATCAAAAACAAGATTTTCATTAGCCACTACATCCAATATCTCCTCTTCTAGTTCTTTCTGTGTTTTTCCTTTAAGTTTGCGTTTGATGCGATGCTTCGCCTGCAGCCCGCCCGTCTCGGGACAAAGCACAGCCAGTTTTCCACGGAGCGATTTCAGTCTTTCGACTTCATTACCGCTCAACACTCTTTTTTACTGATTTCTGCCTCCAGTACACGGCAGAAGTGTTCAACCTCCTGGTTGAATGTCTTTTCTTTTTTCATTTTGGATAATATGATTAGATAGCCGGGCACAAAAGCTCCCGCCCGGAATGGAAGTATTTCACAGAACATTCCACATACTGGATACAAACGAAAATGTCCCGACTGCCGTTGGGCTATCGGGACGAAGAATATCTATCTTTACAATAAATCCGTGATGGTCTTAGAGGGAATATCAAGTTTAGAGAATGCAAACATTTTCTTCCCTAAATCCTTTAGCGAGGCTCCTATATGATATACATCCGTATCGTCTATTATCAAGAAACGATCGTGGCATTGCTTATAGGTTTTCACCTCTATTCGTGGGTATTGGCTATTGTGCTTCTGAATATCCAAATTCAACTGATTGCTGATGGTATGTGTGTAGATAGTTGCCATCACTCCTATACCACGTTTACTCAACATTAACAGGACAGATTCATCTACGTAATTATCAATCAGGAGAATGGATTTCTTGGCGCTGCGTATCAAGTCAGCAGCAAACTTATAAGCATCAAAGATTTGCCCATCATAGAAGATACCCTCTACTGGAGGCAAGGAGGTACGGACGAAAAAATCCACCTTGTCTGTCAAATAATCCAACTGCCTTTCATGTTGCACGAACTTGGCATCTACCTTTTCCTCCAAATCTTTCAAGCGCTGATTGATGGAATAGCCTCTTAACAGATGATTTTTAAGAACGTTATTAGACCATCTTCTAAATTCTATACCTCTACTTGATTTAACCCTATATCCAACAGAAAGAATCATATCCAAATTATAGAACTCAAGCTGTCGGGTGACGGTTCTACCTCCTTCACTTTGAACTATCGCAAATTTTGCGACAGTTGCCATATCTGCCAATTCTTCCTTCAACGCATTATTGATATGCTTGCCTATGGTCTTCACATCACGAGCAAACAACTCAGCAAGCTGCTGTCTATTCAGCCACACCGTTTCGTTTTCCAAACGAACTTCGAGCTTCACTTCCTTATCTGGTTGGTACAAGATTATTTCTCCTTGGTTTTCCATATCTTGATATCTGTTTGCATTCTCAATGTACAAAGATATTAAAATTTCAAGATTTTTCTAAATGAACTTAATACTTTTTCATTCATAACCAACCGATTACGCAATTTTCTTCTTCGTTTTCTCCAGCATGTCATGGTACGCTTTGCCCCCCTTCTTGGGGAGGGCGATGGTGAGCAGACGGGCGGTCAAGCCCAGTCTGCCCGATATTAGTTTTCTGACTCTCCGTAATTCTCAACTGTCCAGCCAGAAGGGATACCGTGTATATCTCTTGGTAGCGATGTCATACTTGCAGCCTTGGTAAAGGTACCTGTGTCAGCTACATCTTCCAACCAATCTGTAAGACAATTTGTTGCCGAAATATCCGTATCCGTAGCCAGCATGGTGACACTATTGAGGCTTGTACAATGTCTAAACATTTGAAAATAGCAACCTGTTTTCAACGTGGTAGCAGGCAGTGCAGGAGCGGATGTTAAGCTTGTACAATTCATAAACATGCAAGTGTAGCAATTATCTACCAAAGTGGTAGCAGGAAGTTCAGGAGCTGTTACCAAAGAGGTACATCCAGAGAACATAGAGCTGTAACAATACTCAGCAAGGTTAGTAGCTGGAAGTTCAGGAGCGGATGTTAAGCTTGTACAATCCATAAACATGCCATTGTAGCAACCATTTGCCAAAATGGTAGCTGGAAGTTCAGGAGCTTCAGTCAACTTGGCACATCCATGAAACATATTTACATAACAGCTATTTGCCAAGGTGGTAGCAGGAAGTTCAGGAGCTACAGCTAACGAGGTACAACCCCAAAACATAGCCCAGTAACATTTTTCTGCCAAGTCAGTAGCCGGAAGTTCAGGAGCAGATGTTAGTACGGTACAGTTTTCAAATAAGCCATAGAAAATTGCACTTCTTGTATCTGCGGCTTCATAATTTTTCCAATCAACCAATGTACGAATATCACCAGAGCAAGCAACGGGAGTAGTATTATTTCCAAATACAATTTGTGCCTTAAGCGTACCCTTAGGGGATATCCCACGCAAATGCAAATCACCCTTATCACCACCAAACGCAACAGGTTGAGATCCCGGTGTAAACTTTGTCCATACGTTAGAATTTCCTACTGAATATTCTATATAACCGGTATCGTCTCCATACTCTGGGTAAGGATCGGGTACATAAACAGGTGTTTCTCCATCATCTTCATAAACAGTCTCACCCTCCTCATCAAGTTTTGGACTTTTTCTTTGTTCCAAATCCAATGTCTGTTCACTTACTGCTGAGAAAGTGACATAATCCGGTTCCACATCATAGTATGCCGGTATCATCTCAGAAATGATGTCGTTGTTGCCGTCATTTATCTGGATATAGATGTTGGCTGTTATACCTGTTGCCCAATAGGCTTCAGCAGGAGGAGTTACGCTTACCGTAAGCATACCTGTAGTTGCATTTCCGCTAACGTCAGTAACGGTCAATGGTACGGCATCAACCGCTCTTGACTGGGTATGATAGATAAAGGCTGTAACTTTTTCTTTAGCAATAGCAGCAGCTTCCTTCGGTGATACGATAAATGTCAATTCTACAGCAGACATGCCAGGTTCAATCTTTACCTTGCCATCGCTATACTCCGGCAAGAAGCGGATGCTCTGGATACGTTTTTCGAGCTTATCCAAACGGTCCTGGATCGTTGTAATAGCAGAGTTGATGGTGCTAATTTGGGACTGCAATTCAGTCTTCGCAGCATCTATCTTTTGGGATATTGCCAAATCAATAGTACCACCATTTCCAATGGCAGCAGTAATGGCCTCACGAATAGTCTGAGAAACTCCATTCATTGCATTATCAAGGGCTGTTTGTTGTTCAGCAATGGCAGTAGCCAATTCTTGATCTGTAGCTACAGAATTACTTAAATTGGTAAGATCAGCCTGTAGGGTTGCAATGTCGGCAAGCGGTTCTTGCAGTTGCTCATTCACCCATGTCTGCATCGATGTATGAAGGTTATCAATGGCGGTCTGCATACTAGCCAAATCATTGGTAATATCTTCAATAGCTGTCTTGTTCTGCTCAACCAGTAGGTTTATATCAGCTATGTCATTTAAAACAGCCTGATACTGCGCCAAAGTAGCAAAGGTAGCAGTGGCCCAATCTTTGGTAGCGGTAATTTCACTGTTGACATAGGCCTGAAGGGCAGCAATCTTGCCATCCAATTCGGTATCCTTGGTCTGAAGGATAGTGATAAGCGCTTCAATAGCAGCAATCTTTGTTTCAAGTGCCTGCTTAGTAGCCGCATCGGCAGCAGTATTGGAATCAAGCTGTGTTTTCAAATTAACGGCTTCTCCTTCAAGATC
>JAFYPV010000084.1 GCA_017559935.1 Bacteroides sp. | reverse complement strand
CACTTTGGGAGTAGGAATTTTGGTAATAATATACAGATGCGCTCCATTGGTCATACCATAAAGCAAATCGAATGAAAAGCTAAACATATGCGCCATTGGCAAGATAACCACTCCCCTTTTCACCTGCACTTTTGTTCCAATAACCTCTTGAGCAAATGCCAGATTTGAACAAATAGAACGATAGGACAACATGACTCCTTTAGGACGACCGGTAGACCCACTTGTATAACTCAACAACATCAGATCGTCCTGCTTTTCGGCTTTATAACAAACGTCATCCGCAGTATAACCATTTTTATACTTATCCAAAAATATCTTAAAGGCTTTCTCTTCGATGTCATCCGTATACAAATTAGGCTCCATGGCTAGCAAGTCCTCTATATCCAAAAGATACATCGGACATTCATCCGCAGGCCATAAGCCTTTCAGACGCTTGTCGCCTACCATAAACTTTGCATCGCAATGCTCACAAAGCGATACCAATTGCATATTACTATAATCAGACAATAAAGGTACTGCTACAGCACGATAGGTAATAATAGCCAGCATGGAGATGCTCCAATTGGTAGAATTTTTGCCACAAATGGCAATCTTGTCGCCAGCCTTGATTTCCAATGCTTCGAAAAGACAATGTATATAACGTATTCTAGTAGCTACATCGCCATAAGTGTATGTCTGGTTAGACTCATAATCCGTCAATGCCGGAGCATTCCAGGAGCGCTTGAATACATCTTCCAGCTGTTTGATTATACTTTGATTCATAATAATTTCCAATTGTAAAAAACATCTATCAAATGACAGCTATGTTTCATTATTTTTTTATGGTATTATTCATCTGCATACGAACAGATACTATATACAAATCCTTTCTCCTTTTCTATATGCGTTTCAAATACAACTTGATCCAATAGCCCCGTTGAAAACAGAGATGGCAAATTGTCGTTGATACCTTCGCCTGTCAGTTTGAGTACAGCTTCTTTCATAGTCCACAAACGGGTAAAAGCGACACAGGGATCTAGATTGGATGTTATTCCATTAACTTCTTCATCATTATAACAGAAATGGCACAAAGGAATGTCCAGCTTCTCCTCTATTTCCTCGATATCACAACCTACCGGATGATCATCTATCACACAAAGTACTCCCCGCTTACAATGACTCAAATTGAAATGTATGTGCGGATAGTCCTTCAACACGGGCTTATCGTGCCCAACGTATTCGAACTCGGGATTACAATCTATTCCATAAGCTTCTTTCAAGCCTTGTTTCAACAATAAATAGGCCTTTGTGCACAACACCCGATCAAGGAGAAAATGAAACGACAAGACTTTTTCCTTCCTCCATGGAGGAAGGAAAAGCATATCATTTGCCAGCTCTTCTTGACTGACATCTTGTGGATGATCAAAAAGTAAAATTTTCAAGTCCTAAAACAAATTTAGTTTATCAACAGGTTATTCGCTATAAAAATCTAGAATTTGTTTACGAATGAGATACTCATATTTAGCCTGTAATTCATCTTGCTGAGCCTTCAACCATTTTTGATTAGCCTCATTCATATCAAATAGAGAACTTCTTCCAGCTTCATACTTATCTTTCTCGAATCGGAAACTGATTTCTCCAGCCTTACGGGCCTTGGATGCTGTATGATAATTGTCGATAGACACTTTAGCATTATAATAAGCCAATTCTATCTCATTACGCAATTCCTGACGTTGTAACTCTAAATTATTCTGCTTGTTCTGTACCATCAGCTTCGAGCGATTGACTGCAGCACGTGTGGCTCCTCTGTTGAAAATAGGCACAGAAACATGCACACCGATGATTTCTGCAGGATTCAGATCGAAGAACTGATTGGAAAAAGTCGGATTCTGCACACCTTTATCAAATATATTATAATAATTGGTCGATAGGCTAGCCATGAGATTTACAGTTGGTTTCAATTTGCTCTTCTCTACGAGAACCTTGTTTTCAGCTTCCTTTACCATAGCCTTTGCTGAAGCAATGGTAGGATAGTTTTCCACACAGCCCTCATAGTAATTCAATGATGGCTGCAAATTCATATCACCCGGTATCTGAGAAGGCATTACAAGACCCTCATCTGATATATCGAACGATTCCGGAGAAGATAAGGTTAGCATTTGTGCCAAATTTACCAAAGCAAGTGTAACATTGCCTTCGTCCTTAGCCAATTTCCATTCATCTTCTGCAAGCTTTGCTTCAGCATTAGCCTGTTCGCTAACGGGCGATTTACCTTCTTCAACCCTTGCCTTTGCTCTCTCCAACAAGTCTTTACTCAAGATGCATTGCTGGCGAGAAACTTCTGTCAAGTTCTTATAGTAAAGTACTTGAAGAAACTGGATCGAGACTTGGATAGACAAATCCTTTCGGGCTGCCTCGAGATTATGCAAGGCAGATTCAAGACTGAACTCATCGGCCTTCTTCTGATGCCTGATTAAACCTCCCTTATAGATTGGCATGGTTGAAGTGACTGATGCTGCCGTGTAAGACAACGAATATTTGCTACTTGCACCGCTATTCATCATTCCGCTTGCAGTAGCTAGATTGCCATGACCAATTTGCTCTGACACTTCGGCCTTCACGTCTGGAAGGAAGCGGTTCTTGGACTCAAAAACATCTTGTTTACGCAAATCGACATCAATAGCCCTTTGCTTCAACTCCACATTATGCTCAAGGGCGTAAGCAATACACTCCTGAAGAGTCATAGCTTTCTGCGCCTGAACATTCAGTGTCAGAAATACCAAGAATAATAAAGCTGTTATCTTTTTCATATTCAATCCTTATTTTTTGATTCCACGAAGCATCATATTCTCTGTGATGCCATCCTTCACTTCAATATGAATACCGTCGCTAATACCTGCTTCGATGGCAATACGTTCGAAAGTTTGATCTTCGGTGTCTTCAACAGGTGAAGTAAGTTTATAGACATATGTTTTACCATTATCAATTTCAACTGCCGTTTCATCGATTGAAAGTGCTTGACTTGCCTTTTCCAATTCAATATTGGCATTCACACTATATCCATTAAGAATATTTACACCGGCAGGAATATTGACAGAAGCATGAATCTCAAACATTTTAGCACCATTGCTTGACACTGCTTCCGGAGAAACATACTCCAATGTAGCAGAAATCTTCGCATTTTGCATAGCACCTAAAACAAGTGTCATATTCATTCCAACAGAAAGTTTAGCAACTTCCGTCTCATCAATTTTACCTTTGAATATCACATCTTGCATGTTGGCGATTTTTACAACAGTTGAACCCTCACTGAACATGGAAGTAGCAGAAACGGCAGTACCTTCCTTTACAGGTACAGCAAGAACAATACCATCCATAGTAGATACAATCTTGGTAGTATTGACACTTCCTGAGCGTGATGAAGCTCCCTTAGTAATAACCTCAATCTGAGACTTTGCCGTATTCACTTTTTCGCGTGCTATGTCCAAAAGAGTTTTGGATTGTTCATATTCTTCACGTGAAACAACACCTTTCTTATAGAGAGCTTCCGTACGATCGAACTCACGTTGTTTCTGCTCAAAATCAAATGTAGAAGAGTTCAATTCTCCTTGTGTCTGATTCAATGCTGACATGTCAGGTATAACTTTTACCACAGCAACTACATCTCCTACCTTAACAGCTTCTCCTGGTTTTACCAAAATATCGGTCACAATACCGTTTACCTGTGGCTTCAATTCAACCTGATTACGAGCTTCCAAATCACCTGTTGCTACAATTTTTTTCACGATATCACGCTTGGCCGGTTTTACAAGTTCATAAACAACAGGAGCAGGCTGTGATTGTTCCCACAAGAAAAAGAATGTGTAGATAACGAATAGAGCTAACAAACACCATCCAACAGTCTTAATTGCTTTTTTCATAATATGTAATTTTTAATTTTAAATTCTAAGAAATGTTTCATATAGTTTATATTATTCTTCTCTCAAAGCTTCGATAGCCTTTATAGCCATGGCTCGCTTGGCTGGAACGAAACCAGCCAAAAGTCCACCCACAACCAATACAATCAATGCTGCAACAGCAGGTACAAAAGGAACATACGGATTATTGAAGAAACCGCTTTCACTCATCGTAGATGAAGTTACCTGATTGATAAAATACATTCCCCAAACACCGACAACAATTCCTGTTATACCGGCTGCTAATGTAAGCACGAGGCTTTCACACATAATTTGCTTGATGATTGTCCAAGGTTCTGCTCCCAGTGCACGACGTACGCCAATTTCTTGCGTGCGTTCCTTTACTATAACCATCATAATATTT
>JAFYPV010000083.1 GCA_017559935.1 Bacteroides sp. | reverse complement strand
ATGATGACCGGATAGTTACCGCTACGAGGTGATGGTGGAAATTTAAGACGGAGTGCAGATGTATCTTCTTCATCTACTTCGATGATTTCAAGCTTTTCGAGCATCTTCACACGGCTCTGTACTTGGAGAGTCTTACTATATGTACCCTTGAAGCGTTCGATGAAGTCCTTGGTTTCCTGAATCATCTTCTGTTGTTCCTCGTATTGCTTTTGTTGTTGTTCACGACGTTCTTTACGGAGAACAAGGTATTGCGAATAGTTTACCTTATAGTCATAGATACGTCCCATAGTTACCTCAATGGTGCGAGTAGTAATGCTATCCACAAACTTACGGTCGTGGCTAATGACAATTACCGCCTTGGCACTATTGATGAGGAAGTCTTCCAACCATTGGATAGACTCAATATCGAGGTGGTTAGTAGGCTCGTCAAGGAGCAATACATCTGGATTCTGAAGCAAGAGTTTTGCCAACTCGATACGCATACGCCAACCGCCACTGAATTCGCTGGTAGGCTTATTGAAATCCTCGCGCATAAAACCAAGACCGAGCAATGCCTTTTCTACATCTTCCTCAAAGTGAGTAAGGTCAATGGCATAGAACTTCTCACTCATGGTAGAAACCTTCTCAATCAAAGCCATATATTCATCGCTCTCGTAGTCGGTACGTTCGGCTAATTCCTTATTGATAGCTTCTATTTCGGCCTCCATCTGGTGTAAGTGGGCAAAAGCCTGTGAAGCTTCTTCAAACACCGTACGACCGTCTTCGGTCATCAAATGTTGTGGAAGATAAGCTACGACACAATCCTTAGGTGCTGTAACCTTCCCACGAGTCGGTTGGCGAACACCTGCCAATATTTTCAATAAGGTTGACTTTCCTGCACCATTCTTACCCATCAAGGCAATACGGTCTTTTTCATTAATCTGAAAAGATATGTCACTAAACAAGGTGGTACCGCCAAACTCGACGGTCAATCCATCTACTGAAATCATACGTTATTCGTTTATTATTTAAGAAGCCATTATTAATATCAACAACTGCGCAGTCAAAATGCGAAGGAACATCGTCACCGGATAAACCGTAGAATATCCAACCGCTGGAGCATTACTGCCCGTTACCTGATTGGCATATGCCAAAGCAGGAGGATCGGTAGTACTACCAGCCATCAACCCCATCAGTTTGAAATAATTTATTTTATAATAGGAACGAGCAAAGACTCCCATAACCAACAACGGAATAATGGTAATCAAAAAGCCACAACCTACATAAAGCATACCATCACCTTCGACTACCGTCTGTACAAAGTTAGCCCCAGCCTTGATTCCCACACTAGCCAAGAAAAGAGCAATACCTATTTCTCGTAACATCAAATTGGCACTCATGGTAGTATATGTAACCAACTTTAGCTTATAACCAAAACGACCAATCAAGATAGCCACAATCAACGGTCCACCAGCCAAACCGAGTTTCACCGGAGTAGGAATACCAGGGAAAGCAATCGGTAAGCTACCAAACAGGATACCCAAGAAGATACCAACGAAGATAGTCACAATATTCGGATGATCTAGACGCT
Organism: Bacteroides sp.; assembly: GCA_017559935.1. Lineage (GTDB taxonomy): Bacteria > Bacteroidota > Bacteroidia > Bacteroidales > Bacteroidaceae > Phocaeicola. The sequence goes on along the minus strand of JAFYPV010000083.1, from coordinate 1,968 downwards.
TCATCGAGTTACCCATCAAATTGGCTACACGTTCAACAGCATCCTGAGGACCAACGACCATTACTCGGTCTCCCACCTGCAATGCCAAGTCAGGAGAAGCAAAGATATCCATACCCGAACGGTTGACACGAGTAACATTCACCCCATGAATACTACTGAAATGTAATTGTCCCAAACGCTTTCCATTCATCTTCGATTGAGTGACCAAAATACGGCGTGAAACCATCGGCATATCCTGCTTCTTCCAATCCACTTGCACTTTAGGGCCGATAAACGCAATGATCGCTTCCGCATCATCTTCCGCACAAACCACCAACATCTGGTCGCCTACATGGAAAACAGTATCCTTATTCGGAATACTTGTATGTCCGTTCTGCAAAATACGAGAAATGACAAAATCACGACCGATGAAGTTTTTCACTTGAAACAAAGTCTTTCCATTCAACGCTTCATTATGTACCTCCAAGTGCATTCGGTAAGGTGTCAAATGCGGATCTGCGCCTTCCTGCTTTACCAAATCATCTTCTTCCTGCTTTAAATTAATCCGACAAATCAAACGTACTAAAATAATGGAGCCAATGATACCAAGTACACCCAACGGATAAGCACAAGCATATCCCATCGCAATTTGTGGACCATCATAACTTAATTGTGACAAAGCTTCATTAGCAGCACCAAGTCCCGGAGTATTCGTTACAGCACCACAAAGAATACCTACCATCATCGGAAGCTCTACCCGTCCGCCCAAAGCATAATACAAGCCAAGAGCCACTGCAACATTCAACAATACCACTCCAACGGCAACCACATTCATGGATACTCCACCTTTCTTAAACGAAGTAAAGAATGAAGGCCCTACTTGAAGACCAATGCAGAACACAAAAAGAATCAATCCAAAGTCCTGCATAAAATTAAGGATTTGCGTATTTCCTGTAAATCCAAAATGCCCACAAACGATGCCGGTAAATAACACAAAGGTCACTCCCAATGACACTCCAAAAAACTTTATTTTCCCTAAAAGCACTCCTACAGCAATCACAAATGCATAAAGCAAAACAATGTGTGCTATGGAGTTTCCATCAGTTAACAATGCATGCAACCAATCCATAACATCATACCTTTATTAAAAACAACGCAAAATTACTCAAATCCTTTTTCACTGCCTAATATAAAATAGCTATTTTTACCTCATCAGAAAAATCTCAAAGAGAAGTCATTGGCTTGAAGCAAACAAAGAACTTCACTTACAAATAATGAATGAACAGAAGTTTTAAAAATTAAGGTAAGAAATGTAGCAAAGTTTAAAAAGGAATTGCTACATTTGCCCTTACACTTTGAAAAGCATATAACAACTTTTAATTAATACTGAAAAACTATGGCAGATAGTAAAGAAAAACTCTTTTCAGATTTTCCTGGCGTTTCTACCGAAGCGTGGATGGAAAAGATAACAGCCGACCTTAAAGGCGCTGATTTTGAAAAGAAATTGGTTTGGAAGACCAACGAAGGATTTAAAGTGAAACCTTTCTACCGTCAGGAAGACTTGGAAGGCTTGAAGACAACCGAAGGACTTCCGGGACAATTCCCATACCTCAGAGGTACCAAGAAGAACGACAACACTTGGTATGTTCGCCAAGAAATCAAGGTGGAATGTGCTAAGGAAGCCAATGCAAAGGCTCTAGACATCCTCAACAAGGGTGTTGACTCATTGGGCTTCAGCCTCAAGAAGAAGGACCTCTGCCCTGAATACATTGAAACTTTATTAAACGATATTTGCGCTGAATGTGTAGAATTGAACTTCTCTACATGCCAGGGTGCAACTGTATTGTTAGCTAACTTGCTCGTAGAATACTTCACTAAGAAGGGTTACGACTTGGCTAACTTGAAGGGTTCTATCAACTACGACCCAATGGGCAAGATGTTGAGCAAGGGTAAGGACGTAAGCAACTACATCGCTACAGCCAAGGAATT
>JAFYPV010000082.1 GCA_017559935.1 Bacteroides sp. | reverse complement strand
GTAAGTCTCGAATTGTTGACCAAGGGCCGTAAGTTAGCTACTCAGTTGGGCTGCCAGTTGGAAGCCATTGCTGCCGGTTCTGACCTTGCAGGCATTGAAAAACAAGTATTGCCATTTGGTGTAGACAAGCTCCATGTATTCGATGCTCCGGGCTTGTTCCCTTATACTTCTCTCCCTCATACTTCTATCCTCGTGAACCTCTTCAAGGAAGAACAACCGCAGATATGCTTGATGGGTGCAACCGTTATTGGTCGTGACCTCGGTCCTCGCGTTTCTTCAGCCTTGTTCAGCGGTTTGACAGCCGACTGTACTCAGCTCGAAATCGGTCCTCACGAAGACAAGAAGAACGGCATTACTTACGAAAACTTGTTGTATCAGATTCGTCCGGCTTTCGGTGGTAACATCGTGGCTACTATCATCAACCCTGAAAACCGCCCACAGATGGCAACCGTTCGTGAAGGTGTGATGAAGAAGGAAATCCTCGACGAAAACTATGCTGGCGAAGTGATTAACCACGACGTAGCGAAGTACGTTCCTGAAACAGACTATGTAGTAAAGGTGATCGATCGCCACGTAGAAAAGGCTAAGCACAACTTGAAGGGTGCTGCTATCGTGATTGCCGGTGGTTACGGTATGGGGTCGAAGGAAGGTTTCGACAAATTGTTTGAATTGGCCAAGGAACTTCACGCCGAAGTAGGCGCCAGCCGTGCTGCGGTCGATGCTGGTTTCTGTGACCACGATCGTCAAATTGGCCAAACCGGTGTAACCGTTCATCCGAAACTCTATATCGCTTGCGGTATCTCTGGACAAATCCAGCACATCGCCGGTATGCAGGATGCAGGTATCATCATCTCTGTGAACAACGATCCAAACGCTCCTATCAACACTATCGCTGATTATGTAATCAACGGTTCGGTAGAAGAAGTGGTTCCTAAGCTAATTAAGTATTACAAAAAGAACAGTAAGTAAATTCATTGAGGTATGAAAAAGATTCTCGTAATTGCAATGCTTCTTTTATCAGCAATTGTTTCTATCAATGGACAAGAATTGATTAAATACCAAGTCGCTCAATATCCAGACGGGAAAGAAGAACTAACCAAGATTGTGGCAAGAGAATTACGTATTTCTAAAAAATTATTCAATGCTATGATAAAAGAAAACGTACAGCAGGTTACAGCCACAGTCGGACTTATCGTCAACAGCAAGGGAAAAGTCGTAGCTATTGAAATATTACAGGCCAGTCATCCTCTCATGGATGAATCGAGTTTTCCAAGAATTGAAAAATCGCTGAAAGAAAAAACGTTTATCCCAGGAAGCATCAATGGAGAACCTACTGCCACAACTATTATTGTCAAAGATGTTATGGCAGCTATTGTACCACAATAACAATACTAAAAAATTATGGCAAACTTTTATACAGAAAATCCGGAACTCAGATATCATCTGAATAATCCGATGATGCACCGCATCTGCGAATTGAAGGAACGCGGATACGAAGACAAAGATAAGTATGACTATGCTCCACAAGACTTTGCGGATGCCATGGATTCATACGACAAGGTGCTTGAAATCACCGGCGAAATCACTGGTGAAATCATTGCTCCGAATGCAGAAGGTGTAGACGCCGAAGGTCCTCATTGTGCCGACGGCCGCGTAACTTATGCAAGCGGTACTACCCAGAATCTTGATGCCATGGTGAAGGCCGGCCTCAACGGTATGACCATGCCTCGTCGTTATGGTGGCTTGAACTTCCCAATTACTCCGTACACCATGTGCGCAGAAATCGTGGCTGCTGCCGATGCAGGTTTCAGTAATATCTGGTCACTCCAAGACTGTATCGAAACATTATATGAATTCGGCAACGAAGACCAACACAGCCGTTTCATCCCTCGCATCTGTGCAGGCGAAACCATGTCTATGGACTTAACTGAACCGGACGCAGGTTCTGACTTGCAGTCGGTAATGTTGAAAGCTACATACGATGAAGAAAACAAGTGCTGGCGTTTGAACGGTGTAAAGCGTTTCATCACCAACGGTGACGCTCATTTGCACCTCGTTTTGGCACGTTCGGAAGAAGGCACTAAGGATGGTCGTGGCTTGTCTATGTTCATCTATGACAAGAACGATGGTGGCGTGGATGTACGCCGTATTGAAAACAAACTCGGTATCCATGGTTCTCCTACTTGTGAATTGGTGTACAAGAATGCCAAGGCTGAACTTTGTGGTGATCGTAAGCTAGGTTTGATCAAGTACGTGATGGCATTGATGAATGGTGCTCGTTTGGGTATCGCTGCTCAATCTGTAGGTTTGAGCCAGGCAGCTTACAACGAAGGTTTGGCATACGCTAAGGATCGTAAGCAATTCGGCAAGGCTATCATCGAGTTCCCGGCGGTTTACGACATGCTTTCTATCATGAAGGCTAAGTTGGATGCAGGCCGTGCCTTGTTGTACCAAACTTCTCGCTATGTAGACATCTACAAGGCTTTGGATGACATCGCTCGCGAACGCAAGCTCACTCCGGAAGAACGTCAGGAACAAAAGAGATATTCAAAGTTGGCTGATGCCTTCACTCCATTGGCAAAGGGTATGAATTCTGAATATTGTAACCAGAATACTTACGATTGTATCCAGATTCATGGCGGTTCAGGTTTCATAATGGAATATGCTTGCCAGCGCATCTATCGTGACGCTCGTATTACTTCTATTTACGAAGGAACAACCCAGTTACAAACCGTAGCTGCTATCCGCTATGTGACAAACGGTGCTTACTCACAAATCTTGCAAGAATACGGTATGTATCCGGTAAGTGCAGAAATGCAACCATTGCAAGACCGCATTAAGAGTATGGTTTGCAAGTTCGATGCTTGTACCAATGCCGTGAAGGAAGCTAACAATCAGGAATTGCTCGACTTCGTGGCTCGTCGTTTGTACGAAATGGCTGCTGTATGTATCATGTCGCACTTGATTATCCAGGATGCTACCAACGCTCCGGATATGTTCAGCAAGTCGGCTTTGGTTTATGTAAACTATGCAGAATCAGAAATTGAAAAGCACTTCAACTTCATCCGCAAGTTTACTGCTGAACAATTGGACAAATATCGTCAGTAATTGACTTGAAATAATCATTTGACAAGGGGACATGTTATGAAGCATATCCCCTTGCTTTTTATTGTAAAAAAACTATTTTTGCATGGTTACCTTTTAATTATAAACTCATTGTATCCATGAAAAGACAATTATTCTTTATCCTATTCGCCTTAATTTACATTCATTTGCATGCACAAGAAATTGTCTACTTGAACGTGCAATCAGAAATCGTTAAAACTAAAGACGAAGCCCATCGATATGCCATTATCAATAAAGATAGAGAAAGATATGTTGTAGATTTCTTCTCCATGGATAGTACATTACTCCGAACTTCCCAATACTCCCAATTCGGGAAGACACCGGATGAGCAAATTCTATTTGGAAAGACTCAATATAAATTCGCTCATTCTCAACAAGATAGTTTAGTATGCTTTTATCGAGACAACTTGCGCACAGGAGTTGCCACATTCTACTACCCAGATGGAAAGAAGTTGGTAGATTGCTCATTCAAACAAGGCTTACTAAACAGTCTTCTAGTGCAATATTATCCAAACGACAGAATCAAAAGAAAAGATGTCTATGAAAAAGGAGTTGCAACAGCAAGCACCATCTATTCGGAAGAAGGGGAATACTTAGGAATCAGTCCTTTCTATATTGCTCCCACTCCTATTGATTCGGATATACACATCCTTATCAAAGAATTGGCACAACAGATAAAGTTACCCGTATGGAAAAAAGCCGGAATATGGGAAGCTTTTGTTGAAATTACATTCGATTCTAAAGGAAAGATGACAAACGTATGTGTGCCATACACCAACAATACAGATTTAATCGAACCTGCCATAGAAGCAGCAACCAAAGTTTTTGGTTCCCAAAAATTCGAGCCCGCTATCATGGACAATGACAATGTTAGTGGGAACATTATCCTTCCACTCCGTTATCGGATAGAACCTGTAAATAAAGTAAAATAGCAGGAATTCAGAAAGGTAAAATTCCTTTCAAAAAGAATGTCATTCTGTCTGAACTTTCTTCAGACAGAATGACATTCTTTTTAGTTTATAAAACCGAGTTCCAATATTCAAATGGAATACTCAACTTTTGATTCATACCAACAAAACAGTTTTCAAATACTAATGCACCTCCTTTAGGAATACCGATGCGAACGGTCTTGTGACAAGGGAACAAATACAACTTACCACCATTAGTCATTTCAAACGGAATGTCCGATGTATTTGTTATTTCAATAGTCTTTTCATTGATACGACGAATCTTCAATGAAGACTGAATCAACTTCATTAAATATTCTGCTTGACCAACCAACTTACCATCAAACAAGGCAGCGGTACGACGAGCAAACAAGGCTTCCTTGATACCTTTTTCACTACGTTCGGTTGCAAAGACAAGTGTCATCGGACGCATCTTTCCACCTCCCCAACCATAGCTGCCAGAAATTAATTCATGAATATCGGTATTTGCCATCGGAGCGATGCCATACTGGTTGCACCAATCAAAAGCCACCGGATAATACTCCATGTAATTCAATACTTCTACGGCATGAATCTTACCAGCCTTCAGCAGATCTTCGTGCACCGGATACAAAGTTGATTTATCATCTGGCCATCCAGGATGATTCCATTGGATGAATGCCCCTTGTTCTAAAGCCTTATCAATAGCCACCAACGGATCTTCTACTTCCATTACATTGGCATCATTGATAAACAATGCATTCAAGTGTCCCAATGGTTTGCTGCGAGTAATCTCAGTGCCTTGAATCACAATAAAACCGATCTTGTCTCCTTGCTTCTTAGCAATCTTGAACGATTCATTTAAATCACCAATTACGACCTTCTTGTGAGGGCGATATTCTATGTGATCGGTCATGGCAATCGCATCCAAACCTTCTTGCCAAGCTTCATTAACACGAACAGTAGGCCATACACTGCCATCTGAGAATACGGTGTGAATATGAAAATCACACTTTAATGTTTCATATCCATCAAAACCAGGAATAGCAATTTCCGTACGGACATTTGTCTGATTGAGATGAGTCAATTCCACCAACTCATCGTTTCTGATTTGTCCTTGTGCGACTACAGAACTAGCCAACAACAAGCTAAAAAGTACGCGTTTCATAGATATTAGTTTTTAAGTTAAAATAATTCACTTTTTCCGATATCCCGAAGATGTCATCACAACAATTAATTCACCTGTCTCATCGGTTAATTTGATTTCTATAAAAGGGATACGATGATGATTGAACACTTCAATTGCATCCGCATAAACATATCCTTCTTTGACTGAACGAAGGAAGGTTATATTAGCATTTATCGACAAAGTCAATTGGTCGTGACTATTGGCAACGGCCGCAAAAGCCAAATCTGCCAAAGTAAATAAAGCTCCTCCCTGACAAACTCCACCGGCATTAAGGTGCTCCTTACTAACCAACATTCTTGCTCGAGCATAACCTGGTTTTACTTCCAGTAGTTCTACCCCTGCATGAGCAGCAAATCGATCAGCCTTGAAGAATTCTTTATACTTTTCCATAGTCTAACGAATTGTAACCATGGTAGCTCCAAAGCCATATTCTCGGAATGAAGCATCCTGACTTTGATAATTCTTATACTTATACTTCAACTCTTGCAATAAGGCTTTACGAAGCACGCCATCACCCTTTCCATGAATAAAGACTATCTTCTGACCTTTCTTATTTTTATATTCATCAAGAGTCTTTCGAAATACATCAAGCTGGTAGTTCAAAATCTCACCATTTCCCATACCTGCAGTTGTTTCCAGCAATTCATGTGCATGGAGATCAATTTCCACAATACCATTATCCTTCGGTTTCTTTGCTTCCGGCTTACGGGCTGGCTGCATATCTTCACGTTTCTTGGTAAGCAACGCTTCTTTAATATCCTCCCCTTTCAGAAAAGTCTGACGAGCAGGGATATCATCTTTTACGATATCATAAATTAGTGACGGTTCTTCAAAGAAATCACTTTCACGGAAAGTATGAAGTTTGTAGAACTTTACCGTATCAATACGCAATTCCACCGATACAGCCGGTTTTAGCATGAAACTCTTGTCATCCTTAAAGGCCATGAGTTGTACTGCCACATGTTCTAATTCATTCAAGATATTCTTTTCGAACTCCTCAATAAAGAACTTAGTATTCGGAGCTACAGTTCCATGACTACGTACTCTCCAATTATGACCTTCTGCAGTCAAATAAGTATATACAATGGTATAATTGCTATCATTAATCAAATATGCATCAAAAGCAGTCGATGAAATCGCTTTAATATCTTGTGGTACGAATCCCAACATCACGTTAAGAATATCACCTCCCTTTCGTTCTGGTTGACGATAGGTAACCGGACGTTCTTCCTCTTTTGGTTTCACTTCTGGCTTTGGAGCTGCAGGTTTGCGTTTGATATTATAGTCATCAGTTTCAATTACCACACATTCGCGCATTGGCATGGGAATGTCAAAGCCATCTTCATCTTGCACTAATACAATATCTTTTCCTTGAAATCCTGATACAATGCCTCCTCCTATTTCACTGAGGAAACGGACTTTATCTCCTATTTTCATGTTCTTTCCTTTTTAATTTCCGCAAATATAAATAATTTTGCGCTGATTATGAATTGAAACAAAATGAAAGAAACCAAACATATCAAGATTAGTGAGTTCAATTACCCATTGCCAGATGAACGAATTGCCAAGTTTCCACTAAACGAACGTGACCAATCCAAGTTATTGGTTTATCGCCAGGGAAAAGTGAGTGAAGATCGATTCACCTCCTTACCTGAATATCTGGAAACGGGCGAAATGATGGTTTTTAACAACACCAAAGTCATTCAAGCACGTTTACATTTCCGAAAGGAAACAGGAGCATTAATCGAAGTATTCTGTTTAGAGCCCATTTCACCCAACGATTATGTCCTATCTTTCCAACAGACTCAAAAATGCAGTTGGCTATGCATGATAGGCAATCTAAAAAAATGGAAAGAAGGTACCCTGAAACAAGAAGTGGAAATTAAAAACAAAGTCATTACACTAACCGCCACTCGTGGCGAATGTCGAGGCACAAGCCATTGGATTGATTTTGAATGGAATGACGATACACTCACCTTTGCCGATGTATTGGAAGCCGTGGGCGAACTCCCGATTCCTCCATACTTGAATCGCGAGACGCAAGAAAGCGACAAGCAAACCTATCAGACAGTGTATTCTAAAATCAAAGGCTCTGTTGCAGCTCCAACTGCCGGACTTCACTTTACCGAACGTGTTTTGAAAGCATTGGACGATAAAGGTATCGACCGTGAGGAACTGACACTTCATGTAGGTGCAGGCACCTTTAAACCCGTGAAGAGCGAAGAAATCGAAGGACACGAAATGCATACTGAATACATCAGTGTAAACCGACGCACCATCGAGAAGTTGATTGCACACGGAGGTAAGACTATTGCTGTGGGTACTACTTCGGTTCGTACCCTCGAGAGTTTATATTATATTGGTGTACTCATTCATCAGAATCCGGAAGCCAATCAAGAGGAACTCCATGTGAAGCAATGGATGCCTTACGAGCCTCATCCAGCGCTCACTCCGGTGGAATCTCTGCAAGGAATCCTCGCCTACCTCGACCGTCATGGCATGGAGGCGCTGCATACCAGCACGCAGATTATTATCGCTCCAGGTTATGAGTACAAGATTGTGAAGAAGATTGTCACCAACTTCCACCAGCCTCAGAGCACCTTGTTGTTACTCGTTTCGGCTTTCGTGAAGGGTGATTGGAAGAAAATATACGATTATGCATTGAGCCACGATTTCCGTTTTTTGAGTTACGGAGATTCATCGCTCCTGATTCCTTAAGAATATGAAAAGCGACAACAACCAAGAAATGCTCCCCATTGTGGACGAACAAGGAAACATCATCAGCGCTGCCACCCGTGGCGAATGCCACAACGGAAGCAAGCTTTTGCACCCGGTAGTGCACCTGCATGTATTCAACAGTCAAGGTGAAATCTACCTGCAAAAACGTCCCGACTGGAAAGACATTCAGCCAGGTAAATGGGATACAGCCGTAGGCGGACATATCGATTTGGGCGAAAGCGTAGAAATCGCATTGAAACGGGAAGTACAGGAAGAATTAGGCATTACCGACTTCACCCCCGAATTGCTTACGACTTATGTATTCGAATCGGACCGTGAAAAGGAGTTAGTCTTTGCCCACAAAGCGGTGTACGATAGCGAAATTACCCCCAGCGAAGAGCTTGATGGAGGTCGTTTCTGGCCCCTTCCCGAAATCCATGAAAACCTTGGGAAAGGTGTCTTCACACCCAATTTTGAAAGTGAGTTCAAACGATTAAAATTTTAGCCATTTTATTTGGTATATTCCCCAAAAAGCCGTACTTTTGTGTTGTAAAACATAAAACTAGGCGATTATATATGTTTTTAAAGGTAGAAAGATTGATCAGTTGGGTTATCTGTCAGTTCTTTGACAACAACCTTGTTGGTGCTTGGGGAATCGGCATCAAGTAAAAAGCGGTAACGGCAAGAGAGGGACTCCTGCCGTTTTTTGTTTTTATAAAAATAACTAAGCATTATAGATACAAAAAAAGAGGATGCGCTGGTGACGCATCCTCTTTTTTGTCTTATTGTTATAGGCTATTATTTCTTTGCCTTCAAAATCTTAGCGATTTGAGCATCGAGTTTAGCAGCAGCCTTAACGTATGCCTTTTCTGCACTTGCCTTAGCCTTACCTTCTGCATTCTTGGCAGCATCGTAAAGAGCCCACAAATTCAATTTAGCAGTAGCTTCTTTCTGAGCAGCAGTATAAGCATCAGCAGCAGCTTCAGTAGCAGCTTCTTGTTCTGCTGAAGCAAAAGCATGCTTGTAACCCTTCACATCGTTCCAGTGACCACGAGTAAAGTCTGGGAATGTAACAGCTGCACAATTGTTGTCCATTGAGATAGCACCAAGTTCTGCCAAAGCACACCATTCAGCCATGTCGTATACGTCCATATCAAGTGGCAAACCATTTTGCAAACAGTACACCAAACGAGCATCCATGATATAGTCCATACCACCGTGACCCATTTCACGACCCTTTTCACCGAACTTAGTCAAGATTGGGTGATAGTACTTCTTTTCCAAAGCTTCTTTCTGTTCTTTTGACAAGAAACCGTGAGCATTGATGTTATCCATTTTCGGAGCATTAGTACCTTCAAGCTTGTCAGCTTCGATTGCAAATTCAGGAGTAGGATACTTAGTTGCATACCCCTTAGTACCTGTCAACTTGAACAAACGGTTATATGGTTGCGGAGTCATAACGTTGTGTTGGATTTCAACGACCTTACCATTAGCAGTACGCATCAAAGTAGTAGTGTGGTCACCATTACGAAAATCCTTCACTTCCTTACCAGTCTTTTCCTTTACCCATTCCTTACCTGCGAAGCTTTCAGTATCCATAGCAATCAAAGTAGTAAAGCGATCACCACGGTGAATGTCCATACATTGTGCCACAGGACCAAGGCCGTGTGTAGCGTAAACGTCACCACGGTTTTCCATATTATACTTCATACGCCAGTGGAGGTTGTCCTTGTCGTTATCGTTAGGATCTTGCCAATAAGCCTTCCAAAATGGAGAAAGTTCGTGAATGTATGCACCTTCAGCACGGATAATTTCACCAAATACACCATCTTGCTTCATAGCCAAAGCATTCATTTCATAATAGTCGTAGCAGCAGTTTTCGAGGATGAAGCAGTGCAAACGAGTTTTTTCCGACAAGTCGATGAGTTCCCAGCATTGTTCGAGGTTCATTGCAGAAGGAACTTCAATAGCAGTGTGCTTACCGTTTTCCATCGCAAATTTAGCAACAGGGAAGTGATGATTCCAGTCTGTAGCGATGTAAACCAAATCAATATCCGGACGTTTACATAGCTCTTCATACCCCTTTTCACCATAATAGATGTCAGCCGGAGCCAAACCTGCATCACGCAAATACTTCTGAGATTCTTCTGCACGAGCTTTTTCATAGTCACAAAGCGCAACGATTTCCACACCCGGGATATTACAGAAACGCCATACAGCCCAAGGACCACGCATACCTAAACCCACAAAAGCAACACGCACTGTTTGGATAGGAGCAACTTGCAAACCAAGCGCATGTTCTTGACCAACCGGACGTTCTGGAGTATCTATTACGATGGTTCCCTTGTCCCAATGCCACTTAGTAGATGGCGACAAAGACTGTGCACCTACCGTTTGAATTCCCATAGCCAAAACTGCAAATAAAGCAACAGCTAACATTCTGCTAAACTTCATAATTTTTATTATTAGTAGATTAACGGTTAATAATTATTTTATTTTATACAAATGTAAGAACTAATCACCACATAAACAAAAAAAAGCCATTCAGAATGATTTGTTCATTCTGAATGGCTTTTTAAAATTATTTTAGAAGCTTTTATTACATCATGCCGCCCATGCCACCCATACCTGGAGCACCCATTGGCATATCAGCCTTTTCTTCCTTCTTTTCTACAATCACACATTCAGTAGTGAGGAACATACCTGCGATAGAAGCTGCATTTTCCAAAGCAACACGAGTTACCTTAGCCGGGTCTACTACACCTGCCGCATACAAGTTTTCGTAAACATCTGTACGAGCATTGTAACCGAAGTCAGCTTCACCTTCACGAACCTTCTGAACAACCACAGCACCTTCTTTACCAGCATTAGCAACAATCTGACGAAGCGGTTCTTCAATAGCGCGCTTAATAATTTCGATACCAGTTGTTTCATCAGCATTATCACCCTTCATGCCTTCAAGTGCATCAATAGCGCGGATATAAGTTACACCACCACCCGGCACGATACCTTCTTCAATAGCTGCGCGAGTAGCACACAAAGCATCGTCTACACGATCCTTCTTTTCTTTCATTTCTACTTCCGAAGCAGCACCTACATAAAGAACAGCTACACCGCCAGACAACTTAGCCAAGCGTTCCTGCAACTTTTCCTTGTCGTAGTCAGAAGTTGTATTCTTAATTTCCGACTTAATTTGGTTAATACGTTCTTGGATAGCTTGCTTGTCACCAGCACCATTCACGATAGTTGTGTTGTCCTTTGATACTGTAATTTTATCACAAGTACCCAACATTTCAATAGTAGCTTGTTCCAACTTCAAGCCCTTTTCTTCGCTAACAACAATACCACCAGTCAATGTAGCGATATCTTCCAACATAGCCTTGCGACGATCACCAAAGCCTGGAGCCTTCACCGCACAGATCTTCAATTGAGAGCGCAAACGGTTTACTACCAAAGTAGTCAATGCTTCGCTTTCTACATCTTCTGCAATCACCAACAAAGGACGACCGCTTTGTACAGCAGGTTCCAAAATAGGCAAGAAATCCTTCAAGTTAGTAATCTTCTTATCATAGATTAATACGTATGGATGTTCCATTACGCATTCCATCTTTTCTGTATCTGTTACAAAGTAAGCTGACAAATAACCACGGTCGAACTGCATACC
>JAFYPV010000081.1 GCA_017559935.1 Bacteroides sp. | reverse complement strand
TCAAAATAACGAAGATTCACTTCCTTACTTAAAGCGATAGTACGCAGTTTTTGTTGAGAAACGTTTTCAGGCAATTCCAAGTACAATGAATCAAAGAACAACTCATTCTTCTGAACGTAGCCCAACTTAGTCAATACCTTATTTAAATATGTAGCAATGCTATGAATACGCTTAGCTATGGTCTTGATACCATCTTGTCCATGATAGCAAGCATAGAAACCAGCCATAGTTGCAAGCAATGCTTGAGCAGTACAGATGTTCGAAGTTGCCTTTTCACGCTTGATGTGTTGTTCTCGAGTCTGCAAAGCCATTCGATAGCAAAGCTTGCCATACTTATCTTTTGATAATCCAATGATACGTCCTGGCATGTTGCGCTTGAATTCATCACGTGTAGCAAAATAAGCAGCCGATGGACCACCATAGAACATCGGAATACCAAAACGTTGAGTGCTACCGAACACAATGTCAGCTCCCCATTCACCTGGAGGAACGAGCATAGCCAATGAAAGGATGTCCGCATCTACAGCTACCTTACAATTTGCTGCATGAGCCTTTTCTACAAATTCACGGTAATCTTCTACATTACCATTCGAATTTGGATATTGCAAGATACAACCAAAGATTTCCGAAGCAAATTCCAACGTCTTATAATCACCTACCAAGATAGTCATACCTTGTGGAATGACACGAGTACGGATTACAGCCAAATTTTGTGGAAAGATATTTTCATCAACGAAAAGCACATTGGCACCTTTCTTCTGTTGGTCACGACTACGAAGTGCATACATCATGGTAGCAGCTTCGGCAGCAGCTGTTGCTTCATCCAACAACGAACAGTTGGCCAATGGCATAGCTGTTAAGTCGGATACAGCTGTTTGGAAGTTCAACAAGGCTTCCAAACGCCCTTGCGATACTTCTGCCTGATATGGAGTATAAGAAGTGTACCAAACCGGATTTTCGAAAATATTACGTTGGATAACAGCTGGACAAATGGTATCATACCAGCCCATACCTATATAGGAAGTATAGAGTTTGTTTTGAGCAGCCAAATCACCGATATGTTCAGCAAATTGACGTTCAGTCATCGGTTCACCCAATGCCAAAGGCTCTTGCAAGCGGATATTTGCTGGAATGGTCTTATCAATCAACTCATCCACATTACTTACACCGATTTTCTCAAGCATAATAGGAAGATCCGCTTCCTGTATACCGTTATGACGGTCGGTTAATAAATCTGTTTTCATATGATTAAATTTAATTTTATTTTTCTGATTATCCGATATTATCGGAAGAAAGGATTGTTCTTCTTTTCATAGCCAATGGATGTCGAAGGACCATGTCCCGGATACACTCTCGTTTCTTCCGGTAGGGTGAAAAGATGGTTGCAGATACCTTCTTTTAATTCATCGAAATTTCCACCCTTCAAATCGGCACGTCCAATACTACCATAGAAAAGCACATCACCAGCAAACACACAAGCCGCTTCCGCACAATAGAACACAAAGCTACCTTGTGAATGTCCAGGCACATGAATGGCTTTCAGCTTAGTATCACCAAAGGTAATGATATCACCGTCGCATATATAGCGTCCCAAAGCCGGTTGCTTTTCATCATAAAGGAATCCGAAACTTCTGGCCATGGAATATGCTTGATCCAACCAAAACTCATCTTGCTGACCACCTTCCGGACTCAATCCGTATTCTTGAAGAAGAAAAGGATTTCCAAATATATGATCCAAATGCAAATGGGTACAAAGCACATGCTTCAGTGTCAAGTTATTATCATAAAGATAATCTTTCAACCGTTGCTTTTCTTCCGGATAAAAACATCCCGGATCAATGACTACCGCTTCGCCTGATTCATCAGACAACACATAGCAGTTTACCGGAAACATGTTGAATTCGAATTTCTTTATTTTCATAGTATCTTGTTTTTCATTTATTTCACCGGCACATAAACGACCTTTTTGGTTTCAAAGAATTCCTCTTCAAAGATATTCTTCAAGTCGAAGAGATCAGTTTGATGGCGCACCGGCATAGTTTCCTTTTCCAATTCGCCTCCCTTAAGACAAATCAATCCGTTCGGCAAAGCATTACGTTGCTCAGGACTAATGTTCTTGCGGATAATCTTGAGCAAGTCTGTCAACGGCATCACGGCACGGCTCACTACATAGTCAAACTTCTGCTTCTCTTCTTCAGCACGGCAATGACGAAAAGTCACATTCTTCAATCCGATAGCCGTAGCTATTTCACTAGCCACTCTTACCTTCTTGCCAATACTATCTACCAAATGGAATTGTACATCCGGGAAAAGAATGGCCAAAGGAATACCCGGGAATCCACCTCCAGTACCTAAATCCATGATGGTAGTACCAGGTACAAATTGGGTATACTTAGCGATACCTAGTGAGTGAAGCACATGGTGCTCATACAAATTTGTGATATCCTTGCGTGAAATCACGTTTATTTTCGAATTCCAATCCGAATAAAGGTCATACAACGCCGCAAATTGTTCACGTTGCTTATCGGTCAAATCCGAGAAATATTTAATTATTAATTCCATAAATTCATTGTTTTAAATAAGCTCCAATTTCCTCATAAGGTATTTCTATCACGATTTCACCGGCAGCATAAGGAGCAATATCGTAACGATTAAATAAGAAGTGAACCCCCTTCTTGCTCAAAAGGAAATTATCAGGAATAAACATATTAGTCAGTTGAAGAAAACCTTTCTCCTGAAGGTCCTCCAATGTATTAAACGTTTCTTCAGGGTAATTTTCTTTTTGCAAAAGCAAAAGTTTATCCAACAAAAGCGTCTCAATATCCACCTTTGCCGAAGAAAGGAAAACTTCTTCCTTAGTCAGGAGCTTGCCTGTTTCAAAATCAAAGTTCATCCATCGGCTCCATTGATTTGGATGCGCACCACCCATATCCACATAATAGTTGGCACTTGCATTGATAACACCTCCATAACCTTCCTCAACAAAAGTCACCAAGGAATATGTCTGATTATACCAATTTGGGATTTCATCTTCCGAATTTACCCTCGAACGGTCAACCAAGTACAACTGGCCGATTTCGTTTCGATAGTCACGGATATAAACATTTTTAAATGAGTCTACTGCTTCTTCCGGAACGAGAGAAGCATAATCTTCGCCCAACCATTCACGCTGGATAGTCCGGTTGATGAGCATAGCAATGGAATCTTTTTCTTCCTCCAAACAAGTATAATCAATGGAGAAATCACAGAAAGGAGATGAAGAATCATCAGTAAGGTGCACCGCTTCTTCTCTGAAAATATGATTGTATGGTGATTTATCGTATTGACTTACCCAGCCACATCCTGATACTCCAATAATGACCAAAGCCACGCAGATAAAATTCACCACCCATTTATAGCGCTTCATGATTTAATATTCGTATGAAAGTTCAATGTACAAATATAAGATAACTTTCCGAATTAGCCGAATTTAATACAAATTATTTCGTCCTCCATGAACTTCTACTTTGATGCCGAAGTTGCCACTAGACGATTTCATTTCGAATGCTGCATTAAAATTATTACGTTCCCACGGCAAGGCTGAAGGATTGTATACTTTATGCCCGTCAGCATTGTAATCGCCATACAAATTGATATGTACACCATTATTCAACTTGTAAGTCATTCCTTGCCAATTCATCCGGTTATTCCCAATACCGTAAGAGAATGAAGACAAAGTAGAGGTTAGGAAAGGAGTAATCCGAATTGCTTCAGGATTGAGTTTATAAGGAATCCATTCTAACAATGAAGGCATAAAATCCAATGTTGGAAATGAAAGAGGAGTCAACACCAAGGATTCAGCATTCATCATCGAACCCATATCGAGAATAAATCCACAGAAGTCCTTAGTCATTGAACGGTTATCCAACTCATTGCCTATTTCCGTTTGAGCATAAGAATCAAAACATCCCATAAGTAACAGAAATGTATATACCAATCTTTTCATAAAAGCCAATATTTTGATTGGACAAAGATACGAAAAAGATTGGATTATTTGCTTATTACAAGAATTTGTGTATTTTTGCACTCATTACAAATCTATATTGTCATGAAAAACGCCTTTCTATTCGTTTGGAACTTCTATACAGAAGGATTCAGGAACATGACATGGGGGCGACCCTTATGGTTCTTGATATTTTTGAAGGTTATCATTCTATTTGCCGTATTGAGAATTTTCTTTTTCCAACCCATTCTTTCCGGTAAGACCGAGGAGCAGAAAATTGAACATGTAGGCACACAATTAACACGTCCATCAACCGATTTCAAACTTTAAATCTAAACCATATGATTGCAAATGCATTAGTCGATTGGTCGAGAGCGCAGTTTGCTCTAACGGCCGGTTACCATTGGATTTTCGTTCCGCTTACCTTAGGTTTGGCGGTTATCATGGCATCCATGGAAACCCTCTATGTAATTAAGAAAGACGAGTTTTGGAAACAAACTGCCAAATTCTGGATGAAACTCTTTGCCATCAATTTTGCCGTAGGCATTGCAACGGGAATCATCTTAGAATTCGAATTTGGTACCAACTGGAGCAATTATTCCTGGTTTGTAGGCGATATCTTCGGCGCTCCGTTGGCCATCGAAGGAATTTTAGCCTTCTTCATGGAAGCCACCTTCTTCGCTGTAATGTTCTTCGGATGGAACAAGGTAAGCAAACGAACACATTTGCTGGCCACTTGGATGACGGGTATCGGAGCCGGAATTTCAGCCATTTGGATACTCGTAGCCAATTCATGGATGCAACACCCTATAGGAATGGAGTTCAACCCAGACACGGTTCGTCATGAAATGGTAGATTTTTGGGCCTTAGTACTTAATCCGGTTGCTATCGTGAAGTTTTTCCATTCCGTGACCAGCGGATGGATGACTGGTGCAATTTTCGTTATAGGTATCAGCTCATGGTATCTCATCAAGAAGCGTGAAGTACGATTCGCTTTGGCTAGCATCCGCGTAGCTGCAATTGTAGGTATCATGGGGACATTATTACTAATGTGGAGTGGCGATGGTTCCGCCATTCATGTAGCGAAGTATCAACCTATGAAACTGGCTGCTGCCGAGGGACTTGAACGTGGTGGTACCGGCGCTCCATTCTCGGTAGTACCTGGTGTGGAAATTCCGAAACTGCTCTCTATCCTCGCTACACACGATACCGAAGGAATAGTTCCAGGTATTGAGGAACTTAAGCAAGAAGGCGAAGAAATGATGTTGAAAGGCAAGGTAGCACTTGACGCATTCAAGCAATATCGTTCACTCAAAAATACCGACCCTGCAAAAGCGGCTGAAGTTCGCAAGGTATTGGAAGAAAATGTAGATTATTTTGGTTACGGATACATCGAGAGTACCGATGAGCTAGTACCTAATGTACCATTAGTATATTGGTCGTTTCGTGTTATGGTAGGCTTGGGCGGCTTCCTATTGATTCTAATGGTAGTGGTACTTTGGGCAGAGCGAAAGGGTAAAATGATACAATGGATCTGGCTTCAACATGTAGCATTGTGGAGTATCCCATTGGTTTATCTAGCTGGACAAGCAGGATGGATTGTGGCCGAAGTAGGTCGCCAACCATGGGTAATCCAAGGTCTACTCCCTACTAAAGCAGCGATATCCAGCATAAGCGTAGGAGCAGTACAAACCACTTTTTCCCTCTTTGTAGCTATCTTCTCATTGTTCCTCGCTATCGAGATACGTATTATGCTCAAAGCAATCAAGGAAGGACCAAAAACTAATATAAAATAAAGGGAGGACTATTTATGATTACATACGAATTTTTACAACAATATTGGTGGTTTCTGATAGCCCTATTGGGCGGACTACTTGTGTTCTTGCTTTTTGTGCAAGGTGGAAATGCCTTAATATTCCTTGCCGGAAAGACCGAAGACCAACGCCAACTCATCATCAATTCCACCGGACGGAAGTGGGAGCTCACGTTTACCACCCTCGTAACCTTCGGTGGCGCGTTCTTCGCCTCATTCCCGCTCTTTTATAGCACTAGTTTCGGAGGCGCTTACTGGGTATGGATTCTCATCCTCATCACTTTCGTGTTCCAGGCAGTGAGCTACGAATTCCAAGGCAAGGCAGGCAATCTGCTTGGAAAGAACGCTTTCCGCTGGTTCCTCACCCTCAATGGATGCCTAGCTCCGCTCTTGATCGGTACGGCTGTAGGTACGTTCTTCACCGGTTCGGCTTTTATCGTCAACAAGAATGCCGTAGCAAATGTAGGTGCGCCCGTCATCAGCCGTTGGATAGGCGAGTGGGGCGGACTAGAAGCCGTTCTCAACCCATTCAACGTATGCTTCGGACTGATGGTAACCTTACTCACCGTATCGCTCGGCGCATTGTACCTCCTCAATAACATCGATGACAAACCGCTCTCGGCACAACTCCGTAAGGCGCTCGTCCGTTCGTTTGTGGCGTTCCTCATAGTGCTTGTGGTCGTGCTTGCCCAACTGCTTACCATGGACGGATTCGGCGTGAATGCCGATGGTCAGGTGGCAATGATGCCGTACAAATACCTGCATAATCTACTCCAGATGCCTATCGTATTGGTACTCTTCTTGGTAGGAGCGGTGCTTGTGGTAGCAGGTGTGGCGCTCACGTTGTTCAAGCAGGGATTTAACCGAGGCATTTGGTTCAGCGCACCGGGTACTGTGTTCGTGGTAATGGCCGTCTTTATGATTGCCGGCTACAACGGCACAGCCTACTATCCATCTACGGCTGACTTGCAATCATCGCTCACGTTATCCAACAGTTCATCCAGCGAATTTACCCTTACAGCCATGTCTATCGTATCGCTCATCATCCCGTTCGTGATAGCCTACATCGCCTACTTTTGGTACAAGATGGATGTGCTATCAATCACAAGCGCGGAATTGAAGTCTAGTGATAAATATTGAACTGATTTTGATTAATCTTAAATATAAGCGAAGAGGATGCACAATAGGTTGTGCATCCTCTTTTACGCTTTTTCCTAAAAAGATTGACTAAATATCTTTACGAATATTTTTTCGGCCAGCGAGCAAAGATGCTGAACAGAGCCATTACAAGAATACCCATCGGATAGTACAGATATTCAATGATGGAAAGTGGTGAGAGCGAAGCCAGCTTGGCCGCCATAAGCATCTGGGCGCCATAAGGAATGATACCCTGGATGATGCACGAGAAGGTATCGAGAATGCTGGCACTCTTACGGTTATCCACTCCATATTTTGTAGCGATGTCTCTAGCAAGAGGACCGACAGTAATAATGGCAATGGTATTATTGGCGGTACAGATATTGGCAATACTTACCAAAGCAGCAATACACATTTCAGCACCTTTCTTACCATTTATTTTGCGAGTCAAAGCATGAATAATGTAATCCACTCCACCATTGAAACGAATAAGTTCGAGCATACCGCCCGCCATGAGAGTGATGATAATCAGCTCTCCCATACCACTGATACCGTTACCTAAAGAACCGAACCAATCGAAGATGCCAATACTACCAGTACATATGCCAACTACGCCCGTAGAAACAATACCAAGCAATAATACTACTGCTACATTAAAACCCATAAAAGCGGTTGCTAAAACGACTAAATAGGGAATAACTTTAACCCATTCAATAGCATAAGTTTCATAAGGAACTTGTATGCCCATGCCACGGTAAATATAATAGCCTAAAACGACAAAAGCAGCAGGGAATACAATACGAAAATTGACCTTGAACTTATCCTTCATTGCACAACCTTGAGTACGAGTAGCAGCAATAGTTGTATCGGAAATAAAAGATAAGTTATCGCCAAAGAAAGCACCACCTACTACAATAGCGGTCATGAAAGCCAAGTTCATTCCCGTTTTCTCTGCAATACCAGCGATGACCGGAACAAGTGCTACTACCGTACCAACCGATGTTCCAATTGACAAAGATATGAAGCATGCTGCCAAGAAAAATCCTGCAAGCAACAAGTTTTCCGGAAGGAGTTGAAGAGTTAAATTAACGGTTGCATCAATAGCACCTATATCCTTGGCACTCTGAGCAAAAGCACCCGCCAACACAAAGATCCATATCATCAACATCACGTTTTTGTTTGCTGCTCCTTGCGAAAATTGAAGGATACGATCATTGAGAGAAAGCCCCTTAGTAATACACACCGCATAGACCGACGAAACAAGGAAAGCTACCGTAATAGGAACCTTATAGAAATCGTTGACTATCAACGAAACGACCAAGTAGAGACATAAAAAAACAAGCAATGGACTAAGTGCCCATAAATTCGGTTGTTTGGTAATAGGAGTAATTTTCGTTTTCTTCATCATTCTTTTTCGAATTTGGGCACAAAAATACAAACAAAATCTTTCGTATCTATCTAATTTCTTGTAAATTTGCAACTTTATTTTTTAGAACCTTAATTAAGGTAAAAGACAAAAAGAAAAACAACATAAAAAATTATGAGCAAGAAATTCGCAGAACTTTCCCAGCTGAACCTTTCGCAAGTGAACAAGGAAGTGTTGGCAAAATGGGATGAGAATGATGTATTCTCAAAGAGTATGACTGAACGCGAAGGTTGTCCTTCGTTCGTATTCTATGAAGGTCCTCCTTCAGCAAACGGTATGCCGGGTATTCACCACGTTATGGCACGTACCATCAAGGACACTTTCTGTCGCTATAAAACCATGAAGGGATTCCAGGTAAAGCGTAAGGCTGGTTGGGATACTCACGGACTTCCAGTAGAACTCGGTGTAGAAAAGGCACTCGGCATCACCAAGGAAGACATCGGCAAGACTATCACAGTAGCTGAATACAACGCTGCTTGCCGTAAGGATGTCATGAAGTTTACCAAGGAATGGACAGACTTGACTCACAAGATGGGTTACTGGGTAGACTTGGACGATCCATACATCACATACGATAACCGTTACATTGAAACTCTCTGGTGGCTTTTGAAGCAGCTCTACAACAAGGGCTTGCTCTACAAGGGTTACACCATCCAACCGTACTCACCAGCTGCAGGTACTGGCTTGAGCTCACACGAATTGAACCAGCCGGGTTGCTACCGCGACGTGAAGGATACTACCGTTATCGGTCAGTTCAAGATGAAGAACCCGAAGCCTGAAATGGCAGAGTGGGGTACTCCGTACTTCATCGCATGGACAACTACTCCATGGACATTGCCATCGAACGTGGCTCTCTGTGTGGGTCCGAAGATTGACTACGTAGCTGTACAGACTTACAACGCATACTCGGGCGAAAAGATGACTGTAGTATTGGCGAAGGCTCTCCTCAACATGCACTTCAACCCGAAGGCTGCTGAACTCGCTCTCGAAGACTACAAGCCGGGCGACAAGCTCGTTCCGTTCAAGGTGGTAGGCGAGTA
>JAFYPV010000080.1 GCA_017559935.1 Bacteroides sp. | reverse complement strand
GCACGTTGTGGATCAGCGATGAAGACTTTACCATCTGCTGCTACAGGCCAAACTGCAGCAGGGGAGTAGTGCATTCGTGTCAAACCTCCTGTCCATTTCCAACATTCCTTGCCATTATTTTTATCTAATGCGTAAAGGGTATTATCCCATGCACCGAAAATAACTTTGTTTTCTGTAATCAATGGTTTAGTTTCAATGTAACCTTTTACATCGTTGTATTCCCAAATCACTTTACCAGAATGAATATCTATTGCGCGGAAAGTATTGTCACTAGATCCTACGTATGCTACACCTTTTTCTATGCTGACAGCTCCGAGTACTGGTTCTTTAGCTTCTATTTTCCACAATAAACAACCATCTATGGCATTGAGTCCATAAATACAACGGTCTGCAGAGCCGAACACAACGACTCCTTCGCTAGCAGCCGGTGTACCGACGATTCGTTTTTGGGATTCAAAACTCCAAAGTTTCTTTCCTTTTTTCAATGAGTAGGCTGTCAACTGACCCATATCGTCACCAACAAATACCTTGTCTTTGTCCACGGCTGGCGAGCAATAAATACCTACTCCAGTCTGTACTACCCATTGTTCCTTTACATTTGCATATTCTTTGTTGCAAGAAAAGTCAGGATACTTTTCTGCTTTACCGTGGTGGTCATAATAAGATTCAGTCAATGAGAAGGAAGCCCATTGCTTCTTTTCTTCTCCTATACGTTGGCTATATACAAGAATAGAATCGTTAGTTACTTCGTAGATACCATAACCTTGTTTACCATCCTTATCAGCTAAGTTACTGCGCATTAAAATACCTGGGATTCCATCGTAGCGAAGATTCATGTTGGCATGATAATGTCCTCCAATAAACATACGGACATTGTATGGACGAACTGCATCGGTCACTTCGTACCAGTTGTCTACATCTCCATCTCTTAACGGATAGTGAGTTACGAGGATAACCGGTTTATCCTTACCGGCTTTTTCCATGGTTTCAGTCATCCAGCGAATGTCTTGCGGAACTACATGACCATAAGCCATACGCATTAACGGACCTGAGTTAAATCCCAAAAACAAATATCCTTTATACTCAAACTCAAAACGTTCGCTACCAAAGATTTCACCAAAAGCTGTACAGCCGGAATCACTCCATTTGGTTTCGTGATTACCTAACGCCACATAATATTTTACTTTCAGCAAATCTAGGCATGATTTCACTTTCTCCATACTCTTTCGGTCACCTTCCTCGGTTATGTCTCCAGTAACCAATACAAAATCAATTCCCTCTGTTGCATTAATTTGGGCGACCGAACGAAGTAAGTCTTCTGTAGGATTTGGATTATTGGGACTGAGGTGTAAATCCGTCAAATGAGCGAAACGGAAATTTACAGATTGTGCCTGTCCCCCAAAAGGGAACAGGCATATCATCAAAACAATGGTAATAATCAGTTTTCTCTTCATTTTTTCTTTCTTTATTTTTTACTATTAAAGAAATTTAATATTGCATTCATCAGGTTTTCCCTTTCAGCTTCCGTACGAATGGTTTCGAATGGGAATCCTAATATGCATGTCTTGTAATTACCTTGATAAGCTACACCGGCGCTCAAATTACTTTCTGGATAACGCATGATGGTGTATGCATCTTTCGTTGCTGGTTCGATGGCATCAGGTGCTTCTACTACATAAGATTCAGCATTCAGCTCGTTATGATAAGTATAGTTACCTGTTAGGGTAGGGAAGGGGGATGTAATGCATTTTACTTTTCCTGTTTTGGCTGCTTGTCCCACGCGCCATTTGTATTTCAAGACTTCGGTTGCAAATTTCTTATCAGCATCATTTGCTTCGGCCAAACGGTTATCCCACAAGTCTGTACCTACAAAGGCACCAGAAACGAAGATATTTCCGCCTTGCTGACAGAAAGAAGTAATGGCTTCTTGCATCTGTTGGCTGAATGTCTTGTATTGCAATGGAGTAACACCGCCTCTACCCATCTTGGTTTGACATTCCTTACCTAATATGAGGTCAACAGTCGGATAGTTGTTTAATGCTACTTGTCCACTTTCTACTGCTTCATCACTGCAAGAAACGAAAGAGTAGCCTGCTTTCAAAATAGCTGCTCCGTGAACTGACGGATAGTCGAATGTATTACCGGCAATGACCTTAGTTTCATAATCAGCATAGCTATCACCGAAACCGGATGCATCATCGTCCATCCAAGGAATAGCACGGCGGAATTCTCTCATTTGACCTATATAGCTGATATCTTTGAGATAAGGTACTCCATGATCTTGATTATCAAGGAATCCTGCATACATGGTATCGCCTGGTGCTGGAGCGACGAAATCAGCTGGCGCACTGATGCGGTCGAATCCATTTACTACCAATACGTTACCTTTTGATTGGAAAGAACGGCCTACTGATAGAATTTCAGAAGGGAAGCTTTCACCACCTTTGTTTACGGCAGTTACCTTATAGCTGCAAACTAATCCTGCTGGGATTACGGTACGGTATGAATTATCGTTTACCAATGTACCGTTATCAAATTCTCCATCACCGATGCGAGTATAAACGATGTACTTTTCGGCTTTGGCAGTTGGCTCTAATGGATCGTCCACCGGACTCCAAGTAAGTTCCATTTCTTCGTCATTGACCATACGGATAGCCATATGATCTACTGGAAGCGGCTGAACAACATATTCTGTATGATATTGCGAAGCCAAGAACTGAAGCATACCTTTATAAATAGCACGGCTCACAGTAAAACGGAAACGTGGATCCAAGCCGTATCTCATATCTGCAAAGTTCTGGTGAGAGAGCAATTCAAGCAACATAGCCGGAACACGAGGAACGCGTGCTTCGTAATAGGTCTTGTTCCACATACCACGACGAGACCAATTCGGTTCGTACATCGTACGGATATCATTGACAATGTGCGATTGAATCAAGTCGGTCAAACTATGACTCAAGTAGCGAGATGCCCCATTTGAGAATACTTCGTCATACGATTCAGTTGAATAGATACCCAATGTACCGATGATAGAATCATTCAAAGTCGTACCTGCATCAGTATGGAAAGCAAATGACAAGTTTATAGGGATATTCAAACCTTCTTCATCCGGATTCACTTCCGAACCACCAGCTAAGTAATTCACCCAAATACCGCGGCATTTATAGTCGTCTGTATAGTCGTTCTTACCCTTACTGTCTGAATAAACATTGTCAGGAATTCCGGCCCATTGCAACCAATAGCGGGATGCTTCACAAAAACGTGGGTAGTTGCTGATTTCATTACCACGGGCTACATTACCCATACCGCCACCAATTTTTACGGCATCAGCTGTAATAATTTTACCTGCTTTAGCAGACTGGTTGCTCAATACCACTTTGAAACCATTACTTTTTCCAGCATCAAAACCGAAAGTACCCAAATAAATCCAAGTACCACCACCCATTTGTTGGTTTACTTTAAATTGGCTTTCACCACCTTTGTGGTAAACGGTATAAAGAGCATCGTCTGCACTATTCGGCAAACTTTTGTAAGATACATATACAGCATATTGTCCTCCTGCCGGAATTTCCGGAATCCATTCTACAGTGCTTGCTGTACCCTTTTTGATTGTTTCGATGGTACGATAAGTACCTTCCTTGAATGGGTTCTCAAAATCCTTGTAGAATTCACGAAGATGGGCGAAACCTACGCCTTCACCTTGTGTCCAACGCTTGTCACCGGTTTTTTCCAAATAGGTAGAGTGATTATTCAAGCAACCGTCGTTATCGATCACGATTTCTGCCGTGTTGGTATCTCGTTCACGAGGCATAAGTACATTGGCTCCTGCATTTTCGAGCATTGGTACCAAAAATGGCAATACATAACTTTGTGTGTATAAGTCTTCTACGGTTTGGAAAATACGGGCACGTTGCCATTCCCAACGATCCAATTTGGGTTCATAATACCAACCGTGACTTTGCCACAATGCAATATGACGATTCAATAAACCGTTGGTCGGTTGATATGGAACAGACAATCGAGTCACTAATGGTTTGGTGATTTCTGGAGCAAAAGTCTTGGCTTTTTTGTCTTTCTTGCTACGAAGCGCTTGTGGAATCAACTCCTCAATGCTATGTTTATTGGTACGGATCTGAACTTTATAGTTAGCTAATTCTGAAGGAAGCAACGATGCTACTCCCTGATAGATTTCAGCTACATTATCTTCGCGGAAAGGAAAATAGGACCAATTCGTATTGGCAAATAACTGTAAGGTTTTCCCTTCTATAGCTGTAGAGTCAATTTTGATTCGACCCACCGATATTTCTTTTCGAGCTAACTCATCCAAATAATTCCCAATTTTTTCTTGGATATCCTTCGATAGCTCTTGTGCTGCTCCTGCTTGGGGGAGGAGAGAAGCAAGCAATAAACTCCACATTAAACCATATTTACGCTTCATAGTAGTAGATTTATACGTTTGTTTTTAGTTCTTCTTAATTAACAAGCTTAGTCCTAATGCTGTAATCAAACCATTGATAATCAATAATTCAAAACTGATTTGGTAACCGCCGAACCAAGTTTCACTGTTGGTCTGTAGTATGTAGCAGATAATCGGTGAAGCCACAGCGATAACAGGAACCATATTGTCACGTACCGGCTTCTTGCAAGCCATACCGAAAATAAACATACCTAAAATAGGACCATAAGTATAAGCAGCTAAACTATAAACTGCATTGATAGCACTGTCATCGTTCAAATAATAGAAAACAATAATCGTGAGGATCATTAATGCCGACATGGCTACGTGTACTTTCTTACGGGTTTTAGTCAGTTGCTCGTCATTTTGTTTCTTGTTAGCTTGGAGAATATCCACTGTAAATGAAGTGGTTAAAGCTGTAAGTGCACTACCAGCAGCCGAATAGGCGGCTGCAATCAGACCAATGATGAATACG
This sequence comes from Bacteroides sp., assembly GCA_017559935.1. Lineage (GTDB taxonomy): Bacteria > Bacteroidota > Bacteroidia > Bacteroidales > Bacteroidaceae > Phocaeicola. Next base: position 17,702 of record JAFYPV010000080.1, on the reverse strand, counting down.
ATGCCAATAAATAATGGGAAGTTCTTACTCCATGCCACAGCGCCGAACAATGAGTCACCTGTAGCGGCATCATTCGGCATGTATGTGTCTTTATATATATAAAGTAATGTACCTAATACTAAGAACATTCCGATGACAAATATCTGAATGAATGCACTAACAATCATATTCTTTTGGGATTCTTTGAAATTCTTGCAACTCAAGGTACGTTGCATCAAGTCCTGATCCAAACCAGTAGTGGCAATTACCATGAATACACCGGCAATGAATTGCTTCCAGAAGTAACGTCCGTCGTTGAAATCATCTAAGAAGAAAACCTTACTTGTCGGATGATCGGTTACAGCAGTCATTAATCCACCGAAACCTAAATCCAATGTGTTGGCAATGAATACGATACAGCAAACGACTGAGGCGATGAGACAAAACGTTTTGAGGGAGTCTGTCCAAATTAATGATTTTACCCCACCTTGGAACGAATATAACCAAATCAATGCTACAGTCAGCAACACGTTTACTTCAAAAGGTATGTGTAAAGGTTCGAATACCAAAGTCTGTAATACTACGCATACAACGAAGAAACGTACCGAAGCACCCAACATCTTTGAAATGAAGAAGAACCACGCACCTGAACGGTAAGCTGAGAGACCAAAGCGGTTTTCAAGATAGCCATAGATACTGAGTAAGTTCATCTTGTAAAACATTGGAATCAATACCAATGCCACAATGACAGAACCTACGAAGAAACCACATACCATCTGCATATAGGCATAGCCATTGTTGAGTACTGCACCTGGAACGGAAATAAAGGTTACCCCCGAGATGCTAGCACCAATCATGGCAAATGCTACCATGTACCACGGAGTCTTTCTGTCACCGGTAAAAAACTCGGAATTTTTAGTCTTACGTCCTGTAATCCATGAGATTACGAATAACAGGGCAAAGTAGAATGCAATTGTTGCAAGTACAATCCAAGCTGTCGTCATTTTTCTTGATTTATGATTTAAGGTTTTAATTTATTATTCGGCATACAAGAGGTAAGGTTTGCGCTGTACCTTGAACTTTTCTACGTCGTCTTTCCAACGAGCTTTGATTTCGTCTGCGCTCTTGCCTTGTTTAATCATTTTTCGTACATAGTCTGTACCCATCAATAATTCGAAGAATGAACGGAAGAAATGGTCGTCCATATTCAAATTACGGTATGCATCAATCACATAAGTAAGGTCTAAACCGCGTTTCCAAATTTCTTCATTACTCATACCACGCAAATCCACACCGTAACAAGTCTTGTCCAATTGAGGGGGATTTTTGGCACCCGGTACACTACGTGGAGTAAAGCTGAAATCGTATCCCTTCATATTAGGATGTCCATATATTTGAAATGGAGCATCAGTACCTCTACCTAAGCTCACAGGAGTAGCTTCGAACAAACAGGTAGAAGGGTAGAGATAAATAGACTTCATGTTTGGTAAATTTGGCGATGGTGCGATAGGCAATTCGTACATCGTTTGGTGTGTATAATTCTTGCAAGGAATAATGGTCAAATCGGATACTCGTGATTTGGGCAACCAACGTTCGCCATTTACCATTAAGGCAAGTTCACCTAAAGTCATTCCATGAACTACAGGAATTGGTAACCAACCTACACCTGATTTATATTTCATGTCGAGAATCGGACCATCTACATAGTGTCCGTTCGGGTTCGGACGATCGAGCAGCAAAACTTTACGATTATATTCTGCACAAGCATCCATCAAACGACACATAGTAATATAATAGGTATAGAAACGTAGACCTACATCCTGAATATCTACAATCAAAATGTCGAATTTACGCATGGATTCATCGCTTGGTTTCTTGTCCTTGCCATCATAAAGCGAAAGGATAGGAACACCGGTCTTTGAATCTACGGAACTTTTTACGTGTTCACCAGCATCTGCATCTCCTCTAAAACCATGTTCCGGAGAGAAGATAGCTACCACATTCATCTTGTTTTCGATGAGTACATCCAACAAGTGCTTGTTACCTATCATCCCTGTATGGTTAGAGAATATAGCAATTCTTTTACCTTTCAAAATAGGGAAGTATTCGGATGTCTGTTCGGCACCCACCATCACTCTTTCCTTCTGTGCTTGACACACGAAAGTACAGCATAGAACTAATGCTAATAGTAAAAGTTTTTTCATAGTAGTAGTATTTAATAAGCAAAAATACGTTTTATTCTTGATATTCGGAAATATTCTCGGCGATTTTTGGAAGACTAAATAAAACGCTTCGGCGTTTAAGATAAAACGTCGAAGCGTTTGGGGTGAAATGCCGAAGCGTTTACCAAAACAACTAGTGAAATGCAAAAAAACTATAAATTTGCTTTGCTAGTTTAAAAAGGATTCCTATCTTTGAAGTTGTAATATACCTAGAGTTATGCTTTCTAGGTATGTCTAGTAAGGAATTATTAAATATATTATGCCTATGGGAAAGGGGTGAATTATACATAAATAATAGATTTGATTAATTGAGAAAACAAAATTGTTTAAAAACCTTTTATTAATAACTAAATTTCAATCACTATGAATGAAGAACACAAAAGAAGAGGATTTGCATATAGCAAGACTCTGATGACAGCTGCTATTTGTGCGCTGTTTTTAGGTGGTGGTTCAGTGATGGCTCATGCAGTTGAAACTCCTGTTGTTCAGGATGTGCAACAAACCATGAATATCACCGTTAAAGTATTGGACTCCACAGGTGAACCAATCATTGGTGCCAATGTAATTCAGAAAGGTACAGCTAATGGTAGCATTACCGATTTTAATGGTGTTGCAAAGTTGAGCGTATCTCGTAATTCTACACTCTTGGTTTCTTTCGTTGGTTACAAGACTCAAGAAGTAAAAGTTACAAATTCTTTGATGAGTGTTACTCTTAAGGAAGATGCTGAAATTTTGAGTGAAGTTGTTGTTGTAGGTTACGGTACTCAGAAGAAGGAAAACTTGACTGGTGCTGTTGCTACAGTAGACGTATCTAAAACATTGACTGGTCGTCAAATTCCTGACGTTGGTCGTGGTTTGCAAGGTACAACTCCGGGTCTTTCGGTTGTTATCCCGAACGGTGAAATTGGTTCTGACCCTACCATGAAGATCCGTGGTCAGATTGGTTCTATCGACGGTGCTTCTACTCCACTCATCCTTTTGGATAACGTTGAAATTCCATCTATCCAGATGATTAATCCGGAAGATATCGAATCAATTTCTGTATTGAAAGATGCGGCTGCATCTTCTATTTATGGTGCTAAGGCTGCTTTCGGTGTAGTATTGATTACTTCAAAGAAGGGTGCTAATACTGATAAGGTATCTGTAGACTATTCTGGTAACTTCTCTTGGCAGAATATTTCGAAGGAATTCGAAATGGCAGGTGTTGATGGTATCCGTTATCGTGTAGATGCATTGAAGCGTGCAGGTTCTACATTGGCAGGTGCATTCTGGTATGTAACCGAAGATCACTTGGCAAAGGTGGAAGAATGGAACAGCAAGTATGCTGGCAAGTTGGGTGTAAATGATCCTTTCGTATTCGGTCGTGACTGGTACGTAGATGCCAACAATCGCAAGTTCTCTATGCGTTACTTCGATCCGTATGACTACATGATCCGTGAATGGACTCCTTCTCAGACTCACAATGTTACCATTAGCGGTAAGAGTGGCAAGACTACTTATAACGTAGGTTTGGGTTATTTGGATCAGAATGGTTTGATGAAATTGGCTAAGCATGATGACTTCCGTCGTTACAACGGTTCTATTCGTTTGAGTACAGAATTGAATAAGTATGTAACTCTCCGTACAGGTGCCATCTATTCTAAGCGTAACAAGCGTTATGCTTATGCAACCAATTCAACTACTGCCGACCCATGGCTCTATATGTATCGTTGGGATGCTTTCTATCCAATGGGTTATGATGAAAACGGTAATGAAATGAGAAGCCCGGCTTCTGAAATTCATCAGGCAAATACCGCCAATATTGAAAACAACTACTTGAACTTCTCTATTGGTGCAACCGTTAAGCTTACCAAGGATTGGAACTTTAACTTCGATTACACTTTCGCAGGTGAAGATCAAATATGGAAGAAGAACGGTACTAAGTTTACTGCAGGCAATACATGGACATCACCAGTAGCACGCTACGATGCAAATGGTAACCGTGTTTATGTAAATAATGAAGGTCAGGTGGTTTCTGCAGACACTCCGGGTGCTATGGCAGCTTATGATTTGGATTGTTATCAATATACATCAGATGGTTCAAATCCTGACCACATTCGTCGTGAAGTAAAGAATGCAAAACGTCATACATTGAACCTTACAACTGATTATAACTGGCAAATCAATGATGACAATAACTTGAAGGTATTGCTCGGTATGAACAAGTCTGATTGGGAATCGGAAGACAACTGGTCACAGATTACTAATTTGACAGACATCGTTAATCCTTCTTGGGACAAGACTGCTGGTACTCAGACTTCTAGTGGTAATATGTATTGGGATAGCCAGCTTGGTTTCTTCGGTCGTTTGAATTACAACTTGCTCGATCGTTATTTGGTGGAAGCTAACTTGCGTTACGATGGTACTTCTAAGTTCCCGACTGATTTGCAATGGCGTTGGTTCCCATCATTCTCTGCTGGTTGGCGTTTGAGCGAAGAACCGTTCATGGAATGGTCTAAGCCGGTTCTTTCTTCTTTCAAGTTCCGTGGTTCTTGGGGTACAATTGGTGACCAAACAGTTTCTAACACATTGTATGTTCCGACAATTTCACAAAGCCAACAATCTTGGTTGGATCCAAGTGGTAATAAGATCATGGGTACAGGTACTCCGGCTGCTGTTGATGCTAATATTACTTGGCAGGATATTACTACTCTTGACTTAGGTTTTGATGCTCGTTTCTTCAATGGTGATTTGGGTATTTCATTCGACTGGTTCCAACGTGATACAGAAAACATGATTGTTCCTTCTGAAGGTGCTTCATTGACTTATGGTACAGGTGCTCCTAAGGGTAACCATGGTTCTTTGAGAACACGCGGTTGGGAAGTTGCTATGGATTACAACCACCGTTTTGAAAATGGTTTGGCTGTGAATGCAATGTTTACATTGTCTGATGCTCAAACTGAAATTACAGCTTACGGTTCTACTAAGAGTACTTCTGGCTGGTATGTAGGTAAGACATACGGTGAAATTTGGGGTTATCGTACAGACCGTTTGTATCAAAAGTCTGACTTCGTATATGATGGTGACGAAATCGTTCAGGTATGGGCGAAGGATGGTAAGTATGTAGCTGATTATGTTCCTGGACAACCTTCTCCAGTTTCTGGTGCTAAGCAAATGAACAAGCTTTCTGACCCGAACGGTATCTATCAAGATTATTTTGAAAGTGGTAACTTCCACTTTGGTCCTGGTGATCCGAAATTCAAGGATTTGAATGGTGACCGTGACATTCGTCCGGGTTCTAATCAAATTGATGACCATGGTGACACAGAAGTAATCGGTAACTCAACTCCGCGTTACGAATGGGGCTTCCGTCTTGGTGCTGAATGGAACGGATTTGATGCTTCTATTTTCTTCCAAGGTGTAGGTAGCCGTAAGATTTGGGGTGCTGGTTTCTTGGCTATTCCTGGTTTTAACACTGGTGACGGTGCCATGCCACAGGCTATCGCAGAAGATTATTGGAGAGAAGACAATACTGACGCATTCTGGCCAGCTGCTTGGAACATGGGTGGTTCTAACTCAGGTTATGGTTTGCAGGTACAAGACCGTTATTTGCTTGACATGTCATACTGGCGTATCAAGAACATCACTGTAGGTTATACATTGCCAGCTCATTTGACAAAGAAGGCATGGATCAACAAGGCTCGCGTTTATGTGGCATGTGAAAACTTCTTCACATTCGATAACCTCCGCGGTCTTCCAATCGATCCAGAAGTTATCAGTGGTGTATCAATGTTCAACAGCAGCAACTATAACTCAGGCCGTACAGGTGTGGGTACTCCTGCTATGAAGAACGTTTCTGTAGGTATTCAATTAAACTTCTAAAAAGCACACGATTATGAAAAAATATATTTTAAGCATTTTCGCTGCCGCTGGTCTTCTTTTCGCGTCATGTGAAGATTATTTGGACCGCCCGCAGTTGAATGTTCCAGATGATAATACATATTGGAAAACAGAAAGTGACGCAAGAATGTTCTCACAAGGTTTTTATTATAATTACTTTGTAGGATATAATAGTGGATGGACAACTGCGTATACTCCGCTCCGTTTCTACTATTTCTCAGATGACGTTGCAAGTACTGGTAAGCAGAGCGGTTTTGAAAACACTGTTCCTACTAGCCGTGGTACAAACAGTGAATCTCAATCTACTATTGAAAAATATGCTGGTGAAAACTGGAACTTTGCATGGGTTAGACGTGCTAATATTTTCTTGGAAAGATTGGAAGATCGTATGCAAGGTGTTTTGTCTGAAGAAGCATATAATCACTGGCATGCAGTAGCTTCATTCTATAAGTGTTTTGCATATGCTCGTCAGGTTTCTACTTTTGGTGATACTCCATATTTCGAAACAACTTTCGATGTAAGTGATATGGAAACCATGTACAAGGATCGTGATAACCGCGTCTTTGTAATGGATAAGGTTTACGATATGTTGAAGAACGAAGTTTTGGTAAACATGCGTAAGAATGACGGTGCCAATATGTTGAACCTCTATGTGGCAGCAGCTTATGCTTCACACTGGATGTTGTTCGAAGGTACTTGGCAGAAGTATCACAATAATAACACTGAAGCTGCTAATAAGTATTTGACTCTTGCAAAGGATGCTGCTGAAATCGTTATGAACAGTGGTAACTACGCTATCAATACTCCGTTGCGTGATCTTTTCGGTTCACAAGACTTGAAGGGTAACAAGGAAGCTTTGATGTATCGTCATTATACAGCTGAAATGTTGAAGCACCACGTTGCATCATATTCAAATGGTCAGGAAAGCCAGTCACCAGCTCCTAACTTGGCATTGATGAAGTCTTTCATTTGTCAGGATGGTAAGGTTTATCAGAATTCAGATTTGGAAAATGTATCTCCAATGACTATTAAAAATGTGATGCAGACTCGTGACCCACGTTTCGAAGCTACATTCGTTGATAAACCAAATGTAAACTCTAATACATTGCTTTATGCATGTAAATTCATTGACCGCAATGCATTGACTTTGGCTAATCCGGGTTCTGTTGCTATGTATGGTTCTAATACTAATACTAACGATGCTCCGGTTATCCGTTATGCTGAAGTATTGTTGAACTGGATCGAAGCAAAGGCAGAATTGGGCGCTGTAACTCAAGAAGATCTTGATAAGTCTGTGAACCAATTGCGTCGTCGTCCATTGGATGCTACAGCTGAAGCTAAGGGTATCAAGAATACTGTAGATATGAAGTTGGCTGATATTACAGCTGATTTTGACCCTGCTCGTGATGCTGACGTTTCTCCTATTTTGTGGGAAATCCGTCACGAACGTCGTATGGAGTTCGTTTATGAATACAGCCGTTTGCATGACTTGCGCCGTTGGAAGAAGTTGGATTATATGTCTAACTTTGAAACAGGTAAGGAGTTTACAGACAATATGTTAGGTCCATGGGTAGATTTGGCAAAGGATGTTCCTTCTTATGTTGAATCAGGTCAGATTGGTAAGCGTGCGGTTATGAAGGAAGATGGTACAGTTGTTACATTTGATGGTACAAATGCTGCTGACATGGTAGGTTACTATATCCCACAGAATGCTTCACCACGTGATGTATTCACAGATCGTAACTATTTGGCTCCAATCGGTGAACAACAGATTAACCAATATAAGGAAAAGGGCTTTACTTTAACTCAGACTAAGGGCTGGTAAAAATAAGTTCAGACGATATTGATTATCGTGTGAGAAATTTATAAATTAATGAAAGCCGGTATTGCTATATGCTTTGCCGGCTTTCTTAATCTTGATGGTATATGAGACAGATTTTTCTATTAATATCCCTTCTTTTCGCTTCATGTATATGTTGGGCACAAAGTGATGAGGGAAAAATTTCGCCTTATCTGTTTGAAAAGTTTATGCCGGCAGATGTCTTATTCAGAGATGGAAGCCGATATAAGGAAACTATGAACTATAATCTTCTTACTAACAAGTTCTGTTTTTTGGATAAAACGAACAATAATATACAGGAGGTTACAAATCCCGAAGATATACTGAATGTGAAAATTGATGGGAGAGTATTCTATCAGGAAAATAATTATGCAATAGAGGTGTTACCAACTAATCCTCCTCTTTTTGTACAATATAAGGTGCACATTCGTAAAGAAGCTGATAAAGGAGGATATGGTTCTACTTCCGAAACAACAGCGGTGAGAACATATGCCGGTGTGAATGCTAATGGAACGCGATATGATTTTAGTTCAGAAGCTTTGATAGTCGGTAAGCGTTATCAACACTATTGGTTGGAAAAGAATGGCAAACGAAAAATGTTTAAGAATTTTAAGCAGTTCTTGAAGCTTTATTCAGAGCATAAAGTGGCATTAGAGCAGTATATTAAAGAGAATCAATTGGATTTTGACAATGTAGAACATGTTAGAATATTATGCGTTCATGCAGAATCACTTTAATTTTAGGTAACGAGGGTGTATATAATACATCCTCGTTTTTTATTATAAAATAACTGATTTCTATTTTTTAATTAAAATTTAAATACTTATATTTGTGATACTTAAATAATACATGTAAAACACTATGGCTATTATCGGAATAGATTTAGGAGGTACGAAAATTGCCGCAGGTTTGTTTCTAGACTATGGTGAAATGAAACAAAAAATGGTACGTCTACTAAATGGGGCAACCGGTCAAGAAGTTGGAACACTTATAGTAGAAGTAATCAGAGAACTTCAGCTGTACGATCAATATGAAGTTGTTACTGCCGTAGGTATTTGTGTGCCTGGAATTGTTTTCTCAAAAAAAGGAACAGTATGGGCTCCAAACATCCCCGGATGGGATAATTATCCTCTAAAGCAACAAATAGTCAAAGAATTCCCTCATCTGATTGTTAACGTAGAAAGTGATCGTACATGTTATATCTTAGGTGAAATATGGAAAGGTGCTGCACAAAGTTGTGAAAATGCCATATATTTAGCGGTAGGTACGGGTATCGGTGCAGGAATCATTCTCGATGGTCACATTGTACATGGTTCAAATGATATTGTCGGTGCTACGGGTTGGCTGGCACTTCAGTCTCCCTACACTCAAGAATACGATGCATGTGGATGTTTCGAAACCTATGCTTCCGGAAACGGAATCGGTTATCAAGCTCGTAAACTGCTAAGCCAGGCTACCGATTATACGGGCATTCTTTCTCAAAAACCAATTTCGGAAGTAACATCGCATGATGTCTTTGCCGCTTATGATGACCATGACCCGATTGCCACACAAGTGCTTGACAAGGCTATTGAATTGTGGGGTATGGGCACAGCCAATCTGGTGAGTCTCTTCAATCCGGAAAAGATTATCTTCGGAGGAGGGGTATTCGGCCCTGCCGTCCGATTCATTCCACGAATCTATGAAGAGTCCTGCAAATGGGGACAACCGATATCGATGAAGCAAGTGGAATATTGTGCATCTAAAGTAGAAGGCGAAGCTGCACTCCTTGGAGCTGCTTATTTGGCATTGCGCAGTCTTATCAAACAAACCATTCAGAACGAGTCTATTCTATGAAAAATTATTCTACTTCCAATGTTTTTATAGCTGCCTGTGCCGGTATGGCATTCTTTGGCGTGACAATGTTGTCATTAGCACCTATCTTGGGGCCTCTCAACGAAACGGTACTAGGAGCCAATGCTTTACCATCTACTATGTCCATAGGTATTATCGTCGGTACTATTCTTTTTGGTCCGGTTGTTGACAAGTTTGGATATAAATGGCTACTAATTATAGCATCTATTATGGCTTTGGCAGGTATTCAGGGATTGGCGCGATGCCAAGTTATTGAATGGCTTCATGCATCCATTGCGATGTTAGGATTTGGGGGTGGTATATTGAACGGATTAACTAATGCTTTGGTCAGCGACATCTATGAGGATGACAAACGTGGAGGTCGTTTAGGGATATTGGGAGCTTGCTATTGTATTGGAGCATTATTATGGACGCTGCTCAATTATTTTATTCCCGACTATCGGCTTCCGCTTAACACCATTTCAGTCATTATGATGTTATGTATCTTGTTCTTCTTTTTCATTGCTTTTCCTCAAGCTAAAGAACAAGAAGGTGTTTCTTTACAGAAAACGTTAGGTTTATTAAAATATCCAGCGCTTGTGATTTTTGCTATTGTCCTCTTCTTCCAAAGCGGATTTGAAGGAGTAAGCGGTAGCTTCACTGTTTCCTATTTGGACAAAGCTTGTCAAATAGATAATGCGACTGCCACTCTTTCTATGACTTGGTTTACCATCGGTATGTTGGCAGGACGCCTACCATTGGGTTATATAACTAAATGTTTGAAGGATTTGGGTACCTTATACCTATATCTTTTGACTGCATTTACCGGTGTTGTATTGCTTTATGTTTGTGGACATTATGTAAGTATGGTTTATATAGCCATGACACTCATAGGCTTTGGTGTAGGTGCAACATTCCCCGTGGTGCTTAACTATATCGGTAGTGCATTCCGTACACAATCCGGTACAGCCTTTTCTATTGCACTATTTATAGCATTATGCGGTCAATCTATCATGAACCGACTTGCCGGTAGCTTTTTCGACGGTGGAAAATACGATTGGTTCCTATATATCTTAGCGATAGCGCTTGTTGCCATTATGGGATTAATGCCATTGGCTATTTCTGCGTCAAAAAAAGTGAGGGGTAAATAATAAAATAAGTTATAATTAAAATAATCTTTGAACTTTAAACTAAATCTATTATGTTAGCTAATCAATGGAAAAATAACGCATTTGCCGTTATGAACAAGATCGAGGAAACTCAAATGGAAAAAATTAAGGAAGTGGCAACCATTATGGCAGATGCTATTGAGGCAGGCCGTTGGGTACACACATTCGGTTGTGGTCATGCCAATCTTCCTATTGAAGAAATGTATCCTCGTATTGGTGGTTTTGTAGGTTTCCACCCATTATGTGAATTACCATTGACTTTCTTTACTCATATCGTTGGTGAAATGGGTATTAACCAATTCTTGTTCTTGGAACGTGCAGAAGGATATGGTAAGACCATTATGGAAAGCTGGGACTTTGATGAAAAGGATGTGTTATGGCTCTTCTCACATACAGGTATCAACGCTGTTAACATTGACGTTGCTCTTGAAGCTAAAAAGCGTGGTATGAAGGTTATTGTATTTGGTTCAGCTAGTGAAACTGGCGAAAAGGTTCCTCGTCACTCTTGCGGTAAGAATCTCTTCCAGATTGCTGACTATGTAGTTGACTCTTGCTGTCCGTTAGTTGACGCATCTGTAGAATTGAAGAATCACCAAGATAAGATTGGTCCATTGTCTACTATGGCTTTCATCACTACTGTATGGATGACTATCTGTACTGTTGCAGAAATTTTGGAAGAACGTGGTTTCAAACTCCATATCCATCCATCACACAATGTACCAGGTGACACAACAGCTCACGAACGTCTCGATGCTTGCATTAAAGAATACAAGAAACGCGTAAAAGGTTTATAATTAAAATGTATTCCAAATACGACATTACCACTGCTAAGTGGGGTGAGGTAAAAGAGAATGGCCATTTTGACATGGCCATTCTTCCTTGGGGCGCAACAGAGCCCCATAATCTTCATTTGCCCTATTGTACCGATATGCTTACGGCTCAAGCTGTAGCTTTCGAAGTGGCTGAGAAAGCTGTCCAACATGGAGTGAAACTGATGGTTCTTCCGGGTATTCCTTTGGGGTCGCAAAATCCAGGTCAAATAGAATTGCCTTACTGCATTCATACTTCACAAACAACCCAGTTTGCCATTTTGCGTGATGTAGTACGCTCCTTGAAACGGCAAGGTATCTTTAAGCTAATGATTATGAGCGGTCATGGAGGAAATAATTTCAAGGGTATCATTCGTGATATGATGATTGAAGACCCTGAAATGATCATTGTTCATAATGAATGGTTCTCTATTATCCCAACTAAAGATTACTTTGAAGAAAAGGTAGATGATCATGCCGGTGAACTGGAAACCTCCGTCATGCTTCATTATTATCCCGAACTGGTGCGAATGGATTTGGCTGGTGATGGTAATTTCAACAAGTTTGCGATTGAAGGACTCAATTCCAAAGTTGCATGGATTCCGCGCGATTGGAGCAAGGTAACTAAAGATACTGGCGTAGGATATCCCAAGAAAGCAACTGCAGAGAAAGGTCGTCGCTATATGGAGGTCGTTATCCCTCGTATCCTACAGTTTGTCATCGACTTTACCCAAAAAGAGATATACGACAAGCTTTAATTCATACACTTTACAAAAATACTTTCATGGAAAAAAAATGTTTGCTATCCCTGTTATTCCTATTTGGGGTACTCTTTACTCATGCAGATGAATGGATACGTATCAACCAACTTGGTTATTTGCCGCAAAGCATTAAAGTGGCCGTATTTATGAGTGAAGAGGGTACGTCGATTCAGAGTTTTCAGATTGTCAATGCTCAAACAGGTAAACTTGAGCGTACCCTTTCTGCTGTAAAGTCCACAGGAGAATGGGGAAATATGAAGACCACTTGTCGATTGGATTTCAGTGATTTTGAACAGCCGGGAACTTATTATCTTAAAGCAGGTAATACTATATCTCCACACTTTCCTATCAATACGCATGTCTATGACGGTACTGCCGATTTTTTGTTAAATTACATGCGTCAGCAACGATGCGGATATAATCCATTCTTGAAAGATAGTTGTCATGTGCACGATGGGTACATTGTCTATCACCCAACTAAGACCGGTCAGCATCTCGATGTGCGTGGTGGATGGCATGATGCAACCGACTATCTTCAATACACTACTACTTCGGCCAATGCTATCTATCAGATGATGTTTGCCTATCAGCAGAATCCTGAAGCTTTTGGCGATGAATATGATGCAGCCGGTCACGCTGGAGCAAATGGTATTCCCGACATTATTGACGAAATTAAATGGGGAATGGATTGGTTAAACCGTATGAATCCTGAACCGGGTGAACTCTATAACCAATTGGCTGACGACCGTGACCATGCCGGTATGCGTTTGCCTCAGGATTGTAAAGTAGATTATGGCTATGGCCCGGGATTAGGACGTCCCGTTTATTTCTGTAGTGGTGAACCTCAAGTTCGAGGTAAGTTTATGAATGCTACAACAGGTGTGGCTAGCACAGCCGGTAAATTTGCTTCATGTTTTGCCCTAGGTTCACGCGTATTAAAACCATTTTATCCTGAGTTTGCTGCACTTATTGGCAGTAAAGCCGATGCTGCCTATCAGGAAGGTGTTAAAAAACCGGGAGCATGCCAGACTGCTTCTGTGCTTGCACCTTACATTTACGAAGAAGACAACTGGGTAGATGACATGGAATTGGGTGCCATGGAGCTTTATCATAGCACCGGTGACAAGAAATACTTGGATCAAGCTATTGAATATGGCCGCCAAGAACCAGTTACTCCTTGGATGGGAGCTGATAGTGCCCGTCACTATCAATGGTATCCTTTCATGAATATGGGACACTATCACATTGCAAAAGTGAAAGGTAACAAGCGTTTAAACGATGAATTCCTTCGTAATATGCATGCCGGCATCCAACGGACTTATGAAAAGGCTATTCAAAGTCCTTTTATGCATGGTATTCCATATATATGGTGCTCTAATAACTTGACAACAGCCATGCTAACTCAGTGTCGTTTGTACCGTGAAACTACACAAGACAATACATATGCTGAAATGGAAGCAGCTATGCGAGATTGGCTTTTTGGTTGTAACCCTTGGGGAACCAGCATGATTGTTGAATTGCCTACGACGGGCGACTTTCCCATCATGCCACACTCTTCGTTGTTGAATGCAGGGGTAGGTACCACAACAGGAGGCCTTATCGACGGACCGGTTTATGCCACCATTTTTGAAAATCTTCGAGAAGAAAATATGTTAGGTATTCCTAACACACCCGGTCAAGATTACGAACGCTTCCAGGGGGAAATGGTATATCATGATGCTATTAGTGATTACTCAACGAATGAACCAACCATGGATGGCACGGCTTGTCTTACTTACTATCTTTCTTCCATGCAAGTTGAAGGAATGAAACAGGCTAAATGATTTGAAAATTAAAAAAGAAAGGGATGCGCAAGCATCCCTTTCTTTTTTTTATTTGTTATTCGAAGAGGCGTACAACCAAATCAAAGTTAGTATCTCGGAATGTTGCTTCCCATGGAGCCTTATCATCTTTGTTGTTTTTCTCACGAATCAATTCTGCTGCATTTCCTGTATTTCCATTGAAGACGGCAATGCACCATTGTACCGCTTTGTTGGAAGGGAAGTTTTGTTTCCATGAATTGATCATTTTATCTGCTTCTTCTGTATTGCCTTTATGGCGTAATGCTAATGCAGAAAACAAGTTTGCTGATCCGAAATTTGTTTTCTTAATCTTGTATGACAAGACTTTATCCAAGCATTCTTCAGCTTTGCTAGTATTGCCAATTCCTGAATAAGCCATATATTCTAGATAATCTTCTAGTCTTCCGTCAATCATATTTTCGTATGGCTTACCTACACCAAGATTTTCAGGCCATTCCTTTGATTGTGCTATAGCTTTTAATGCAGAATTGTATTTCTTCTTTTTAATCATATCCATAGCCTGATATAGATTAGCGTCTCTATATACCCTGCGTCCTATAGAGGCACCTTCATTAGGTAAAACTAATACTTTATCTAATAAAGATAGGCATGATTTATATTGCTGAGTTTCGCACAATCCTTTGGCGTATTTCAAGGCAATATAATAATTTTCAGGATATAGCTTGTGATATACTTTTCCTATTTCTGCTACTTTTTCCCAGTTTGCTTGTGCTGTATAATAATTTATAAGAGCATAGCCTGTTCTCCAAGACTTTTCAATCTTTTCAGCCATCAACATGTCTTGCAATGATTGATCTCCAGTTTTAAGTTGTGCACGTGATAAATAATATGGTGCATATTCATTAGGAGAACAACTATTCAAAAGATCTAATGCCTTTGCTTTTTGTTGGTTGCTCCAATAGGTGATAGCTTGGTAATACTTGATTTTCCAATTATCCGATTTAGATTCAGCCCAACTTAGATATTCAATTGTATGTGGGCGGAAAGGATATACGAAATCAGGAGATAAGGAATTTGCTTTTTCCAAAGTGGATTCAGCTTTCTTGGAATCACCTTTCTTATTCCAAAGATAAGCGGATTGATATAAAGCCAAAGGATAATCTTTAGCGCATGCAAGTAATTCTAACGCTTCATCAATACATCCTATTTTTTCATACCATTCGGCAAGTTCCATATATGTTTCAAAAGGAAGTTCATTGCGAATAAGGTCTGAGAATTCTTCTTTATTGTTACCGGACAAGCAATATTGTTCAAAACGTGCGCCATGATTCAATGGAAGAGATTCCAATATGAAATCGATTTTTTCCTTTGCCTTTGCTGTTTCTCCTGTTTTTCTGTATGCTAGCATCAATAATTGGTGAGCACTAAAATTCTTTGTGTTGAATTCCAGACTCTTTTGTGCATAATGTATCGCTTTGTTCCAGTTATTTTCGATAGCATATAATTCACCCAATTGTTCGTAAGCTGCTGTGCGTACTCCTGCGTCAAATGCAGCAATGGAGAATGCAGCTTTTGCTTCGGTTATGTTATTTAGTGCACGATTTACTAATCCAAAGAGATAATTGGCTTCTCCATGGTATGTATCAAGACTTAATACGGTATTAAGAAGTGGAAGTGCTTCATTGTAACGACCTTCGCGATAATACAATGACGAAAGACGTACCAAGGCTGGTGAAAAATAAGCATCCTTTTCAATTGATTGCTTTAGGAATTTTTCTGCTTTATCCCAAACTTTTTGGTTGAGGAATTCTTGCCCTTGTACATAAAGTCCGTATGATGAATTCCAATTAAAATCACTAGGGAGTTCAAGCGGACGCTTTAATTCAAAATCCTTAGCATTTTCCGAATATTCCAAAAGATTATCACCTATAACAACCTTCAGATGTCCTTGCGCAATGTGTTTACCTTTGACAGCAGAAATTGTTATTGGTTCCAATACTTTGGTAGACAAAGGTAATATCTCTACCAATTCATTGTCGTTGTATATCTTTATTTCTGTAGATAAAGCTTCGTTAGGTGAGAAAGCTAATTTTAGTTCACCATTCTCTCTCATTATATGCAATGCACCTATATTGCCAGCTTTAGAAATACCTTTAATACCCTTTACCGGATACCAATATTCGGTCCACTCATCTGTTGCCTGAGGAGCAAATGAGTATTGTTTATAAGGGGTATATGAACTGTTGGATGCTGGTTGATTAAATATTCTTCCGGATTGAAGTTCGATGTATTGACCATCAGTATCCGTTAGTAATTCTTCCCAAATTCCACCTTCTCTAGCTTGTCCCCACAGAAAAATTTTCATCCCAAGTTTTTCGTCAAAGTTGGCAACATGGGCAGAACCGAAGTCCTCATTATGCCAATATATGCCATAAAAATTGTTGTAATGTCCGAGGACATGGTATGATTTAGAATCGCCAAAATTGTTCTTTTCATACCATCCTATATTTCTTCCTTCTTTGTCAAAAGGGAAAGTGTAGACTTCACCACCATGGCCGATTTGATAATTTCCCGGATAACAGAACTCTGCATTTCCTCCTACAGGATATGCTGCATTCATCCACTGATAGTATGGTTGGTCAATTGATGATTGGTTATGCCATGTAGTATGGGTAGTGAAATAAGCTTTGTCTTTGGGCAAATTAACTTCTACAGTCCACATGGTACGGGTAATCCATTCATATGAAAATACGTAGCAACTTACACTTCCGTCTTTTTTCTCCTTTACAAAATAGTCGATCGGCGTACTTGATGTAGGAACATGCCCAATGATTCCGAAATTAAATTCGATACCTCCAGAAGTCCATGCTCCTCTCATTGCTATATCTCTGAACTTTACTACATTATTGTCATATATGAATTCCTTTCCAGTAGTTTTATCAAGGGCTCCCCATATTTTTCCACCAATTTCCGGACATAAAGAAACTTTAATATAGTCATTTTCCATATATACCATTTTCCATTTCTTGTCGACAGCCTTGTTTGTAAAGCCATCAAAACGAAAATATGGATAATACAAGTTTGAAGGTGTAGCGACAGGATTAGGATCGCTGAAAGGGTAGGTTTTCATCATCGTTTCGCATTCCTTTACCGATACATTCTGCGAAGATGCCGTATGTATAGCACAAGCTGCGCAAACAGTTAAGATTAAAATGTTTTTCATATTCATAATATTGAAGATTTAAGTTTTCTCATATAGGATTATAGACTAGAAAGCTATGCTCAAAGATAAGCATATTATTTTAGTAATAGAAGTATTCTTTGTTAAAATGATGCATGAAAAAAGGCAGCTAAGTAATAACTTAACTGCCTTAAACTTAATTTTACAAAGTGATTCCGAAGCGATTC
>JAFYPV010000079.1 GCA_017559935.1 Bacteroides sp. | reverse complement strand
GCCAACCCGCTATTCATCGCTAACCGCCTTGAATATCCGCTATCTATGGAATCGATTGAAAGTATCGGGAACCTTGGTGGGTACTTACATAACCGAGGAGGTAAAAGCAGGCAATACGCCCGAAGACCGGAAGCGCATTTCTCCTACCCTCTCTACTTCCTGGCAACCGTGGGAAGAGGAACAATTCTTCGTTCGTGCCATGTACAAGAACACCTTCCGAGTACCTACATTCAACGACTTGTACTATTTGCGTGTCGGCAATACCAATCTGCGCCCTGAAAAGGCGACTGAATATACGGTAGGCGTAACATGGAGTGGAACACCTTTCAGTTTCACAGACTTCGTATCGCTTACCGTGGACGGATATTACAATGAGGTAAACGACAAGATTATCGCCTTTCCAAGCACCTATGTATGGAAGATGCAGAACTATGGAAAGGTACATATCACAGGTATCGATGTAACCCTTGCTACCGCTATTCCATTGAAGGACAAAGTAAATCTGAACCTATCGGGCAACTACTCATGACAAAAGGCTCATGATGTAACCAATCCCGAAGCTAAGAATTACAAGCATCAGTTGCCCTATACACCCGAACACAATGGCAATGTATCGGCCACCTTCGAGATGCCATGGGTGAACATTGGCTATACAATGACCATGGTAGGCAAGCGATATTACTTGGCTCAAAATATCGAAGCCAATGAGATAGATGGATACAACGAGCATACGGCTACCCTTTGGCGTGAATTCGCATTCAAGAAATGCAAACTCCGTCTGCAAGCCGAGGTCATCAACTTGACGGATGCCCAATATGAGGTCATCAAGTATTACCCGATGCCGGGACGCTCGTGGAGACTGACAGGAACATTCAACTTTTAAAACGATATGAGCATGAAAACAAGAAGTTTTTTATTTACGATACTTTGCTCGTTGATGGTAAGCATGAGCATTGCCGGATGTAGTGAAAGCGATGAACCGGAAATTATCATAGAGCCGGTAGAATACCCTAATTATATTCTGAATGAAGGACATTGGGGGGCTAACAATGCAAGCATCTCCATGTTTAATCATCCAGCCAATGGACTTGTCACTACAGATGCTTATCTAAACACCAACAAAAGGCAATTGGGCGATGTGGGTAATGCCATGATGAAAGAAGATGATAATATCTATGTATTGCTCAACGGTTCGAAATATGTAGCACGCCTTGACATCATGTTGAAGGAACAAGCCCGCTACACTTTCCCCGAAGGTGAAGGCGAACCTCGTTGTATGGAAGTGGAAGATGACTACGTTTACGTGACTCAATACGGCGGACAAGTAACCAAACTTGAAGCGAAGGACATGACCTTAGTTGGAACGTTCAAAGGTGGTGAAAACTTGGAAGGTATCGTAGAAAAGGATGGCAAGCTTTATGTAGCCAATTCTTATGCCGTAGATGGATCGAACAACTGGATTTACAATAAGGAAGTATTCGTCATCGATGCCAAGACTATGAAATTGGAAAAGACCATCGATGTTGTGGATAACCCGACCAAGATTTATGAGATAGACGATAAGATTTACCTCATTTCTGCAGGAAACTATGTCAATGTAGCAGGAGCTTTACAAATTATCGACCCGAAGACAAACACCTCGAAGGTCATTCTCAATGATGCTACAAAAATCACTGAAGGTTTAGACGGATTGATTTATGGCGTACGTTCGACCTATGATGCCAACTGGCAACTCACCAACTCGTTCTTTACTTACCATCCAAGCACTGGAGTAATCAGCGAAACTTCTTTCTTGCTAGATGCACCATCCTCATTCAAGACCGATGCTATCTACCTATTGGAAGTGGATGAAAAAAACAGATTTATCTATGTGGGAACAACCGATTATCAAAACACCGGTACCATTTATGCCTTTGATGAAACCGGAAAGTTCTTCCAATCATTCGACTCGGGCGGTATTAATCCAAGTACCATGATTTTTATTGACTGATTATGAAGAAATTTTTACTATCTGCCTATATAGTAATGATAGTCTTGCTTCTCGCTGCTTGCAGTGGAAGAAGCAAGACTTCTTCGGCACATATACAAGAGAATATTATTCCGTTAAAATATGCCGAAAACCTAACTTTGATACAAGGGGATGGCTATATAGAAGCCCGACTACGCAACCCATGGGATACCACGACGTTGCTCCAAACTTACCTTCTTATAGAAAGAAATAAGCCCTTGCCCACCCATTTGCCTAAAGGTACTATTGTCCGTACCCCACTGAACAAAGCTTTAGTATACACTACCGTACATTGCAATGTCATTCACGAATTGGGAGCGGTGAAAAACATTGGTGGTATCTGTGAACTTCAATATATCAAGATACCTGAAATTCTAGAAGGATGCAAAAATGGCACAATCATTAATGCAGGAGAAGGTACTAACCCTGACATTGAAAAAATCATTAATTTACATCCCGATGCACTAATGTTATCTCCCTACAAAAATAGCGGGGGACATGGCCAAGTAGAAAAGCTAAAAATCCCTATTATAGAATGTGCCGACTATATGGAAACATCTGCCTTAGGTAGTGCTGAATGGATTCGTTTTTATGGTTTACTCTTCCATCAGACTACCAAAGCCGATAGCATTTTTGCTGAAGTTGAAAAGAACTATAACGAATTGAAAAAACTTACCGAATCACAACCAACACACCCCCAGGTTATGTGTGAACTAAAAAGTGGTTCTGCTTGGTATGTACCTGGCGGTAAAAGCACAACTGGTAAGCTTTATAAAGATGCTGGGGGAAAATATCTTTTTGAACATTATCCGAATAGTGGAGCTATTCCTTTAAGTTTTGAAACGGTATTTGACAAGGCTCAAGAAGCAGATATCTGGCTCATCAAATATCATCAAAACATTGATAAGACATTGAAGGATATAAAGGAAGAGTATGCCCCTTATGCTCAATTCAAAGCATTCAAGAGTCAACAAGTTTATGGATGCAATACGGCTTATAAATCTTATTATGAAGACTTCCCTTTCCATCCTGACAAAGTTCTGAAAGATTTAATTAAAATCTTCCATCCTTCACTTTTACCAGAACATGAATTGAAATATTTTTGTAAATTAGCGAAGTGAACAATAAAGGTATAACATATAGCATTTTATTGACGGTTCTCATTCTTTTTCTAATAGCCGCCAACTTATTTTTCGGTTCGGTAGATATTCCTGCCGATGCCGTTATCCGTTCACTTTGGGGTGAAGAAGTAGAAAAAGCTAGTTGGAGCTTTATTGTATGGGAAGCTCGTGTACCGCAAGCCATTACCGCACTACTTTGCGGAGCAGCTTTAGCTGGTTCTGGATTAATGTTACAGACCACTTTCAACAATCCTTTAGCAGGCCCTTCCATCCTCGGCATTAATTCTGGCGCAAATTTAGGGGTAGCTTTAGTTATGTTAGCAGGTGGAGGAACCATAGCTACGGGCGGAATCACTCTCTCGGGATTCTTATCCATTGTGCTTGGTGCATTCATCGGTTCTATGGTGGTTATGGGCCTTATTCTATTTTTTTCCACTTTAATAAAAAGCAACATTATGCTTCTTATAACGGGAATTATGATTGGCTATATCACCTCATCTGCCATTTCTCTACTGAATTTCTTCGCAACCGCAGAAGGAGTACACTCATATATGATTTGGGGCATGGGTAATTTCGGTGGAGTATCTTTAGAACAACTACCTTATTTTGCTATCTTTACAGCATTAGGATTATTACTTGCCATCTTGTTGATTAAACCCCTCAATGCTTTATTATTAGGTGCACGATATGCCGAAAATTTAGGTGTAAACATCAAGCGAACACGGAATTTATTACTAATTTCAACCGGTATTCTGACTGCTATCACTACGGCTTTTTGTGGTCCTGTATCATTTATCGGATTGGCTGTTCCTCACATTGCCCGTTTAATGTTAGGCACTTCCAACCACAATTCGTTACTTCCCGTAACTTTATTATCAGGAAGTGTTGTAGCATTGCTATGTAATCTTATTTGTATTTTACCTGGCGAGTCAGGCATCATCCCACTAAATGCCGTTACTCCAGTTTTAGGAGCACCTGTCATCATTTATGTCATTATTAACCAACGCCGGATCCAATACTTCAATTGATGAAAAAGAAAGTTGTCATAAGCGCAAACGATCTTCGAATCGGATATCGAACAGGAAAGCAAGAAAAAATCGTCCATGAGCATTTGAACTTCCAGCTTCTTGCAGGAGAACTGACTTGCCTTTTAGGAGCTAACGGTACTGGAAAATCAACATTGTTACGAACACTTTCTGCCTCACAGCCATCACTTGGAGGAGAACTTCAAATAGCGGGAAAGAATTTAAATGAATATAGTGAAAAAGAACGTTCACGTACTATTGGTGTAGTACTTACTGATAAAACCTTTACAGGAGGACTTACCGTATATGAATTAATTGGGCTAGGAAGACAACCTCATACAGGTTTTTTCGGTCGTTTAAACAAAGAAGATAAGCGTGTCATCGAAGAAGCAATGGAGAATGTAGGTATCGCAAACAAGGCACGAAGCTATACAGCAGAACTATCGGATGGCGAACGACAGAAAGCAATGATAGCCAAGGCATTAGTACAGGAATGTCCATTAATTCTACTCGATGAGCCAACAGCTTTTCTTGATGTAGTAAGCCGTATCGAAATCATGCATTTGTTGCACCGTTTAGCAACAGAGCAACAAAAGGCCATTCTACTTTCCACCCACGATATTGAACAAGCCTTGGTGTTATCAGACAAGCTTTGGTTACTCTCCAAAGAACATGGATTACAATGTGGTATCACCGAAGACATTATCTTGAATCATCAAATGGAAAACCTTTTTCCACATAGAGATATCCGCTTCGACTATGAACATGGTGTATACTATCCTACCGTTCATGGAGAAAAGGAGATTTCCGTGGAATCTCAAGACAAAACCTTGCTACATTGGACAATGAATGCACTAAA
This sequence comes from Bacteroides sp., assembly GCA_017559935.1. Taxonomy (GTDB): domain Bacteria; phylum Bacteroidota; class Bacteroidia; order Bacteroidales; family Bacteroidaceae; genus Phocaeicola. The sequence continues at coordinate 14,743 of JAFYPV010000079.1, read as the reverse complement.
CCGAAACGGATTTGAATGCAAACAGATAAAGAATGAAAAGGTTCTTCATTTGATAGCAACATCACCCCATGAACTACATCTAACGATGAATGGAAAGGAAACTTGCCATGACTCTTTTGAAAACCTTTTGCAAGAATTAATTAAATAACCCATAAAACAAAAGCATATGATGAATATAGGAGAAAAAGCCCCAGTAGTATTAGGCATCAATGAAAAGGGAGAAGAAATTTTATTAAGCAACTATCAAGGAAAGAAAGTGATCCTGTACTTTTATCCGAAGGACAACACCTCGGGTTGTACAGCAGAAGCATGCAGCCTACGCGATAACTACTCAACCTTAAAAGAGAAAGGATATGAAGTAATTGGAGTAAGCACAGATAGCGCTGCATCACATCAGAAATTCATCGACAAACATGAATTGCCATTCACCCTCATTGCTGATACGGACAAGAAACTAGTAGAAGCCATGGGTGTGTGGGGCGAAAAAAGCATGTGCGGAAAGAAGTACATGGGTACATTCAGAACTACTTTCCTACTCAATGAAGAGGGCATCGTAGAAAAGGTCTTCTCACCCAAGGAAGTGAAAACCAAGACACATGGTGAGCAGATTCTGAAAGAAATCGAGTAATAATCGAGATGGGGGTCCGTTTTGGACCCCCATCGTTATTTATATCTTTAATCTGACATTCACCTTCATCAGCCATCCGGCAATCCACACAATTACGAACGAAAACAGCAATGAACGACACAAGCCTAACAGACCCACACACAAGAAATCTGGATAACGAAAACCTACAAGGCTCTGCACAGCATACCACAAATAAGGTATAATATAACAAGTCAAAGTAACAGTACCGGCCGGTTTAATAAGCGAGAACCAACCACCTTTATTCTTCACATCGGTAAGGTAATAGAGGATGCCTACCATCGCAAAGGAAATAGCACAACACACAAAGAGCCAAGTAGGCGTAGCTTGAATTTTCGAAATAATCCAATGCGGATGAGAGAGGAAGAACAAAGCCAACATTAATGTGCCCAAACCGAACATAGTACCTACAAACTTGAATGGCTTCTCTTTGTTTCCCAAATGGATGAGCAACACCGATGCAAAGGCACCCGATACGCCCAAAGCATGATGAGTCATGTCACTAGGAAGTCCTGAAAGGTTGAGCATGCCATTGTGCGACAAGATGGTAAGTACAACGACCATGCCCCATGCAGATGCCATCCATACAAGGCGAATTCGAGTAATCAGGAAAACAATAGCGGTCACCAAATATGTCCAACCAATCAAGCCAAGAATACCCCACCATTTGGGTGCGAATACGGCTCCATTCTTACCTTCAAATATGCAGAAAAGAGCTACCATCAAAAGCACTCCCAACCACTTCATACCCGTAAACAAATGTTTGCGGATACCCTCTGCCTTGGGATACAGATTCCATGTAAGGAAGAAAGCAATGATCAAAAGGATGAGATACCGGGAATAAGGCAAGCCTGTAGCTGCACCATCATACGAGCCGAGATTAACCGTAAAGAGTCCCATGACTATCAAGGCCACCGTACGCTCGACGATATGTCTTAAAGTTCCCCATAGCGTCTCTCCCTTCTCCTGACGTTTCTGGATAGCAAAGGGCACGGACATCCCCATAACAAATAGAAAACAAGGAAAAATGATGTCCGAAAAGCCAAGCATATCTTCGTTCATATCGGCATGGAGCAACCAATGTGGAATCTGCTTAACACCAGGAATATCATTAACAAAAAGCATCAAAAACATAGTGATAGCTCGAAAAACATCGATGGTAGCAATGCGTGCGGTTTTCATGATAATATTTTTATGGTTGAACATTCACAAAAATAAAGAAAAGGAATGAAATAGAAGAATAAACATTAGTACAATATCATACAAAAAAGGAGGCTTTTGCCTCCTTTTATCATTCTTTCATCAAATATGCCTTGAACGAAGGAAAATCCTTCGTCATCGGGATGCTTTGCTTGGTGCCCTTCATGAACTCCTGGAGCTTGGACGGGATTTCCACTGACTGACCGATGATGCCTTCTACAGTATCGAGGAACTTGGCCGGATGGGCGGTTTCGAGGAACACACCTACCTCGCCTTCCTGCAAGCCTTCTTCGAGGGCACGATATCCGCAAGCACCATGAGGATCGAGCAGATAGCCGGTCTCCTGATAAGCCTTCAGCACGGTCTCACGGATCTGTTCATCGGTGTACGTTGCACCCGAAATCTCCGAGCAGATGGCCTCGTGGCTATCGTTGTAGAGCGCCAGGATACGTGCAAAGTTGCTCGGGTCGCCCACATCCATGGCATTGGCAATGGTCGCGATGGACGGACGAGGGTTGTATTGGGCAGTCTGTAAGTACTGATAAAAAATATCATTACTATTGTTAGAGGCGATGAAGCGCTTCACCGGCAATCCCATGTGCTTGCCAAAGAGGCCTGCGGTGATGTTTCCGAAGTTTCCGCTCGGTACACAAACCACGAGGTTATCGGCCTTGCCCGCCTTCTTCAGCTGGGCATACGCATAGAAATAATAGAATGCCTGCGGGAGGAATCGGGCCACATTGATGGAGTTGGCCGAAGTGAGCTTCATGTGCGCATTGAGTTCCGCATCCATGAAGGCATTCTTCACCAGCGCCTGACAATCGTCGAACGTACCATCCACCTCGAGAGCGGTGATGTTCTGACCAAGGGTTGTAAATTGTTTTTCCTGAATCTCGCTCACCTTACCCTTCGGATAGAGCACATACACATGGATGCCTTCCACGCCGAGGAACCCGTTGGCCACGGCACTTCCGGTATCGCCCGAAGTAGCCACCAACACATTCACCTGCTTCTGCCCTTCCTTGCGGATGAAATAACCCAAAAGGCGAGCCATGAATCGTCCGCCCACATCCTTGAAGGCCAGAGTCGGACCATGGAAAAGCTCCAACGAATAGATGTTTTCCTTCACTTGCACGGCAGGCACATCGAAGCTCAAGGTGTCGTACACAATCTGCTTCAAGACATCGGCAGGCACATCTTCGCCAAAGAATGCATCGGCCACTTGGTAGGCGATTTCCTGAAACGATAGGTTCTCTATATTGTCATAAAACGATTGCGGAAGCGACTTGATGACTTCCGGCATATACAATCCCTTATCGGATGCCAAACCCTTCACCACGGCTTCCTGAAGAGAAGCATCGGGGGCTTGGTGGTTGGTGCTATAATACTTCATACGCTAAAAATTTTCGCGCAGCGCGTGGGCTGCCATAAATTCATTCATAAACTCATTCTCCTTCATCACTCCGTATATGCCATCCTTGCAAGACTCCTCATCGAAAGTCTGTACCCCGTCCGGCTCGATGCCCGGATAGTAAATCAGGAAAGGAACCGCCTCGGAGGTATGTGTGCGGAGTTCGCAAGGTGTGGGATGGTCGGGGAGCACGGCAATGGCCACCGGTTCGTCCCAGTCCTTCACGGCCTCGTAGATGGGCCCTACCACGCGCTTGTCGAGGTTCTCGATGGTGAGTTGCTTCAGGTCGAAGTTGCCTTCATGACCGGCCTCATCGCTTGCCTCGATGTGCAGATAAACGAAATCCTCGTCCTTCAACGCCTCGAGGGCAGCACTCACCTTATTCTCATAATTCGTGTCGTAAAGACCGGTGGCACCTTCTACATCAATGCGTCGCAAACCGGCATACACACCGATGCCATTGATCAAGTCCACGGCCGAGATAACCGAACCCTTCTTTATAGAAGGATACATCGTCGAAAGAGGCTCCATCTGAGGGCGATAACCCGGGCTCCAAGGCCAGATGCTATTGGCAGGATCCTTGCCTTCGGCCACGCGCTTCAAGTTGATTGGATGGTTCTTCAGAAGCTCTTGCGACTTCCAAATCAAGTCATTCAAGAGGTCGGCAGTGTCTTGCGCCTCAGGAGCATTGGCCTTCACCATAAGCGGGCGAAAAGGCTGGAGAGGCACATCGTGCGGAGGGGTGCAATCGAAGTTCTTGTCGCCTCCCTTGATTACCAATAAGTGGCGATATTGCACACCAGTATAGAATGTCACCCGTTCGTTGCCCAGGTGTTCCTGTAAATATTTCACAAGCACATCGGCTTCTTCGGTGGTGATGTGTCCGGCCGAATGGTTCTTCAGGATTTCCCCCTCGATGCACACAATGTTGCATCGCATGGCCATATCACCGGGCTTCAGTTCCACTCCGATACTGGCTGCCTCCAAAGGTCCACGGCCTTCGTACACCTTCGGGAGATCATAACCCATTACAGACATATTGGCCACCTCGCTTCCCGGATGGAATCCATCGGCTACGGTTATCAACCTTCCGGTGCGTCCCATTTTAGCCAATTTATCCATATTAGGGGTGTGCGAAACCTGCAACAGGGTTCTGTTACCTAAGGAGGCGGAGGGCCAATCGGCCATCCCGTCCCCCAATATGATCATATGTTTCATAAGCTTAGATATTCGCCACGCTGATGATGTCGGCAAATACACCGGCAGCTGTTACGCTTGCACCGGCACCATAGCCTTGAATCATCATCGGGTATTCCTTGTAGCGTTCAGTAGTAAGCAAGACAATGTTGTTGCTTCCTTCCAAACCATAGAAAGGATGGCTTCGGCTCACTTCTTGCAAAGATACGCTTCCCTTTCCGTCTTCGAGCTTCGCCACAAACTTCCAATGCTTGTTTTCAGCTTCCAACACCTGTCGACGGGCTTCGAAATCGGCATCGAGCGACGGGATATTCTTCCAGAAGTCTTCCAACGAACCTTCGAAGAATTCATCCGGCACGAAGAGGTTCTTTTCCACATCTTCCTGTTCAAGCACATAGCCGGCTTCGCGAGCCAAGATCACGAGCTTGCGAATCACATCCTTTCCGCTCAAGTCGATGCGTGGATCCGGTTCCGAGTAACCTTCTTCCTTCGCCATGCGGATGGTTTCGCTGAATGGCACATCGGCACTGATCTTGTTGAAGATGAAGTTCAACGTACCACTTACCACGGCCTCGATCTTCAAAATTTTGTCGCCCGAAGCAATCAAGTCATTGATAGTCTTGATGATAGGAAGACCGGCACCCACGTTGGTTTCGAACAAGAACTTCACACCACGGTTGCGGGCAATCTGTTTCAGTTCAGTATAGTTAGCGTACGATGAAGAAGCAGCAATCTTGTTAGCAGCTACCACCGATACGTTATTATTTAACAAATCCTTATAAAGTGATGCAACATCAGCATTGGCGGTACAATCCACGAACACCGAGTTGAAGATGTTCATGCCAATCACCTCGTCGCGAATAATCTGAGGGCTTGATGCAGTTGCTTTTTCGTCGAGCAACTGACGATAGTTCGACAAGTCCAAGCCATCGCGATCGAACAACGCCTGGTGTCCGTTGGCAATACCCACTACATTGAGCTTCAAACCACGTTCCTGCATCAACTTTTCCTGCTGGCTGGCCAATTGCTTGATCAAGCTATCGCCCACGGTACCTGTACCACAAATGAAGAGGTTGAGCACCTGATATTCAGACAAGAAGAACGAATCGTGAATCACGTTCAACGACTTCTTCAATGACTTTTCTTCGACCACAAACGAAATATTGGTTTCCGAAGCACCTTGAGCACAAGCGATTACACTGATACCATTGCGTCCCAAAGTACCGAACAACTTACCGGCAATACCCGGAGTATGTTTCATGTTCTCACCTACAATCGCAATGGTAGCCAAATTCTTTTCCGCACAAACCGGACTGATTTCGCCCATCTCGATTTCCTTGGCGAACTCTTCGTTCAATACCACACAAGCTAATTCAGCATCCTGATTACGCACACCAATAGAAGTGCTGTTTTCCGAAGAAGCTTGTGACACCATGAACACACTGATACCATTTTTGGCCAACGCCTTAAAAATACGGTAGTTCACCCCAATAACACCAACCATACCGAGACCAGTCACAGTAATCAAACTGGTATCATTGATAGAAGAAATACCCTTAATAGCCTTAGCTTCTTCCTTGATTTCCTGTTCAATAATGGTACCCTGAGCATCCGGATTGAAAGTATTCTTAATGAGGATAGGAATATTGTTGTGACAAGCAGGATAAATAGTAGGTGGATAAACCACTTTTGCACCGAAGTTGCAAAGCTCCATCGCTTCCACATAACTCAATTCATTGATAACATATGCATTACTGATCACACGAGGATCAGCAGTCATGAATCCGTCCACATCGGTCCAGATTTCCAACACTTCAGCTTGAAGAGCAGCTGCTATTATAGATGCGGTATAATCCGATCCACCACGACCCAAATTAGTTATTTCACCACTATTTTTATCAGTAGCAATAAAACCAGGAACTAAAGCCACCTTTGGGAGTTCACTGAAAGTTGCCCTAATCAATTGATTAGTCAAATCTGAATCTAAAATATGACGAGAATGCTTCTTCTCTGTCTTAATGAATGTACGCGAATCGTACCACACCGCGCCTTCGATGAGGTTTGCCACGATGATGGACGAAAGGCGTTCACCGTAACTTACAATAGTAGCCGAGGTTTTCGAAGACAAATCACGAATCAAATAAATACCTTGGAAAATATTTTTCAATTCGTTCAAAAGTTCATTCACTTGGTCAAGTAACAAGCTACGGGCATCTCCAGCAGGAATCACGGTATAAACCATTTCGATATGACGGTTCACAATCTCACGATATTCCTTTTCATAGGCTGCATCGCCATTAGCAGCCATTTGAGATGTATGAATTAATTTATCAGTAATACCTCCTAAAGCTGATACAACAACAATTACCGGTTCTTCTACAGCCTCTACAATCTTCTTTACACTTATAATGCTGTTCACGGAGCCCACAGAGCTACCGCCGAATTTCAATACTTTCATGCGTTCATTATATTTATATGGAATAGCATTCGCTATCGCCTGATCTAAAAAAAAAAAAAAATTGATTGATTGTTGCTTACATCCATAAGCGTGTATCGCGTAGAAACACATATATACTATCCTAACCCCGAGGGGTCATCATCATTGTAGTGGTCATCGTCCACATTCGCAAAGCTGCGATATTATGTAGATAGTATATTGTCATTTTGATTATTCTCTCTCATTTTTAGTTTCAATGGCGCAAATATAAAAAGTTTTTCTAACAATCTATTACTTTTAATCGTTTTTTTGCAATAAAGCAACAATCCATTCAAGGAATTATCGGTTATAATAGTATTTTTATTCGTTTAACACTACACAACATCCATATTCCAAGCCAATTATTATCTTTGCAATAATTAGTATTCTACTTAAAAGTCTCTAATCGTATAATGAAGAAAAATACACTGTCATTTTGGAAGAGCTTGAGCTTCTTTTTTCTTCTATCAAGTGCAATGATTTCGTGCCAGTCCTCTCCCAAATACACTTTGGAAGATAGTCGCTTCATTGGCAAAATGGGAGTGAACGATACATTAAAAGTCATCAATCAGATATTTTATTGTGAAGACGGACCAATGACGGAAAGCTATTACTTTTACTATCCTCCCCAATCTAAAGACATGGAATGCCATTTCCAAATGGAATATGGATGGAAAAATTGGAAAGTAGCCGAGCAAGGAATCATCAGGGAAGAAACATATAAAGTATCCCCCAAAGCCATCAAATATTTCTTGAAGTTCGAAAAGGATGTCATCAACGAAGATACCGGAAATGAAGGTTGGTGTTCCACATATGAATTCTTTGATATCATATTGAAGAATGACACGGCAAATTCAAGCCACCATTCATGCCAATATGATGGATTCTGGAAAGTAATTATAGAGCTGAGGAAAAATATCATTTCAGAGGAAGAGCAAAAGTGATATCCAACCAACGCATATCGCCACGATTTCAATTATTCTACAAAATCCACAACTATTCCCATAACTTTCCGTATCTTTGTGCCTATATTATAAAGGTAAAGAAAAACGAATGGCCAAAGAGAAAACCATATATGTTTGTACCAATTGCGGTCAAGACTCACCCAAGTGGGTGGGCAAATGCCCGTCGTGCGGACAATGGAACACTTACTCCGAACAAGTGGTGCGCAAGGAATCGCCCGTAGCCAAGCATGGTATTGCCATCCTGGAGCCTACCAAGAGCCAACCCCTCACCTTGAACGACATCAACGGAGGCGAAGAACCTCGCATCGACATGCACGATGAGGAATTGAATCGTGTGCTCGGTGGCGGATTGGTACCGGGAAGTTTGGTATTGCTCGGTGGAGAACCAGGCATCGGGAAATCCACCCTCATCCTCCAAACAGTCTTGCGATTGCATGACAAGAAGGTGCTCTATGTATCAGGTGAAGAAAGCGCCCGCCAACTCAAGCTAAGGGCCGACCGCATTGCGCATCAAACGTCGAATTGTTTAATCGTATGCGAAACGTCATTGGAGCAAATCTATGTGCACATCAAGAACACTCGTCCGGATGTAGTGATCATCGACTCCATTCAAACCATCTTTACGGAAAACATCGATTCCTCACCGGGTAGCTTGGTGCAGGTTCGCGAGTGCTCTGCCTCCATCTTAAAGTTCGCCAAGGAAAGCAATACCCCCGTCATCCTTATTGGTCATATCAACAAGGAAGGAAGCATTGCGGGACCTAAGGTTTTGGAACACATCGTCGATACCGTGCTTCAATTCGAGGGCGACCAGCACTACATGTATCGCATCCTCCGAAGCATCAAGAACAGATTCGGAAGCACCGCAGAACTGGGCATCTACGAGATGCGTCAGAATGGCCTACGACAAGTGAGCAATCCTTCCGAGCTTCTCCTCACCGACGAGCACGAAGGCATGAGTGGAGTGGCCATTGCATCGGCCATCGAGGGTGTCCGCCCGTTCCTGATCGAGACGCAAGCCTTGGTGAGCTCGGCGGTATATGGCAATCCGCAACGCTCGGCCACGGGGTTCGACCTCCGACGAATGAACATGCTCCTCGCCGTACTCGAAAAGCGTGTAGGATTCAAGTTGGCGCAAAAGGATGTTTACTTGAACATCGCCGGTGGCTTGAAGGTGAATGACCCAGCCATCGACCTTTCCATCATCAGTGCCATCCTTTCGAGCAACATGGATGTGGCCATCGAACGTGATATCTGCATGGCAGGCGAAGTGGGTCTGAGTGGTGAAATCCGTCCGGTGAACCGTATTGAGCAACGCATCAGCGAAGCGGAGAAACTCGGTTTCAAACGCATCTTGATTCCAAAGCATAACCTCCAAGGGCTCGACACCAAGAAAATAAAAATAGAAGTCATCCCTGTGCGAAAAGTAGAAGAAGCTTTCCGTGCATTATTCGGATAAAATATATGATTCAAGAATACCAAATCAGAGTTCTGCCCGAACAGGCAGCCAATGAACAGAACATCAAGTCGTTTATCAGTAAAGATAAGGGAATTGATGTACGTACCATTCAATCTATCCGCGTATTGAAACGAAGCATCGATGCCCGCCAACGCACCATCTTCGTAAATTTGAAAGTGCGCGTTTACATCAATGAACTTCCGCGAGACGAGGAGTTCGTGCGTACCACTTATCAGAATGTGGAAGGAAAGCCACAAGTCATTGTGGTGGGTGCAGGTCCCGGCGGATTGTTTGCCGCCCTCCGTTTGATTGAACATGGTCTCCGACCTATTGTGGTGGAGCGAGGCAAGAATGTACGCGACCGAAAGGTGGATATCGCCAAGATCAGTCGCGAGCATAAGGTAGACCCCGAAAGCAATTATAGCTTTGGCGAAGGAGGTGCCGGTGCTTATTCGGACGGAAAACTTTACACCCGAAGCAAGAAACGTGGCAATGTGGACAAAATTCTGAATGTCTTCTGCCAACATGGTGCAAGCACCGCTATCCTCGTGGATGCCCATCCACATATCGGTACGGACAAGCTCCCTCGTGTCATCGAGAACATGAGAAACACCATCATCGAATGTGGTGGCGAGGTACATTTCGAGACTCGTATGGATGCCCTCATCATCGAGAAGGAAAAGGTAGTGGGCATCGAAACCAACACCGAAAAGACCTTCCACGGACCGGTTATTTTGGCTACGGGACATTCGGCTCGCGATGTGTATCGATGGTTGCATAGCAATGGTGTGCAACTCGAAGCCAAGGGTATTGCCGTGGGTGTCCGCTTGGAGCATCCTTCGCACTTGATTGACCAAATCCAATATCACAACAAGAACGGACGTGGCAAGTATCTCCCGGCAGCTGAATATAGCTTCGTGACCCAAGTAGATGGTCGTGGTGTATATAGCTTCTGCATGTGTCCGGGTGGATTCGTGGTACCGGCGGCAAGTGGTCCGAACCAGCTTGTGGTGAATGGTATGAGTCCGAGCAATCGTGGTGGAAAATGGAGTAATTCGGGTATGGTGGTAGAATTACATCCGGAGGACTTGTTGAATGAAGAATTGAAATTGAAGAACGAAGAATTAGGCATCGCATGTACCGGCGAAGGACCTCTCGCCATGATGCACTTCCAAGAAGCACTCGAAGCCACTTGTTGGCAACAAGGAAACATGCGCCAAACTGCCCCTTCACAACGCATGGTGGACTTCACCCGCAAGAAGTTGAGTTACGACCTTCCGGCTTCATCGTATAGTCCGGGATTGGTTTCCTCTCCCCTACACTTCTGGATGCCAAACTTCATCAGCGAACGATTGAGCAAGGGTTTCCAACAATTCGGACGAAGCTCGCACGGATTCCTTACCAACGAGGCTTGCATGATTGGCATGGAGACACGTACCTCGGCTCCGGTGCGCATCGTGAGAGACAATGACACCTTGCAACATGTCACCATCAGCGGACTCTTCCCTTGTGGAGAAGGTGCTGGATATGCCGGTGGTATCGTTTCGGCTGGTATCGATGGCGAACGATGTGCCGATGCCGTGGCTCAATACTTTGGATTATGAAACATCATCCCGAAATAGCTATCATCGACCCCAACACCCTCTCGTGCATGGGGCTTGAAGCGCTCTTGGAAGAAATCATTCCGATGGCCACCATCCGTGTGTTCCATTCCTTCGGCGAGCTGGTGGACGATACGCCCGACATGTATGCGCATTACTTTGTCTCGGCACAAATCTACTTCGAGCATACGGCCTTCTTCCGTGAACGGAGGCCTCGTGCCATCGTCCTTGCCGGGGGCGAGAACCTTCCCCAACTCTCGGGAGTGCTTACCCTGAACATCTACCAGAGCCAGAAGGAGCTCATCAAGTCTATTCTCCAATTGCACCAGCACGGGCATCAGGGAGGCAAGCATCCGCACGCCGAGTCCACCGATACACACGACCTTTCCGCCCGCGAAATCGAGGTACTGAAACTCATCACCAAGGGACTTATCAACAAGGAAATAGCCGATAAGCTGAACATCAGCCTCACCACAATCATCAGTCACCGAAAGAACATAACCGAGAAATTGGGAATAAAATCGGTATCCGGGCTCACCGTTTATGCCGTCATGAACGGGTACATCGAAGCAGATAGCATCTAAATGGACATCCGATAACGAACACACCACTAACGTTGCAAGCCTTTACAAGTGGGTTAGATAAAAAAAATAGCTAAATAGGTAGGAATCTTAAGATTTCTGCCTATTTTTGTATATTCACATTAAAACATCCATACTATGAAAAAACACATTCAGCCCCTCATTCTTGGGATGATGCTTCTTTTGGCTTTGCCTGCTCATGCCCAATTGATTAATGGTCCTCGTGGATATGAAGATTTTAAAATCGGTATTGCAGGTTATACTTATCGCAATTTCGATTTGGATCAAACACTCACCTTCTTGAAAAGCATGGAAGTTAAATACATGTCCATTAAAGACTGGTGGCTTCCGTTAGACTCAAGCAAGGAACAAATGGAAGCATTCAAAGCCAAGTGCAAGGAATACGACGTGGATCCTTACATTCTTGGTCCTATCTACATGAAGACTGAAGCTGAAGTCGATAGAGCTTTTGCTTATGCCGAACGCTACGGCTCAAAGATGTTTATCGGTGTACCTAACTACGAACTGACTGATTATGTAATCAAGAAGGTAGCCGAAACCGGAATCAAGTTGGCTATTCATACTCACGGCCCTGATGGAGCACCTTTCCCTAACATCCAAAAGGTAGTAGAGATGTTTAAAGACCCTAAGCTTGGCGTAGGTTGTTGCATGGACTTGGGTCACTCTGTACGTATGGGAGAAAACATCGTGAAAGACATCAAGAAATACAAGGAATGGATTTATGACATCCACATCAAGGACGAAAGTGCTCCATCAAAAGAAGGTAAGACTTGGGAAATGGGACGTGGTGTAATGGATTTCGTTCCTATCATCAAGGTGCTTCGCAAAATCAAGTACCAAGGTGTGATTTCGTTGGAATTCGAAAAGAATGGCAAGAATCCTCATCCGGGTGTAGCTGAATCTATCGGCTATCTTCGCGGAATATGCGATGCAGTAAAATAAAAAAAAAGGGGCTTTTAAATAGCCCCTATTTTTATTTATCACTATATACTTTCATCATACATTGCTTGCAATCGAAGTCCAAGCGGAAACGCTTGCCATCTGAACTTACCAAGTAATAAGGTTCGCGATAAGGTGATTTTTCACGATGACGAACCGGACACCAGCCCATACTATAACGAAGGCAATGCTTGCAAAACATCAGTACGGCTTGCGAAGGTGCTTGCTTCTCGAAGGCAGGTGCAATCTTTGTCACGCCATGCTGACGATAGAAAGAAGCAGAAGCTTCATTCATCACATTACCCAAGTAAGTAAGTTCTGATATTGGGAAAGGATGATTGGTTTGAGGCATAGTAGCTACCTCTTGCGGATAGCTTATGCGACGAGCTTGCAAGAGTTTCTCTACCCCTGCCCGACGACATTCAGCCAAAAGCGAAGAAGGTATGAACCAATTATCAGTACAAGCTATTTCGATTCGTTCTACTTCGAACGGAGTGTTTCCCAACTTACCCAATTGCTTCTTTAGGTTCTCTGTTTGAGGTGTACGAGCCAACTCCTTTTGAGTTTCGAGAACTACACTCACTTGACAATCATCTTCATCGGTCAATGTCAAGGTGAAGCCGAACTGATTTTCTTCCAAGCGTAAAACAACCTTCAACTTTCTTTCTGCCGACTCTCGTTGCATGAGTTTTTCGAATTCTTGGTCAAAGTTGCGATAGAGCACGGTGCGTTGCTTGATTCTTGGCATCTCTCCGGCAGGGAAAAGCTTGTTGTTCTCTACACGATTGATGCGAAGTCCTTTCAACTTGCCACGTTCATCGAGGTAGCACACACCATCACCATTATTGAAAGGTTTTACCCCAGCCACGATGATGTAATTCCCACGAATTTCCTTTACATAACCCATCTCCTCGCCCAACGACTTTGGGGTATCAAAAGAGAAAATATCCTTGTTTCGTTCAAACAAGAAATAATTGGTGAACCCGCGTGTAAAACTCTTGTCAAGTTGCGGAGTGAAAGCCAATTTAACCGTTCCTGAAGATGCACGGATATATTCGCGACGGCGTTTGAAAATCTCGTCAAGTTTTTTGCGATAATATGCGGTGACATTTTTCACATACGCCACATCTTTCAAGCGACCTTCTATTTTGAAAGACGAAGCACCAGCATCAAGCAATTTCTCCAGTTCCTCGCTTTGGTTCAAATCCTTCAACGAAAGAAGGTGTTTGTTTTGCATGATAGTCTTGCCATCAGCATCTACCATATCGAAAGCCAAACGACAGAACTGGGCACATGCCCCACGATTGGCACTACGTCCGAAACAATGCTCACTGACATAGCACTGACCACTATAGCTCACGCACAAAGCTCCATGCACAAATATTTCCAATGGAGTCTGAGGTACGGCTTCGTGAATCTTCCGTATCTGCTCCAACGAGAGTTCGCGAGCCAATACGATTTGCTTGAAACCTGCTTCAACCAAGAACTTCACCTTCTCCACGTGGCGATTGTCCATCTGCGTGCTGGAATGAAGCGGAATTGGAGGCAGGTTGAGACTTAATATACCCATATCCTGAACAATCAAGGCATCGACCCCAATTCGCCACAAATCCCAAATCAGTTTTTCTGTTTCGGGCAGTTCTTCATCCTTCAAGATGGTATTCAAAGCCACATAGATACGAGCACGATACAAATGAGCATGCTTCACCAGGGCTTCGATATCCGCTAACGAGTTACCAGCCGCCGCACGAGCACCGAAACGGGGCGCACCGATATATACGGCATCGGCACCGTGGTCAATAGCCGCGATGCCGCATTCCAAGTTCTTAGCCGGAGCCAAAAGTTCAATCTTTCGTTGTCTAATCATTTGATTTGATTGATGTCAAACGGTGTTTCTTGATATACATAATAGTTAAGCCAATTGGAGAACATCAGGTTAGCATGACCTCTCCAACGTACCAATACACCCTCATCGGGATTATCATTACGATAATAGTTCTTAGGCATTTCAATCGGCAAACCTTTCGAGAGATCACGCTTGTATTCACCATCGAGGGTATTCGGAGCATATTCCGAGTGACCAGTGATGAAGAACTCACGTCCATTTCGAGCCATGACCATATAGACGCCGGCATCTTCCGATTCGGCCAACAAAGTCAAGTCCTTTACCTTCAAGATATCTTCGCGACGGATTTCAGTATGTCGACTATGCGGCACGAAGAACTCATCGTCAAAGCCACGGAAGAT
>JAFYPV010000078.1 GCA_017559935.1 Bacteroides sp. | reverse complement strand
TCCTGGAATTTCTTGCTATTCAAGATGCTTTGCATCGGCACGATGCGTGGCTTAGCATTCGGAACTTCAATACCGATGGTACCCTTACCTGGAATCGGAGCAATGATACGGATACCAAGAGCTGCGATACTCAAGGCGATATCGTCTTCCAGGTTACGAATCTTGGCGATACGGATACCCTGTGCCGGTGTAATCTCATACAGTGTCACGGTAGGACCCACACTCGCCTTGATAGAGCTGATTTCAATGTCAAAGCTACGGAGTACCTCAATGATGCGGTCCTTGTTGGCATTCTGCTCTTCCATATCGATGTTGTTGTCTGTCTCATCGTAATGGTCAAGCAAGTTCAAGTGCGGGAACTTGTAGTTTTCCAAATCCAAACGCGGGTTATAAGGAGCTAGTGCAGGCCCCTTGTAAGCTTCATCTTCTTCCGTATGATCATCTCCTATAGTAAAAGGAGTGCTATCATTCACATCGTTTTCAAAAGTCTCAACTTCGATTGTTGCAGGTGTCAGATTCTCTTCCTCAACCTGCGGTTGCTCAAAAGGGAAGGGATCTTCTTGCTGGTCTTCTTCCTCTTGAATAGGTTTAGGTAAATCGAAATCTACTTCTACAGGCTTTGTATCGGTATATTCAGGAGTGATTATTGGTTCTGGTCTTTCTTCAGGTTCTTCTTGAACTTCATTTTTTGACTCTTCTACCACCACCTTTTCTGTTTTCTTCTTAAACTTAAATTCCGGATGTAATGTTTTGCGTACAACATCGATGGTCTCACGGGTCAGATAAACACAGAATAATATAGCAGTAATAAGTAAGAAAAGTCCCAATCCGGTTGCACCTATTTGCGATGCAATCCAACGGCTCACATTATAACCATGCAAACCACCTGGGTAAACAAAACTATTGCCAAAAGTACCTTCGAACACGAATCCTAGTCCAATAGAGAACCAGATGGTCATCACTGTGCAAGAAAGGAACCACTTCCAAATACGGAATTTGTAGGCACGCATTAAGCGCATACCCATGATGGCCAAAAAGAGGACAATAAAATACGCAGCGATACCGAAACATTCATTAATCAAGTATTCGGAAACCTGAGCTCCTCGTGCCCCAGCGTAATTCTTCACTTGGTTGGCGGTTTGCATCAGTTCTCCCGGTTGCGGATTATCCAGAATACTTTGGTCTGCCGCTCCGGTAAAGAAGAACGACGTGAACGCAAGTAACAGATATACAGCAAATATCACACTGATCAGTCCGATGACAAAATGAGTTGTTTCGCTTTTAATTATAGAAACGAAACGATTTGTCTGTATGTCTTTAGGTTCTGTTGTCTTTTCTATTTTTTTCTTGGCCATATTCGTGTTTCTAAATGATTATTTCGCAAATGTACATGAAAATTGGCAATTATTGAGTTTATTCCTCACTTTTTTCTTAACTTTGCAATTCAAAATTGAAGTTATGGAACAAACAAGTCAGGTCATTTTTGATAAGAATTCAATAGAGTTTGTGACTGTAGCCGCAGAATATTGTGCGTTTATTGAGCGTTCGCGGGGTGCAGATCAGGAAACATTTATCGATACAGCTTTAAAGATACTCCCTTTACTTTACCTTAAAGCCTCTTTGATCCCGGAATGTGAGATGATTGGAGAAGATGATTTGGAAGTATTTGTAACGGAAGACGATTATGAATATGTCCGTCGTTCGGTGGCTCATGTGTTGGGTGCTCAAGACGACTATTTGGAAGTCTTCTTGCCCGAAATGGCATATAGTGATACCCCTATCAAGAAATGCATTTCCGAGGATTTAGCAGATATCTATCAAGATTTGAAGGATTTTATCGGCGTATTCCAGTTGGGATTGAATGCGACCATGAACGATTCACTTTGTGTTTGTAAGGAGCATTTTGCTGAATTTTGGGGCCAACGTCTGGTCAACACGATGCGTGCCCTCCACGATGTGAAGTACAATTCAAAAGAAGATGAAGCAGATCAAGAATACTCTAACTAAGGCTGAGATAGCCGAATTGCCGAAGGTACAGTTCCCTGGGCGTATTTTTCTGGTCTATACTGAAGCAGATGCAGAGAAAGCGGTAGAATATTTGAATATGCAGAGCATTGTGGGTGTGGATACGGAAACACGTCCCTCATTCAAGCGAGGAAAGTCCCATAAGGTTGCTCTTTTGCAGATAGCTACTACTGATACATGCTTTTTGTTCCGTTTGAATCGAATCGGTATGCCCGAATCTTTGCAGGATTTTTTGGCTAATGATATTTTAAAGATTGGTCTTTCGCTGAAAGATGATTTTAGAGTGCTTAGCCATCGGAAGAATGTTCATGCCGAAGAAGGTAACTGGATTGAGTTGCAGGATTATGTGGGACGTTTCGGTATAGAAGACCGCAGTTTGCAGAAAATTTTTGCGAATTTGTTCGGTCAGAAGATTTCAAAGACCCAGCGCTTGTCCAATTGGGAAGCAGAGACATTGACCGAAAGTCAAATGAATTATGCAGCTACCGATGCTTGGGCTTGTGTCGAGATCTATAATTGCTTATCCGAAATGGAACGTACCGGCGATTATGAATTAATCAAGACAAAAGAAAATAACGAATAAACAATATAGGACCATGTCATACAAGAAAGTATATCTCAAAGCTGGAAAGGAAGAATCCTTGAAGCGTTTTCATCCATGGGTGTTCTCTGGAGCTATTGCTAAGGTGGAAGGCGAGCCAGAAGAAGGTGAAGTAGTAGATGTCTATACCTCAAAGAATGAATTTATTGCTTGCGGTCATTTTCAGATTGGTAGCATCGCAGTCCGTGTACTTACTTTCCGTCAGGAAGGAATTAATCGTGATTTCTGGAAACATCGTTTGGAAGTAGCTCTCGATTTG
Organism: Bacteroides sp.; assembly: GCA_017559935.1. Lineage (GTDB taxonomy): Bacteria > Bacteroidota > Bacteroidia > Bacteroidales > Bacteroidaceae > Phocaeicola. Next base: position 18,705 of record JAFYPV010000078.1, on the reverse strand, counting down.
CGTCGTAGCTTGAATCTGGTCGATAATCCGGAAAACAATACCTACCGTTTGGTACATGGGGAAGGTGATAACCTCCCGGGATTGATTATTGATGTTTACGGTCAGACAGCCGTTATGCAGGCACACTCAGCTGGTATGCATGTATATCGAATGGAGATTGCCGAAGCTCTTTCCGAAGTGATGGGAGATATTGTGAAGCACATCTATTATAAATCCGAAACTACCTTGCCGTTTAAGGCCGATTTGGGACCAGAAAACGGATTCATCAAGGGTGGCAGTCCGGAGAATGTGGCGTTGGAAAATGGCTTGAAGTTCCATGTAGACTGGTTAAAGGGTCAAAAGACTGGTTTCTTTGTAGACCAACGTGAAAACCGTCATTTGTTGGAACGTTACTCTAAGGGTCGTAACGTATTGAACATGTTCTGTTATACCGGTGGCTTCTCGTTCTACGCGATGCGTGGTGGTGCCAATTTGGTACACTCGGTAGACAGTTCTGCTAAGGCTATCGACCTTACTAACCAGAATGTGGAACTCAATTTCCCTGGCGATGAACGTCACCAGGCTTATGCGGAAGATGCGTTCAAGTACCTCGACCGTATGGGCGACCAGTACGACCTCATTATCCTCGACCCACCTGCATTTGCCAAGCACCGCGATGCCCTCCGCAATGCGCTCCGTGGTTATAGCAAACTCAATGCGAAGGCGTTTGAGAAGATTAAGCCAGGTGGTATCCTGTTTACCTTCTCTTGCTCACAGGTAGTGGATAAGAAGGACTTCCGCAATGCAGTCTTTACGGCAGCAGCTCAAAGCGGACGTAGTGTGCGCATTCTTCATCAGCTTACCCAACCGGGCGACCATCCGGTAAATATCTATCATCCGGAAGGGGAGTACCTTAAGGGATTGGTTCTGTATGTGGAATAAATGATTATCACCTTGTTAATAGATGCTTTATATAGCTACTATATTTCTTTCCCTAATGTCGGTGGGACTCACTGCTTGCGGCATTCTTCTGTGGAAATGCCGCAAGGAGACAGGTGATTACTCCCGGCACATCCAGGCCATTTTCAGTATGGTTTCGGCAGTCTTTGCCTTCATGTTTATCTTCCGTACTTGGAACGGCACCACTTCGGTAGAAGGTGCATTCTTTGAACCTGAACACACTTTTATACCCATCTTCATCCAGACAATCTTTTTCTTCTATCCGCTCGAAGTTATTCGGCCCACGGTCTCTCGTTCCATGGTCTATACTCTTTTGTTCGGACCATTGCTTTTATTGGCTATCGTTGGATTGTGTGGTGGCATTGAATATACCGTTATTCATACCTATGCCGACCTTTGGCAACATATGACAGAGCCTAATGTCTGGTTCCGCCTGCTCACCCTCGTGGTCATGCTGTTTTATGGCTTTTCCCTCTTTTTGGTGCCGTACGACTGGCGTAACAGTAGTGCCAACCGGGTGTTCATCCGCACTTATGCCGTGGGTTTCTGCTTGATAGGTGTGCTTCATTTTACTGTGCAGCTCACCCATTCTTATGTGTTCCAATTGTTGCATATGGCAGCGTGGATGTCTTTCTTCTTTGGTATTGCCTATTACGAATTAAGAGAGCGTCTCATACCTACCAAGACGGCTACTCCGCAGCCCCAGGAAGAGGTAGAAGACGAGCTTTGGAAACGAATCACAACCGAATTGGATGAGAAGAGAGGATGGTGCAGAACTGATATGAATATGACACTTCTTTCCGAACTGGTATTTTCTAACCGTACCTATGTGAGCGAGGCTTTCCGCCGGAATACCGGAAGTTCGTTCGGCGAATACATTGCTCAACATCGCATCGGTTTTGTAGTGGAGGAAATGAAGCGGAATCCCGATGCCAATGTACAGGATTTGTTCCAACAGGCCGGTTTTCGACAACGAACTACAGCTTGGAAGTGTTTCCATAAAATTATGGGAATGTCACCCACAGAATATTTGGAAACTTTAAAATAATAAAAACGTCCATTTCTTCGATGAAATGGACGTTTTTTGTGTATTTATAGATCTTGTCTGTAGGTGTGCTTACTATTCGCTAAATGAATGTATTGTTAAAAGTAGACATTTATTTTGCGGATAGTAAACACGCTTATTTTTATATATATTATCAACTTTTTAACTTTGCATGTTCAATATATAAGGCAAATTAATGATCATGAAAATAAGATAAAACAATTAGGAATATGAGAAAAAAGATTGTATTGGTCCTATTGATGGGCTTAATGATGAGTCTTCCGGGTATGGCTCAGGAGACTTCGAATGAAAAAGTAGCGATAGGTGTACGCACCAATTTAGTGACATGGGCTATTGGAGCTCCTGGTATTGGATTGGATGTACGTTTTGCCAACCGTTGGCAAATAGGTATTGACGGTGCTTACGGTAACTGGGATTTGAATGGTGAAAGCGAAGGTGTTCGCATTACCACTTCCGGTTTGCAAGCCCGCCGTTATTTCCGTACGTTCGGTACCCCTTATGTAGGACGTGATGTGAATGGCGATGGCAAGCACGAATATACGAGTCTTTCCCGCGGTGCTTTTGTGGGCTTGGATGTGCGTTATTACCATTACAACCAAACTTGGTTCAGTCATGTGGGTGGTTCCGAAGGCGATGCCATTACGGCCGGTATGATTGGAGGTTACTCTTTTGTGTTGAGTAAGGATGGCCGTTGGGGGGTAGATGCCCTTTTGGGTCTTGGCTTTGTGCATAAGGATTATGTTGACTACGAGTGGTATTCTCCTGCACAGTTAAACCGCATTACCTATCCAAACGTGAAGAATCAATTCGGCTTGACCACAGCCGAGGTGTCTTTTACCTATAAATTTTAATCCGACATGAAAAAAGTTTTGATAGCTGCTGCCGTGTTGGCAACATTGACTGCTTGTGAATATCAAGAATTCTATAAGGTGCCTACTATGCCTGGCAACGATGTCCCTATTGAGAATCCTACCCGTTTGACAGTAACTACAGATGCGTCTTCTACCGTAACCGAGGGTATCAATGTAACCCTTCTTTCGCCTGAAAATAATAAAGTACAGGCAACTTTTGGTACAGATAATGCTGTAGATGTGGAGGCGGGTACATACATTATCCTGAAGACCAATGATCCGTGGGAAAATGTAACATTCGATGCTCCTATCGTAACATTGAATACGTTTGATAGTCGTGCAGAGGGGGCGTATGTGTATTCTGCCGATAATATTCATGCGGGTTTCAAGGTGGTTACACTCAAAGCCAATGAAACCCATGAACATGAAATGGCTTTGCAGCAATACACTCGTACCATTCGTTTTATGGTCAAGTTGGTGGGAATTACTGCCGACGAGGTAGCTTCCGTTACATACGATTTGACAGGAACACGTACTTCCAGCAATCTCATCAAGCCTTTTGGACCAGATGCAGTTACGGGTATAGCTACGCTGACTGGCCATTTCCCTACACTTGAAACCGATGCAGACGGCAACCTGACAGCTGTTTCGGATGCTCGTTTGTTGGGACTCGATTTGACTGCTCCGCAGCTTACGGTTACTGCTCGCTTAGCTGATGGAAGTGTGCAGACACTTACACTCGATGTAACCTCACATCTCCGTAGATTCTATCAGATGAATGCCGATCAGTTTATTGCCTTGGAGGCGCTGCTTTCTTTCGGTCTCGATGGATTAACCGGTTCTATTCAAGGCTGGACACCAGGTTGGGATGAAGATGTAAACGGAAATTAATCTACTGAATAATAAAAAAACTACTATATGAAAAAGTTTATGATGAACAACCGATTGCTGGTCGCAGCATTGGCAATCTCTGCGCTGACAGCGTGTGACAACGAAACAAATGAAAACGGTCTTGATGGTCGTACACCTCTTACGGTAACAGGTTCTTCCATTGCCGAAAGCCGTGCTACCGACAATGCTTGGGAAAAGAATGATGCCATTGGTGTGACGCTTTTCGAGGCAGGTACTTCAAACACTGTATTGGATAACCCGAATGCGGGTAAGTATATCACCTCTGAGGGCAATGGCGCTTTTGCTCCAATTGATAAGGCGAATACCATTTACTATCCCACCCAGAATAAGAAAGCAGACATTGTAGCTTTCTATCCATACGCTAGCTTGGGTGCTGATTTGAAGGTTCCTGTAAGCGTGGCTGACCAAAGCAAGCTTTCGGCAATCGACTTGATGGTTTCCGATAAGGTTACTGGCAAGAGTGCTGCCGACGATGAAGTGTCACTTACCTTCCGTCACAAGTTGGTGAAGATTAATCTTAGTGTTGATTGCACCGAATCGGCTGCCAATGTGGACCTCTCGAAAGCTACCGTTGCATTACACGGCACACCTGCTACAGCCGAATGGGATCTCGTTGCTGGCACATTGAAGGCAGGTGCAGCTGCTACCATTGATATTCCGGCTATTTATAGAGACAAGAAGCTCACTGCCACAGCCATCGTTGTTCCGTGCGATGTAAAAGGGGTGAAACTCGTTATTACTGCCGACGACCGTGCTTACGATGTTCCTTTCACATCTAGTATGGTTCTCACTGCCGGCACCCAGAACACTTTGCGTGTACACTTGGCACATACTGAGGCTACTGTCGAAGCTACTATTGAGGACTGGACCACTGGCGTAGAAGCCGATTTGGCTAACTTGAAGGTAGTTGTTTCTGGAACTCCTGACACTCTGGAAGGTGAAGCACCAACTTTTAATAAGATGACACTCTATGTAGCCGATGAAGCAAAGAAAGACTATTCTTTGGGTGCAGAAGACGCTACTTTGGGAGAAGCTCACACTTATACTTTTGCTAACGATGTTTGGGGCAGTACAGCACCTATTTACCTTGATTTCTTGAAGTCAACCACTGTAATTTATGGTACGACTACCAACGGCACAGCCGATGCCGTAACCGCCTTGACCGACGTTCTCGGTACCGATGCAACCGCTGTAAAGGGTGGGGTAGCAGCCTTGTCGTTCCGTCACCTCTTGGCACAGATGAGCATTACCCTTGCTAAGGGCGAAGGCTTCACTCCGAGCCTTGACGGAGCCGTAATTACCACTCCGGCTTTGATTAAGAACCACACTATAGCTACCGATGCCAACGGTAACATGACTGCCGTGGCAGGTACAGAAACACAAGCATACACCCTGACCGATGCCGATGCACACCTCGTGGTACCGCAGACATTGGCGAAGGGTAGCGTATTCACTGTGAAGCTGACTAACGGTAACACTTATACCGCAGCCTTGGCCGAAGCCGTGACATTGGAAGCAGGTAAGAACACTACCGTTATCCTTACCTTGACCACCACCGCTACTGGCGTGAAGGTAGCCATGACCGAATGGGGCACAGCCGCTGCCGAAGCAGCCCTGAAGCTTGCCGGTCTCACCGACGGTACCGTAACTTACGCAGCTAACGAAGGCGATGTCCTCTCCGTTTACTACAATACGATAAGCACTGCTGCAGTACAAGGCTCGTTCAAGTACGAAAACGAAGCTTGGACTGTGAACACCCCGCTATATTGGGACGAAGTAGCACAGACCGGTTACACCGGCCAATTCTTCGCTGTACTCAAACCAGCTACAGCGACTACACCGTTTGCCGATTTCTTCGTAGGCAAGGCAACCGGCGTGACCTTCGGTAGCGAAGTAAACTTCACCATGCAGCACGCAGCCGCACAGCTCTCGTTCGTGATTGAAGCTGGCACAGGCATTGACGACATCGATACCGAAGTACCGACTCGCACCCTCACCTTGGGCGAAGGCGATGCCACTAGCATGAATGCCGACGGTACCATCAACTACGGTACATTGACCAACAAGAACTACACCATCGGCACAGCAGCCCTCTTCGTGACTCCGCAGACCTTGACTGACAGCCACGTAGTGACACTAGCCCGTGCCAACGGAAACAAGTATACCATCAAGCTCAATGAGTTGATGAATGGTACAGAAAAGCTCTTCACCAACGGAATCGTAGAAGCTGGCAAGCACTACACCATCACCCTCACTGTGAACGAAAGCACCGTAGGCATCACAGCTGGCATTGCCGATTGGACCGATGTAGAAGGTTCGGGCACAGCGAAACCAGAGTTCTAACCTATATATATAATGATATATATGAAGACGATTAAAAATATGCTATATATAGCGGCGATGGCGACAGCCATCACCGCTTGCTCCGGCGAAGAATCCCTTGCGCCCGAAGCAGGTACGCCTGTCACCGTCTCGGTTACTATTCCGGGCGATGTGTGGGCAGTGGCTTCGCGTGCGGCAGGCGAGGTGACATACACCGACTGGACGCTGCACTACACCGATTATAAAGGAGAGGCAGCTACCTATGCACCCACAGTGACTATGAACGAAGAAGTAGAAGCTTCTTTCACTACCGGCACAGACTTGGTTTGGGAACAAATCGATGCTACCAAGCCAATTCACCTCACTTGCAAGACAGACAATGGCACTACTGATGATACTACCGACGACTACACCCTGCATGTATCGGTAGCAAGTGCTACACCTAGACAGACATTGGCATTCGAAGCCATGAAGCCTACAGTGGCCAAGTTCACCGTGAACTTTACCCTAACAACGAACAGTAGCGAAACGGTTTCCATCGGTTTCGAAGCGAAGGGCATGGCTGACGACTATAACCCGCTTGAAACTACCGATGGCGCATGGCCGGCAAGCGACTTGGAATCAGAATATATAACTGGTTTCGAAACCTTGCAGGTAGAACAAGAAGAAGGCAGCCTTGTACGTACCGTAACCGGCACCATCCTCTTGCCTGAGCAAGACATGAACCCGACCATGGTGATTGACCTCGGCTCGCACCAGTGGACAGTAGACCTCAGCACCGTGTCTGTAGGCAACAGCGGGCAGAAAGCCAACCAGCTCAAGGCCGGCCAGCACCTTACGCTGAACATCAAGGCCAGCTACACCACGCTGAATGCTCCAAGCATCGAAGTCGAAGCATTTGAACATGCCACTGGCTACGAAAGCGAATTGGGCGGCGAAGCACAACAACCAAGTACTAATTCCTAAATCTTGATGAATATGAATAAGAAGAAAATATATTTCATCTTTGCGCTTTGCGGCCTTCTCTCGTTCACTTCTTGCCAGAACGAAGAGCCGCTGGACGCACCTGTGGCAAAAGATGCCCTTGCCCTCTTGCCGGCCGATACACCGGTAGGCATCCAGGCACAGCTGAAAGGCGGATTTGCACAAGGCGAGAGCCGCACCACTGCAACCAACTGGTATGCATGGAACGAAATCCACCCAACCCAGAATGTGGTCTTCAACATGTATTTGCCGGGTGCTGCAGACCCTAACAAGACCACTCTCGGAGCCAGCAACTTTATCCCCTTCGGAAGCTTGTCTACTACCGAGCCTTTCTCCAGCTTGAAGCTCAAGGATTTTAACCTGACCGAGGGCGGCAACCGCTGTGTATCGCGCTGGACGGCACTTCATGCAGATTATTCTGGATTGGATAATCTCTACAGCTTTGCACGTTTGGAGGCTGATGCCCAAGGTAACCCTGTGCTGAACTATGGCGAGCTGCAGCGTGCCGACACCAAGGTGACCCTTGTGCTAAAGGACGAGATGGGAGCAGCTATCGCAGTGAACGATGGAAAGGTCTCTGCCAAACTTTCTATGCGCAGGTGTTCTGTCTGTACAATTTATACCCCTGCGGGCCAAACAAAGGGTGTCCGTTTTATAGACTATATGCCGACAATCCAGACTTTAGCGGACGATGCAGCCATAGACCCTGAAGGGTTTGGATGCGCTGTGTTCAGTTTTGATGGTGATGCATCCTATTCATTGGCCCCGATGATGAATGCCAGTGGATCAGAATACTCGTACGGCGTACATAACAACATGCTTACAACCATTCTGCCTGCAACCCCAACGCACACCACGACTAATCGAGTCTACTACACCCCAATCGAGAACCCGCAGCTTACCGATGCCGAAGTGCTCACCATCGAGGTGAACACCGACCCGGACGGCGATGGCCCGCTTACCACCGGCAAGTACACCCTCAAGCTGAAGGACGTGAAGCTGGCCGATGGAACCAACCTCACCGCCCTGAAGAGCGGCGAGCACCTTACCCTGACCGTAACCTTGCAGCACAACATGCTGGTTGAGGCTACAGCCACCATTGGCGGATGGGACGAGGTACGTGCCGATGTGGACTTGAACCAAGACCCGTCGAAGATTCCGCCGTATGAGTATAAAGAAGCAGACAATACCTATTACATTAATTTGGAAGAAGGTCTCGAACTGGTTTTGGCGGATAGAATGGCTAACAACCATACCGATGCCAGCATAGTGTACGAAGATGTGACCTATGAGGCGGTAGTGAGCGGTACGGAAACAGACCTTGCTGCTGCCATTGGCGATAAGACCACCATCATTTTTACTGGTACTGGTACTGGTACGGAGATTGCTAATATAACGAGTTTTATCTATAATGGTCCAGAAGCAGCTTATACGCTGCTGATGCCTAATGTTACAACGGTAGAAAATGAAACCTTCTATGGATGCGCTTCTCTTGCCGGCATATCTCTTCCGGCTGCAACTTCCGTAGGGAATTCTGCTTTCTTAGGATGCACTTCTCTTGTTAGCGTATCTCTTCCGGCTGCTACTTCCGTAGGGCAGGCTGCCTTCTATGGATGCACTTCTCTTGTTAGCGTATCTCTTCCGGCTGCTACAACGGTAGAAAATGAAACCTTCTATGGATGCACTTCTCTTGCTGGAGTATCTCTTCCGAAAGCCACTACGATAGGAAAGGATGCATTCTTAGGATGCGTTTCTCTTGCCAGCGTATCTCTTCCGAAAGCCACTAATATAGGGGAGAATGTATTCTATGGATGCACTTCTCTTGCTGGAGTATCTCTTCCGAAAGCCACTACGATAGGGGGGAATGCCTTCTATGGATGCACTTCTCTTACTACCTTGACTTTCGGTTCGGTGATTACCGAAGTCGGTTCTGGTGCGTTCTACAATGTCGGCAATGGTGTAGGAAACTGCGCCCTCACCTTAGCCAGCGGACAGCAGCACATAGAAATATCTCCTACAGGTGGTCCAAGTGAGCTGGGCAATATTGTTAACCCAGCTGCTGAAGATGCTGACGTATATGACCGCATTTGGGCCGACTACACTTGGAAGTCCATTACCATAAAGTAATAACCCATAAAAGACAATAACTATGAACAAGAAAACAAAAAACATAGTATCTGTCCTTCAGAGCATGAGTGCCGCTGTACTCTGTACGCTGTGCTCTGTACTCTTCCTTGCCTCGTGCACCGACGAGAACCTGGTGGACAACCCCCACGCTCAGAACGCCCTCCGCACCCTGAGCGTAGACCTCGGCATGCCCCATGCCAAGCCCGCATACGCCGATGGCACTGCTTCCAGAGCTGCCCTCGACGCACAACCTGCCGAAATCCTGCTGGGCGATTCAACCCTGGCCGTTAGCCGTGCGGAAGGTGGCTCGGAAGCCACCACTTCGGATTGGGCGAATGGTGACCAACTCCTCGTGCGCATCGATGCCGGAAGCACCCAGGCCAGACTGACACTGAAGTACTACGACCCGGCAGGAGGTACTGCCTATGCCTGGTACTTGGCAAAGGCCAACAGCTATGTGAAATACACCGGCACAGCCTTTACCGCTTACAATGCAGAGGGGGTAACTCCGCTGTTTGCAGAAGATACATACGGCACAGATGCCGATATGCCTATCAGCGAAACCCTCACCATGCACATAGACTATATCTCTACCGCAACCCAGGCTACAGTGAGCATCATCTACGCTCCCGACATGCAGTGGAGCTTGTCACAGGTGGACAACACGGTAAGCATGGAGCAGAAAGCCAATGCTACCACCCAGACCACCGCACCCGAGCTGTGGACCGTAGGCAGTGACGACGCTTGGACTACCAACCAAGCCCGCCTTCGTGTGAACACCGGCACCGGCAATGCTGGCGATGTGGTGACACTCACTTCAAAAGCATTCGTTAGAGCCTTGGAAACTAAGCCTCAAGATAACGTGTACACTGCCACTACCGATGCCAAAGGAAATGCCTACTTCTATGGCACAACTAATGGCGAATTGAAAGGTAATTCGGAAGACAAGAAATTCGAGATAAAGCTTACCAAGATGTGTGTACCGGTGCAGCCAGCTCAACAGCTTGCAAGTGAAAGCCGCAGTCTCGCGCTGGACGATGCGAAGGAAAACGTCATCATTACCCTTGAAGAACCTATTACCCTACTCGAAGCTTCGGACGTGGTTCCGGTAACACTCGCTGCCACTAAGGCTTACAGAATCGAGGCTAAAGTAAAGCGCACTGCTTCTGCAAAGGAAAACTTGAGCGTGATTGATGGCTTGTGCGGAATTACTGATGATAACCCGGTGGGTACTCAAGACCATGTAGATTTCGTGAAGGCCCAAATAAAAGCTGCATTGGCTTTGGGCGTTAGACAGTTTAAAGTGGTTAACGGGTTGGCTGGTTTTACTGGAAATAATACAGCCAATACCGTAGTGGGCAATGCTTTCAATACCATAGCTGAATATAAAGGTAAAATCTCCCTTGAGCTGGACAATACTATCGAGTCTGTGCCAAGCTATGCTTTTTATTACTGCTATGCCATTAACGACATTACTACTACGGCTACATCGATTGGGGATTATGCTTTCAGAAGTTGTAGTTACCTCACCAATGTGAATATCCCTAATGTCACTACGATAGGAGATAATGCTTTTGATCGCTGTACTAAACTTGCTAGTATAACAACTCAGGCTACAACGATAGGGAAGCAAGCCTTTTACAATTGTTCCGGTCTTACTGCTTTGAATCTTACAGCGGCTTCTGGTATTCAGATAGGAGAAGAAGCTTTCTCTATTTCAGGCACAGGATCACTGACTACCTTGAACTTGCCTAATGTCTCATCGATTGGGAAGAAGGCTTTCTATGGCCGTAGTGAACTTCAAAGCGTAACTACTGCGGCTACAACGATAGGAGAGCAGGCTTTTATGGGTTGCTCCTCACTTACAGCTGTGACACTTACTGCAAATTCTGAAACTACGATAGGGAAGCAGGCTTTCTACGGTTCTCAATATTTAAATAACACTTCGATAACCTTTACCTTGCCCGCTGTAGCTACAACAATAGGTGAGCAAGCCTTCTATGGACGTAAGGGGCTCACTAATGTGGAGAACTTGGAATATGTTACAGAGTTAGGTGCAAGTGCTTTCCAGCATACGGGACTCTCGGGCGAAGTGAATTTGCCTAATGTTACATCAATAAGAAATCAGGCTTTTTGGGGTACAGACATTACGAAGGTGACGGTATCTACCGAAACTCCATCAACAGCTGTCACATTGGGAGAATCTGTCTTTAATTCTTGCGCTTCACTGAAGGACGTGATATTGTATAATGTTACATCGTTAGCTAAAGAAGTGTTCAAAGATTGCACCTCGCTCGAGGATTTGACATTGCCTAATGTTACAACGTTAGGTAGTGGAGTCTTTTATAATTGTACCTCACTGAAGGATGTGAACTTGCCTGATGTTACATCGTTAGGTACTCAAGTCTTTTATAATTGTACCTCACTCGTGGATTTGACATTGCCTAATGTTACATCGTTAGGAACTCAAGTCTTCTATGGTTGCACTGGTCTAAAGAAATTGACTTTTCAAAAGGTGGTTACACCGAGTTTCGATTCATTTCAATACACAGATGTTACTGGTTGCGAGCTCCATCTCCTTGAAGAACAGATAAATACAAATAGCAAAGTTTCCGTTTCAAATAGTAGACTGAAGTGGGGAGGTACAGAATGGAAGAGCATTACCCTTACTGACGGTACGAAGTATGAGATGGTTGATGACGTGCCTACGGTAGAGCTTGATGGTTCGGTGGGTGGAAAGGAAGACATTGATAACACCGATATAACTACCATGAAGAACAAGATTATTGGGGTAATTGAAAGGGATAAGAAACTGGGGAAGGTCATTGTGAAGAATCAGTTGGCAGAATATAGTAATGGTACTTATGTAAAAACCGTAGTGGACGAAGCAATCAGAAGTATCACCCAGAAAGAACAAAGTGTTATTCTCGTATTGGATGATGCTACAACAATACCTGAACAAGCTTTCATGAATTGCAATACTCTTGCAAGCGTGGAGGCACCTAAGGTTACAACTATTCCAAAAGAAGCTTTTTATGGATGTTATTTTATCTCTAGTGTCTCTGTGGGCAGCAATGCTTCTGGAAATATAACGGTTGGAGATTCAGCCTTTTATGGTTGTAATCAACTTACAAACCTTAGATTCGAGTTGCCGGTGGTGAGTGTGGGAGATAATGCGTTAAATGGCAATGCTACTACTTATAATCCATGGACAATCTACTGTGCCCTCACCCTCGTCGATGGTCAGCAGAATGTAGAAGGCCTTAAAGTTACTGCCTTAAACAGCCAGTTGATGTGGGCTGACAAGAATTGGAAGTGCATCACGGTAGGCGCTAAAGAGTATGAAGCCGATGGTAATACTCTTAAAGAGAAGCAATAACCAAACAATCTGCAACCAAACCGTTGCAATCCGCAACAAAATGCAACCAACCCCTACCCGGGGTAGCATGAAAAAGTACTCGGAAATGCAGCCCGAGGTTGTAAAAATAATAACAAATAAAAACAAAAAGATATGGCAATTAAAAATAATATTTTAGCAGTCGGCTGTCTTGCCATGCTGATGCTTTCTGCCTGTACTGCCGACATCGACCCGGCAGCCGAGCAGGAAATCGCCCTCACCACTCCGGTGGTAGAGCTGGACGGTGTGGAGGCTTCGGCCAGCCGTGGAGTTAGTACGGTGAGCAAAGCCCGGCTTTCCGTAGCTCTGTATGATAATGATAATAGGGTGTATAACGAGAACCGTGAGGCAACGTATATTCTTAATGGGACTTGGAGCACTGAAGGCTCTCCGCTCACCGTAACCGGTGGCGAAGGCCATTACCGTGCCGGCCTTTCTGGTACTGTAAGTATAGATGGTTCTCCTGCCATTGCCGATGCCTTTTATGCTTACAGGGGAAGCATCGGTGTGCAGGCCAATGGAAATTTTACTCCTGATGCAGCCTTGTCTGCTTATAGTGCCGCTGTATTGGTAAACCTGAAGGATGCTAATGGAACCCCCATCACATCGGGTAGCTATCGGATAAATCCAGTGGGTCTTGCCAAGATGGATGGTTTCGCTGGCGGTGCAGATGCATTCCCGCATGGTACAGGCGAAGCTGTATATTCAGCAGCAGACCATCCAGCCTATATGTGGTCGACCACTACGGCTCAAGGCGACTTCTGTCCCGGCACTTATCCTGCTACCTGGACGAATGGTGAATTGCAGGCAGGTGCACAAACAGAATGGCCTATTTTCGAGGTGACCTATAGCACTGCAGGCTTCAACAATGATGGCACGCCGGTAGATGGTGGCAACGTTACTACTTGGAATGTGAACTATACAGGTCAGCTCACCCTTGATAAAGGCAAGCTTTACGCCTTTACCATCACGCTGAGCTTTACAAAAGCTACTATTACCCTCGATACACCTGATGGCAAGCCAGGTTGGGCAACTAATGTGCAAGAGCATGAGTTCGACAATTCGCCGAACGATTTGTTTAAAGCAGCTATGAACGAACTGAGATTTGTAAATGTCTCGAATAATATAGGTACTTTCGAGGTGTCTGGTCCCAATGGTCTTATGGTATTGAACAAATGGATGACATCAAACTCTATCAGTTGGGAAAAGTTGAAATCACTCGGTTTTGTTGGGGCAAATAATATTGATTCGTACGTCAATTCTAATAAATTGAAACAGAACATTAAACTGATGGTCGATATTACCCTTCCGGATGTGGGGACGAATGAGAGTAATTGGAACCCGATAGCTCCTTTAATTTCAGATTGCTACAGAGGAACTTTCGATGGTAACGGTAAGACACTCACGAACCTGACTATCAACAGTACATCCGACCGTGTAGGGCTAATAGGTTGTATGAGTGATAATGGAAAGGTGAAGAATCTTACACTGAGCAATGTGAAAGTGAAGGGTAACGAATGGGTTGGTAGCATTGCAGGTTGTAAAATTGGTTCATCAGAAATAGATAATTGCACGGTACTTAGTGGAAAAGTTGAGGGTATCACTAAAGTGGGTGGCATTGTTGGTACAAGTGATAATGTGAATGGTAGTTCGAAAAACTGTACCAACAAAGCGGATGTTACTGGTTATGTTTTTGTAGGTGGTATAGTGGGTGAAAATGATTCTCCTATAACGAACTGTACCAATTATGGTTCGGTAAACGTTCCTACTAATATTAATGGTTCGGTGAGTAGTAGTATCGAAACCCAAGATGTCGGTGGTATCATCGGCTATAATACTGCTAAGATATCTGGCTGTACTAATCATGGTTTGGTAAAAGTACTTAAGGGCTATAACTCATGTCCTTCTTATATTGGCGGTATTGTGGGGCGTCATGATAATACTACTACTACTGTAGAGGGCTGCTTCAATTTTGCAGATGTGAAAAAAACTTACAGTGGTAGTAATTCTTGCGATGCGGGTGGTGTCATAGGTATACTGAATAAAGGTACATGTGTTGCTTCCGGTAATAGTGGAACTTTAGATATTATTAATGGAACTTTAAATGTAGGCGGCATCATAGGCAATTTGGGTGGCAAAGTATATGGTTGCTGGACAACTAATACTGTAAAGAAGAACTTAAATCTTATTAATTCAACAATTGGGAAACAAAATAATAATACAATAAGTGAATGCTATGTCGCTGCAGATCAATCAGACATCAATGGAAAGGTGAATGATATGAATACTGCTATTAGCACTAGAAGCACATGGAAATGGGAAGCCGGTGTAAACAGCGCTACGGATTGGCCTACGCTTGTAAAAAATAACTAATAGCTCATAACTCTTTTTATCACCCCCGGCTCAGGAAACAATTTCCCTTGGGTCGGGGGTGTGGTATATATTACCGATAGGAGATACCTAATGTACTAAGTTGGATTTCAAGGTAAAATGTTGGCTTTGTTAAAAGAATCTATTAGCAATTTTGCGAATTATTCAAGGATTTATATTACTTTTGTCTTGCTTATTTGTTATATAATGAAAATAGAATTTGAAGATATAGCTTTGGAAGAACTCTATACAACTGGTACGACAAATAGCGGTCAGTATCGTAAACTTCCCAAAGACGTTGTTAAACAATATGTCAAGGTGGTTAATTACATCAAGGCCGTTCGTCGTTTGGAAGATCTCTTTTGCATCAAGTCGCTTCATTATGAAAAGAAAAAGGGTGATTTGAAGGGGGTAGATGCTGTATGGATAAACAGACAGTACCGTTTGTTCTTTTATAGTTCTCCAAATGAAGAAGGAATTGTAGTTAATGCATTGTTGTTTGAAATATCTAAACATTATGAATAAGGATAACATCACTCCGTTTGTTGCAACGCATCCGGGCGAAATGATAAAGGATGAATTGCGTGAAAGAAAACTCACTCAAAAGCAGTTGGCTCTTGAAACTGGTATCAAGCCTTCTGTTTTAAGTGAAACAATTAATGGCAAGCGCCCTGTGTCTAAGAATGTGGCTTTGGCTCTTGAGCAGGCTTTGGGTATTCCTGCTGATGTTTGGATGAATCTGCAAACTCAGTTTGATTTGGATTCTGTCCGGATAGCCGAAGGCCATAATGAGCGAGAAACCGTGTCTGTCACGATTCCCGTCAATGATCGTAACTTGCTAAAAGAAATTGCCCGGAAATTCGGGTGGGCTTGTATGTTGTAAATATAATCTTATTTCTTTAAGATTTTTTGGGTGTAGTCGCATCTATCAAACATCATCACCCCCGGCTCAGGAAACAATTTCCTTGGGCCGGGGTATATTATTTACAACCTTTATGGTGTTCCACTCGCTTGTTGGAGAAAAGCAAACCTATCACCTCATTCATCCATTTATTTCCATAACCGAAAGGAAGTCCTCTCTTTGCTTCCCTTTCTTGTATCTTCACCCAGGCGTAGTTTGATAGCCGGAGGTAGGCATCCACGTTAATCTGTTTTCCATGCTTCATGCGGTAGAAGGTGTTGCGCCCGATATGACAATTTCTTATCACTTCATTGTCTGTTGTGCCCAATTCGCGGAATGTATCCAGCAGGAAACTGCCCCAAGCCCATACGCGCTGCTTGGAGGCTTCAATCGCTCCAATGTTTTTCATAGTATGTTATCAAGAGTTAAAAACGTTAATTCTTGAGCGATTTTGTACTCGCTAGCGGGTACAGCTTTTTAGGTGGTTTCAGAGGAAGCGCCTACCTTAGGGACACAAACCTAATTCTTTTGAACCATGAAGCAAGAAATCCAATTCTCTCTCTTTCGGGCGCTTACTACCAGCAAGCCCTCGGGAACCGTTACCTTGGCGGAGGTACACCGCCTCATTACCACCGATGCTACCCTGAAGGAATACACTGAAAAGTTCCGCTACTTCAAGCAGCAGGGCTTTGATGCTGATGCCGATAAGATTAAGCGGAGCAGATGCCTGGCCTTTACACCGGCTGCCGTGTTCGATGGCAACCGCGGAAAGAAGAACATGGTGGCCTACACGCAATACTCGCTGGTCGATATCGACGGACTGGAGGAGGGGCAGGCCGAACGGTTGGTGCAACGGCTTAAGGATGACCCTTATTGGCTTTTGGTGTATGTCACCCTTTCGGGAAAGGGCTTGCGTATTATCTTTCAGGTGGAGGGTGTAACCGATGGGGCATCGTACCTTAAGGCTTTCTTTCAGGGAAACGATCATTATTGCCGACTGTTGGGCATTACCGATTTCGATGGACAAGTGAAGGATGATACCCGAGTCAGTGGCATGTGCCACGATCCGAATGCCCTTTACCGGGAGGAGGCCAAGGTGTTTCCGGTACATCCCGAGAAGGTGACCGTGGGCGAGGTATGGAAACGTATCGAAGCTGCCTTGAAACAGGATGGCTATGTGTATGAATCGGGACGGCATAACGAGTACATCAGTCAGGCTGGCTATTTGCTGAACCGCTATGGAGTGGACGAGGACGATGCCATCGAATGGATGCAACGTCGTTTTCCTGACTACGATGCGAACCGCACGGAAAGTCATATTCGCTCGTGTTACAGTACCCGTACCGACGAGCATGGTACGCTGAAGCCTGGAAGCCGACCGAACGGTACAAAGCCAAGGAAGTCTGTCAAACCCAAGGCGGAACAGCCCAAGTACATGCCTGTGGAGGAGATTGAGGCTTGCCTCACGGAGCAGGCCGATTTCCGTTGGAACGAAATCACGCGCATGACTGAAATTCGCTGGAAGGACAAGGAAGAGGGATTCCGACCCATGACCGATCGCGACGAGGGAACGCTGTGGAGCCGTATCAACAAGCAACCACAGAAGACGATGCTATTCAACGACCTCCGATTGGTGCTCGGTTCGGAATTCGTGCCCGTGTACCATCCCTTTAAGGCTTATTTTTATGGCTTGCCCCAGTGGAGGGAAGGTGATGCGAATTACATCAAGGCGTTGGCCGAAACGGTGACCTTGGTAGACCATTCGCCGGAAACGCGATACACCTTCTACCATTGCTTGAAAAAATGGCTGGTGGCTATGGTGGCTGCTTTCCTGAGCGATCGCGTGAACCACGAGATTCTGGTGCTTATCGGTCGTCAGGGCATCTACAAAACGACGTGGTTCCATTTTCTGCTCCCTCTGGAGCTGCGTAACTATTACGTGGCGAAGAACAACAGCCGGCGCATGAGTAAGGACGACCGTCTGCTGATGGCCGAAGCCGGACTCATCTGCCTGGAAGAAATCGTCACCATGACGGACGAGGAGGTGGACCAGATCAAGGCGGCTGTGTCGCTGCCGCAAGTGGTGGAGCGTGCAGCCTATGCCCGTAACAAGGAGGTACGTCCGCACATCGCTTCGTTCTGTGGTACGGGTAACCAAGTGGAGTTCCTCACGGACATTACAGGTAACCGACGTTGGCTGCCGTTTGAGGTGGAGAATATTCTCAGTCCGTATGATCATCCCATTCCTTACGAGGGGCTGTACAGTCAGGTGATGTACCTCTGGCAATCCGGTTTCCCTTACTGGTTCGACCAAGAGGAAATCCGTGCGCTTGCCAAACACGTGAACCGTTTCGAGGCTACTAATGTGGAGGAGGACCAGATACGTAAGCATTTCCGCCTCCCGAAACCCGGCGAGGCTTACGAGATATACAGCGTGGCAGATGTGCTCGGCGTGATTAACATGGAACTGAAGGTGCCGCTCAGTGTTACCAAAGTGGGAACGTTGCTGAACAAGATGGGGTTTAAGAAGGTACGAACCCGGAAGGCTCGTGGCTACAAAGTTTATAGGTATAGTTTGGAGGAAATTTGTTCTAACAAGAAAGGTAGAGTGGATGATGCTGAAGAACAAGAGCTGCCATTTTAGTGATTCGGGTGACGGGTTGTGACGGGTGTGCCGCGCTTTTTATAACCTATATTCAGTATGATATATACATAAAAATCTATTTTATTATAAGTATATATGGGATATATAAAGGTTGGTAAACTGGTGTCACACCCGTCACAACCCGTCACCTTTTCGAGGCCAAAGCATACAAACCAAAACGCTTCGACGTTT
>JAFYPV010000077.1 GCA_017559935.1 Bacteroides sp. | reverse complement strand
CACCAAGAATACGACCTGTAAATTCGAAGATATCCAAAGCCAACTTGTCACCCTTCACTGCAGCATCGTATACATCCTTAGAAACGATATCTTCAGCAGGAATTTCTCTCAACAAGCTAGGTTCAGGACGTGCAACCAAAAATTCACGAGCTGTACGAGCTACACCTGTAGCAGAACAATAAGTTTCCAAACAACCCTTGCGACCGCAACCACATTGACGACCATTTTCACGACGTACCACTACGTGACCCAATTCACCAGCAAAACCATCGTGACCATATACCAGCTGACCGTTGATTACGATACCACTACCTACACCTGTACCCAAAGTAATCATGATAAAATCCTTCATACCACGAGCCGCACCGTAAGTCATTTCACCGATAGCAGCAGCATTAGCATCATTTGTCAAAGCTGTAGGAACACCAATCTTTTCTTCGAACAAAGCAGCCAAAGGAATAACACCCTTCCATGGTAAGTTAGGAGCAAACTCAATTGTACCGTTGTAGTAGTTACCATTAGGAGCACCTACACCCATACCTTTGATTTTCTCTACACCACCAACCGATTCAATCAATGGGAGCAATTTTGAAGTAACTGCTTCTACATAATCTTCTATCTTTGCAAATGACTGAGTTTTTACCGAATCAGTAGCCAATACGTTACCACGTTGGTCAACAATACCAAAAACTGTATTAGTACCACCGATATCCATACCTACAACGTAGGGTTTTTCCATGTTTGTTACCATGATATAATAATTTAAAGGTTAGTTATTTGATGCACAAATGTACGGAATGCTAAAAAAGAGAGCAAATTTTTTTTCAATTATTTCGCCTACGAATGCAACTTTTTAGACCTTTAATACGTCTTATATAAAAAACACAATTCAATTATTGAAATGATACACTTAAAAAACATCAACAAAACTTACTTCAATGGAACCCCATTGCATGTACTTAAAGGCATTAATTTGGACATAAAAAAAGGAGAATTTGTGTCCATCATGGGAGCTTCGGGATCAGGAAAATCCACCTTATTAAATATATTAGGCATCTTAGACAACTACGATTCTGGAGATTATTATTTAAATGGTACACTTATCAAGAACCTCAGTGAAACCCGAAGTGCAGAATACAGAAACGAGATGATAGGTTTCATCTTTCAATCATTCAACCTTATACCATTCAAAAATGCCATAGAAAATGTAGCACTTCCCCTTTTTTACCAAGGAGTAAGCCGAAAAAAAAGGAATCTGTTGGCTTTAGAATATCTGGATAAATTAGGATTAAAAGATTGGGCAAATCATATGCCTAATGAATTGTCTGGTGGGCAAAAACAACGTGTAGCTATTGCCCGTGCCCTTATCACTCATCCGCAGATTATTCTAGCTGACGAACCTACAGGAGCCTTGGATAGTAAAACCTCCATCGAAGTCATGCAGATATTAAAAGAACTGCATCAACGAGAAGAAATAACCATTGTCGTAGTTACTCATGAAAGTGGTGTAGCCAATCAAACCGACAAAATTATCCACATCAAAGACGGTATCATTGAACTAATCGAAGAAAACAAAGATCACGATTCCTCCCCTTTTGGCACAAACGGTATCATGAAATAAAAATAGATTACCATGACAGACATTATTCAAGAAATATACGGAACCATCAAGCGTAATAAATTACGTACAGCGCTCACAGGTTTTGCTGTAGCATGGGGAATTTTTATGCTCATCGTTTTATTGGGAGCCGGGAACGGACTATTAAATGCTTTTGAACAACAAAGCGGTAACATGGCTATGAACTCTTTTCAAATCTGGCCAGGAAAAACCAGTATACCATACCAAGGATTAAAAGAGGGAAGACACATCAAACTGACAGAAAAAGAACTTGAGCTCACCCGACAAATAACAGAACATGTTACTCATGCTAATGCCATCATCGAGCAAGGTGGAGTAACTCTCAGTTACGGACAAGACCATCTTTCTACCCAACTAACTGGAGTCATGCCTAACTATCCAGAGACCAATGGGCTACATCTAAAAGAAGGTCGTTTTATTAACCAGTTGGACATGAAAGAAAGGCGTAAAGTAATTGTCCTACACGAAAGAACCATAGAGATGCTTTTGGGTGACAACAAACAGCAAGCCATCGGCAAATATGTAAATATTAGCGGAATTATTTATCAAATCATCGGCATCTACACCACCTCTATAGAAGAATTCTCACCCACCGTTTTTTTACCTTACTCAACTCTTCAGCTTATATATAATAAAGGTGACGGAATCGGCTCATTGGTATTCCTAACCAAAGATATCATCAACCTTCCTAGCAGCGAAAATTTTGAAAATGAATATCGAAAAGCAATTTCGAAAGTAAAACAATTCAATCCAAAAGACCAAAGCGCCATTTGGGTATGGAACCGATTCAGCCAATACTTACAACAACAAACAGCCAGCACCCTCTTACGTACTGCAATTTGGATCATCGGGATTTTCACTCTGCTCAGTGGAATTGTTGGAGTCAGCAACATCATGCTCATTACCGTCAAAGAACGTACCCATGAATTCGGAATTCGCAAGGCATTGGGAGCCAAACCTTTGGCTATTCTACTTTTGATTATAGCAGAAAGCATTACCATTACTACTTTTTTTGGATATATCGGGATGATAGCAGGCATCGCTGCCACCGAATACATGAATGTAATAGCCGGAGAACAGGTAATGGACATAGGAGTAGTATCAGCTACAGTATTTGTCAATCCAACTGTTGATTTACGCATTGCCATTCAAGCGACCTTTACATTGATTGTCGCAGGCACATTAGCAGGTTTTTTCCCAGCGCGCAAAGCGGTAATGATACGCCCGATTGAAGCATTAAAAGGATAATTGATTTTAACTATTCAGTTTATAGACAATGTTTAGAATAGATTTAGACCAATGGGAGGAAATCCTCACTACCATTACGCGAAATAAAACACGTAGTTTCCTTACTGCTTTTGGTATCTTTTGGGGCATCTTCACGTTAGTAGCTTTAATGGGCGGTAGTCAAGGAATTCTAGAAATGATGGCAAGCAATTTTGAAGGATTTGCTACTAATTCTGGATTCACAGGAACCAGCCAAACCAGCAAAGCATATAAAGGATTCCGAAAAGGAAGGAATTGGACATTAGTACTCGAAGATGTGGAACGAATTAGAAAAGCCATTCCCGAAATAGACCTTTTGACTCCATGCAATGCACAATGGAGAATCAAAGCGACTTATGATAAACATCAGAGTAGTTCTTGCTCCATGAAAGGGGTTCACCCAGAATATGCACAAATAGAAAGTCCTGTTTTGACATTTGGCCGATTCATTAACTACATTGATGTAAAAGAACACCGGAAAGTATGTGTTATCGGAAAACAAATTTACGAAACGCTATTTCCCGATGGAAGCGATCCTTGCGGAAAGTTTATTAATGTAAATGGTATCTATTATCAAGTTATTGGTGTTAATACTTCATCTGGAAATATGAGTGTGAATGGTTGGCCACCAACCACTATTACGATTCCATTTAGCACCATGCAACAGAACTATAACTTTGGTAAAAACATCCAACTTCTATGTTACACAGCTCACCCAAATTTTTCCGTTAAAGACATCCAGACCCGCATTGAACCAATATTAAAAAATGCTCATTTGATTCATCCGGAAGACAAACAAGCTGTAGTAAATGTGAATGCAGAAGTTTTGTTCAGCATGGTAGACAATCTATTTAAAGGAATCAAGATATTAAGTTGGATGGTAGGACTTGGTACCTTATTGGCCGGTGCCATCGGGGTAAGCAACATCATGATGGTTACAGTAAAAGAACGTACCACAGAAATTGGTATTCGGCGTGCTATTGGTGCCAAGCCACGTGACATTTTGAATCAGATTCTATCCGAAAGCATGGTACTTACAACCATTGCTGGCATGATAGGTATCTCCTTTGCTGTTTTTGTCCTCCAAATGTTAGAACTGGGAACCGCCCATTTGGAAACTCCAGCACACTTCCAGATTAGTTTTTGGATGGCCATTGGTGCTTGCATCATCCTTATGATTCTAGGAATATTAGCAGGGCTGACACCTGCTTATAGAGCCATGGCCATCAAACCGATAGAAGCTATCCGCGATGAATAAAATAAATCCATTACAAAAAATAAACAAACGACAAATATGAAAAAGTATGTAAAAATTACAGTATTGGTCATACTTGGCCTTATTTTCATTGGTACCTTTGGTTTTCTTTACCAAAAATCAAGACCTCAGATACCCGTGTATGAGACATGGACAACTACGATTGCCGACCTAGAAAAAACGACCGTAGCTACCGGAAAGATTGAACCTCGTGATGAAATTCTTATTAAGCCACAAATCTCCGGTATCATCGATATCGTTTACAAAGAAGCAGGTGAAAGTGTAAAGAAAGGAGAAGTTATTGCCAAAGTAAAAGTAATTCCCGAATTGGGACAACTAAACTCTGCCGAAAGTCGCGTCCGGTTAGCTGAAATCAACACTCGACAGAGCGAAACCGATTTTAAGCGCATGAAGATTCTTTACGATCAGAGACTAATCAGCAGTGAAGAATATGAAAAGAGCGAAGTGAATGTTAAACAGGCCCGTGAAGAATTACAGACAGCTAAAGACAACCTACAAATTGTCAAGGAAGGTATTACCCAAAACAACACATCATTTAGCAGTACCCTTATCCGTTCTACCATCGACGGTTTGATATTGGATATTCCTATCAAAGAAGGAAACTCCGTTATCATGAGCAATACCTTCAACGACGGAACAACCATAGCTACCGTAGCCAACATGAACGACTTGATTTTCCGTGGGAATATTGATGAAACCGAAGTGGGACGTTTACACGAAGGAATGCCCGTAAAGATTACTTTAGGAGCCTTGCAAAACATGATTTTTGATGCAGAATTGGAATACATTTCTCCTAAAGGCGTAGAAGAGAATGGAGCCAACCAATTTGAAATCAAAGCAGCTATTCATGTACCGGATTCTATAGCCATCCGTTCCGGATACAGCGCCAATGCCGAAATTGTATTGGAACGAGTCAAACAAGTACTTACCGTTCCAGAAAGCGCCATCGAATTCAGCGGAGATTCGGCCTTTATCTATCTGCAGACAGACAGCATATCCGAACAAAAGTTCAATCGTCAACCAGTTAGCACTGGTATGAGCGATGGTATTCAAATCGAAATCAAACAAGGTTTGTCAGAAGGACAAAAGGTGCGTGGAGCACAGAAAGGAGAATTATAAATGAAAAAGATTTATCTACCTCTTATTATTATGGCTCTCAGCTGTACAAGTATCCATGCCCAAGAAACATGGGACTTGCAACGTTGTATCTACCATGCCATTGAGCATAATTTAACTATCAAACAGAAAGAAGCCGAACGGGAACAGAGCGAAGTGGAATTAAACACTGCTCAATGGAGCCGATTACCTAACCTAAGTGGAAACGTAGGTCAATCCTTTAATTTTGGACGAGCTTTGCAAGCCGACAACACATATGGCAACCGGAATACACGAAACACCAACTTTTCCCTAGGAAGTAACATTCCTCTCTTTACCGGTATGCAAATTCCGAACAACATCGCTTTAGGTAAGTTGAATCTAAAAGCAGCTACCGAAGATTTGGAAAAAGCCAAAGAAGACATCAGTATTCAAGTAACCTCCCAATTCTTACAGATCTTATATAATGAAGAGTTACTTAAAGTTGCCCGCAATCAGGTACAACTGAGTCAAGAACTATTGGATAAGAAAATAACATTCTTCAAACATGGGAAAGCTTCGGAAGCAGAAGTATTGGAAGCTAAATCTCGATTAGCACAAGATAAACTTTCAGCCGTACAAGCTGACAATAACCATCAATTGGCATTACTAGAGTTAAGCCAACTACTAGAATTACCATCTCCCGAGAATTTCCAAATCTGTACACCTATTATTACTGATATTTCTGTAGACATAGCTCTTCCGGAAGACATCTATGAACAAGCATTAATGGTTAAGCCTGCCATTAAAGCTGCCCAATACCGCCTCCTCGGAGCTGAAAAAAGCATCCGGATAGCACGAAGTGCTTTCTATCCTCAACTTTCTTTCGGAGTCGGTATCGATACAAACTATTACTACCTTTCAGAAATGGAAAATGTTTCTTTCGGGACACAATGGAATCAGAACATGAATAAATATTTCCAGCTCTCACTCAGCATCCCTTTGTTCAACCGATTCCAGACAGGGAATCGAGTAAAAAAAGCTCGTATACAACGGGCCAGTTTGTCCTGGCAATTGGAAGAAAGTAAAAAAGCATTATACAAGGATATCCAACAAGCTTATTACAATGCACTTGCTTCAGAAAGTAAATTTAAGAGCAGCCTTTTAGCATCTGAATCTGCAGAAGCTTCTTTTCTGCTAATGAGTGAAAAATACACCAACGGAAAGGCTACTGCTACCGAATACAATGAAATGCGTGCTTCATGGATGAAAGCCCTTTCGGATGGAATTCAAGCTAAATATGAATTTTTATATTGCTGCAAGATCCTGGATTTTTACAAAGGACTTCCATTAAAACTATAAAAAATGATGGAGCCTAAAAGGCTCCATCATTTTTTATAGTTTCCTTATTATTT
>JAFYPV010000076.1 GCA_017559935.1 Bacteroides sp. | reverse complement strand
CACTTACTTGAAGGATCACGAAGCTCCGGAAGATATCGAATACTACATGTGTGGTCCTGGCCCGATGTCAAAGGCAGTTGTTGGCATGTTGACAGACCTCGGCGTAGAAGAGTCTTCTATCATGTACGATAACTTTGGTGGATAATTTCTACTTAAAATCAATAGAAAGAGGCTGTGTTTATTACGCAGCCTCTATTCTTTTTTATATCTTTGTACACATACAGATTAAAAAAGAAAGATTATGGGATTCGGGAAATGGATAGGTGGCATTGTCGGCTTTATGGCGGCAGGTCCGTTGGGAGCTTTGGCAGGTTATGCTATTGGCTCGATGTTTGAAAGTAAAGATGAAGATAACTATACAAGCGGTGAATTTGGTGGCGGATATAGCGGTCGCACTTACCAGAACCAAGCTTACGGACAACGAAATAGCTTCTTGTTCTCACTACTGGTCATGGCTTCGTACATCATCAAAGCAGACGGAAAGGTCATGCATAGCGAAATGGAATTTGTACGCCAGTTCCTTCGTGTAAATTTTGGTGAAGCTGCCGTAGCAGAAGGTAACCAGATTCTCCTTAACCTTTTTGAACAACGCAAGCAAATGGATGCCAAGAATCCGTCGGCCTTCAAAAATACCATTTTTGAATGTGGTATGCAAATCCGACAGAACATGGGTTACGAAGAACGTCTCCAATTGCTCAGTTTTTTGGCAAAGATTGCCCAAAGTGACGGTAATGTTTGTCAAGCAGAAATCGAAGCTTTGAAGGAAGTTGCGACTTCCATGGGATTGTCTGCACAAGAAGTGGAATCCATGTTGAATCTTGGAGGAAACACACTTGAACAAGCATATAAAGTACTTGAAATAGAATCAACAGCTACTGATGATGAAGTTAAAGCAGCTTACCGAAAACTTGCGCTAAAGCATCATCCTGATAGAGTGGCTACGCTTGGTGAAGATGTGAAGAAAGCAGCTGAAGAAAAATTTCAACAGATTAACAATGCCAAGGAAATGATATATAAAGCTAGAGGAATGAAATAATCATGAAAAAACTGACTTACTCTCTATTAATGGCCAGTGCAATGGCAAGTACTCAAACCCTTGCACAAGACCGTCCAAATATCATCCTCTTTCTAGTAGATGATATGGGAGTGATGGATACCTCCGTACCTTTCCTTACTAATGCGGAAGGACAAGTACAAAGTCATCCATTAAATGAATGGTATCATACACCAAACATGGAACGACTAGCTAATCAAGGTATCCGCTTTTCTACGTTTTATGCACAAAGTGTAAGTTCACCTTCACGAACATCCATCATGACCGGTCAAAATGCTGCCCGTCACCGAACTACTAATTGGATTAACTCCGAAAGTAATAATCGTACAGCGTATGGGCCGTATGAATGGAACTGGAAAGGTTTGACAAGTGATATGCCAGTTTATCCTCAATTGTTGCAGGAAGCCGGTTATCGAACCATTCATGTAGGGAAAGCTCATTTTGGATGTATTGGAAGTGAAGGAGAAAATCCTTTGAATCTCGGTTTCGACGTAAATATTGGCGGATGTTCAATTGGAGAACCTGGTAGCTATTATGGAGAATGGGGATATGGGAAAATTAAAGGAAATGCATCAAGAGCAGTACCTGGATTAGACAAATATCATGGAACGGAAATATTTCTAACTGATGCACTAACTTTAGAAGCTGAAAACGAAATGGAGAAAGCGGTTAAAGCAGGAAAACCTTTTTACCTGAATATGGCTCACTATGCTGTGCATAATCCTTTCGAAGCTGATAAACGATATATTGACCGTTATAAAAACTCCAACAAAGGTCACAAAGCAGAAGCTTTCGCAACATTAATAGAAGGAATGGACAAATCACTTGGTGATTTAATGGAGAAACTCGAAGAATTAGGAGTAGCAGAAAATACATTAATTCTTTTTTTGGGTGACAATGGAGGAGATGCTCCATTGGGTGGACCAGCAGACTATGGATCATCTGCACCACTTCGAGGAAAGAAAGGTTCTGAGTATGAGGGTGGTGTAAGAGTACCTTTCATCGCAGCATGGGCAAAACCTGATGCAAACAACCAGTATCAAAAAAAATATCCAATTGCGCAAAATGCCATTCAACTTCAACAAGGTACCGTAATGGATCTATATCCAACCATCCTAAGTGTGGCAGACATAGATATTCCTAAAAATTATCCGTTGGACGGATCAGATTTAAAGAAACTTCTTTGCGGAAAGGTAGACAAGAACCATCGTGATGATTTCTTGATGCACTTCCCGCATGGAGAACATCGAGCTAATTATTTCACTACTTACCGAAAAGGAGATTGGAAGCTTATTTATTACTACAATCCTGAAACGAACGGATCACCTTCATGGAAACTTTATAACTTAAAAAATGATCCTTATGAAACCACGGATGTAGCCCAAACATACCCTCAAGAAGCCTCCATGCTTATCCAGTTGATGCATCAGCGCCTACAAGAAGAGAATGCATTATATCCGTTAGAAAAAGTATATCCTTCAACTATCGCAACCGGTCCCTTCCAATCAGGACATATTCAAGGGATAGCTATTGATTCTAAAAACGGACATATTTATTGCTCCTATACCACCATGCTTGTCAAAACCGACATGCAAGGTAACATACTTGGAACGGTAACAGGTTTATTCGGTCATTTAGGCGATCTTGATTTTTGCGAGGAAGACGGACGAATCTATGGTTCACTAGAATACAAAAATGACGCTATCGGTAAAGGAGTCCAGCGATTAACAAATACTACCCAACCGGTAAACAATGCTTTTTATATTGCAATATTCGATGCAGAACGTATCAATCAAATTGGTATGGATGCAGAGAAAGAGGGAGTTATGACCACAGTTTATCTACCTACCGTTATAAATGATTACCTCGGTGAAGTGAAAATCGATGATAAGATTTTTCCCCATCGATATGGATGCGCCGGTATGGATGGAGTCAGTTTCGGTCCCAAATTTGGGAAAAAAGGAGGTAAGTCTTATCTTACGATAGCCTATGGTATCTACAGCGATATCAACCGAACAGACAATGATTTTCAGGTATTACTCCAGTATAACATCCAGGATTGGAAAAAATATGAACGTCCGTTATCTCAAAAGCAAATGCATACACAGGGTCCCCAAAAACCAAACGGACAATACTTCATTCCAACCGGAAATACCAGATATGGAGTGCAAAATCTGGAATATGATAAAAAAAACGGGAAATGGTGGCTAGCTGTATATAAAGGAAATAAAGCCCAGTATCCAAATTATAGTCTTTTTTCCATTGATGGAAACACCAAACCACACAAGCAAGTATTAACCGGAATTCCTTATCAAAAGAAAGGACAGGTAATAAACCTATCGGAAAAAGGATGGCATTTTGAATATGGGTCAACAGGATTATGTTCCTTAGACAATGGCTTATACTACATCTCCCATCCTTATAAAAATGAAAAAGGACAAGGAAGTCATCTCCAACTATACCGATATACAGAAGAAAAACCTTTTAGCATCTTATTTTAATTAATATGAAGATATCTTTTATAATAATATTGTTGTTTGTTTCAACGTCTAAAATATTTCCTAATTCTGAGATTTCTGTTATCAAACAAAATTTTCAGAAAATCTATCTTGAAGATGTCAATGACTCTCCGCTAATGCAAAAGCTAGTACAGCATCAACCAGGATTTATAATTTCCGACCGTGTGGTTGTAGAACTTCAGCAGAGTGTACCATTCGATAAGAAACGCATAGACGGATATATCAAGAAATTGCGTAATGATGGTTCGTGGGATGATATTAATTATAAAGATACCAAACGCTCAGGTTGGGAAGCACGCATGCATCCCGAAAGAATTCTTGAAATGGTAAAGGCTTTTATGAGTCCAAGCGTAGAATATTACAAGTTACCTGCACTTGAAAAAGCCATACACAATGCCATGGACTATTGGTTCAGAGCTAAACTGAAATGTTCTAACTGGTGGTATAACGAAATTGGTGTACCACGTACCATGGGTACTGCATTTGTACTTTTTGATGAATATCTAACAGCTGACGAACGTATTAATGCAGTAAAAGTAATGGAAAACTCCAAATTCGGAATGACGGGACAGAATAAAGTTTGGCTTGCAGGCAATGTAATGAAGAGAGCGCTTCTGCAGAACGATTTTAATTTGGTAAAACAGGCACGCGATACTATAGTGTCAGAAATAACAAAAGGCGGCTTAGAAGGTATAAAAGATGACTGGAGCTTCCACCAGCACGGACCACAACAGCAGTTTGGTAATTATGGTTTGGCTTATGTTTATACGATGAGTCTCTTTTCCGGTGTATTTGCTGATACCTCACTTGCCTTTTCTCATGAGCAACTCCAGATACTCTCAACCCTACTTACGGATGGTTATCAGTGGGTAATATGGAATGGAAAGATGGACATCAGCTCCTTGGGTAGACAACTATTTTCTTCTGCACCTTTACATAAGGCTTTAAGCATAGCTTTTGCGGCAAATAGCCTTTCAGACGATATTTACTCCAGACTTATATCAAATTGCTACTCAGATAAAAATTCGTTTGTTGGCCATAAGCATTTCTGGCAATCGGATTATACTGTTTCTCGTCGTCATGATTGGATGTCTACGCTCAAGATGTCTTCGCAAAGAGTGATAGGAGTGGAGTCGTTGAATGGCGATAATATGCGTGGATATTATATGGCCGACGGTGCGCTTTATGTATATAAAGATGCATCTGAATATTACGACATATTCCCAGTATGGAACTGGCGACGTCTGCCCGGTGTGACAACATATCTAAATGATAATGCTTCAATGCCACAGCCTGATAAAAAAGACCAATATAGCAACAGAACAAATTTCGTTGGGGGATTGTCCGACGGAAAAAACGGTATAAGCGCCATGCAGTTACGTAGGGACGGATTGAGTGCCGATAAATTCTGGTTCTTTGCCGATTCTGCCATAGTCTGTTTAGGTGCAGGAATAGAGACCGATTCTACCCTTGAGGTTGCCACATCAGTAGAGCAATGTTGGGTAAAAGGCAAAGTGCATGTGTATCGAGGTGCAGAGCCTATATCATTCTCCAAAGGATCGGAATATGACATTCATGATTTAAAGATTTTGCATAATGGTTTTGGTTATCTTTTCCTTCAAGATGAAGGAAAATGTATTATTGATGCTACTAAAGTAAATGGAAGCTGGCATGATATTATGCAGATGTATCCTGAAACTACAGTTTCTGGAAATGTATTTTCCATTTATCTAAACCATGGCAAATGCCCTGAGAAAGCATCATATTCTTACATGATAATTCCTGATGCCGATTCGGATTTGTTGAAGAACTTCAATCGTAGTGCATATAGCATTTTGAGCAATGACCAAAACATCCAATCCGTGATGCATAATAATGTATGTTGGATTGCAGTAAAGAATCCTTCTACACTTGATTTGTCCACTTCGGTTTCTGTTAATTTCCTGACAACAGGACTTTATCGTATGGAGATGCATGAGGGTAAAGTAATTTCGGTAATGTATGCCGATCCTACACAACAGCTTCATACGGTTTCTTTTCTAATAAATAATATAAAGTTCTCATCATCGCTTCCTTTAGGTGTGATGAAAGGAACTGCAATTCAAGTTTCCGTGACAAAATAAAAATAATTAAATTTAAATTCTAATGTATTTTATATGAAAAAGATTATTGTCATAGCCATTATGTTTATAGTGGCAGTTAGTAAAGGTTCTGTCTATGCAGATTCAGAAAACACTGAAAAAATGAAGAAAACAAGAAGTGAAACATTTATCCCAGAAAACAAGACTGAATGGGAAACCATCGGCGATGGGGTGAAACGTCAGATCCTTGGATATGATGGACAACTTATGATGGTTAAGATAAAGGCAGAGAAAAAAGGCCCTGTAGGTGTAGAACATGCTCATTACCATTCTCAAGTAACATTTGTATCAAGCGGCAAATTTGAGTTTACCACAGGCGGTGAAAAGAAAATTGTCTCTTCCGGTGACGGTATGTATATGGAACCAGATGTTCGTCACAGTTGTATCTGTATCGAACCAGGTATTATCATTGATTGCTTTTCTCCTATGAGAGAAGATTTTCTGAAAAAGTAACTGAGATTAGATATACTTTTTTAATACATACTCATATGAACTTAATGCCGCCCCCAATCATACAAGCGCTGAGAAGTCTTAAGATAGAAGCTTTGAATCCCATGCAGGAAGCATCCATTAATGCTTGGAAAGAAGGAAAGGATTTAATTCTTCTTTCACCTACAGGATCAGGAAAGACATTAGCTTATCTGTTGCCATTATTTGAATCACTGAACCCGGAAGTAAAGGGAGTACAAGCGGTCGTATTAGTCCCATCCCGAGAATTGGCTTTACAAATCGACCAAGTGTTCAAGAGTATGAATACTCCTTATAAAGTAATGAGTTGTTATGGTGGTCGTCCCGCTATGGAAGAACACCGTACTATGAAAGGCATCCAACCCTCTATCATCATCGGTACTCCTGGTCGTATGAACGATCATTTAAGCAAACAGAATTTTGATGCATCTACCGTTCAAACGTTGGTCATTGATGAATTTGACAAATGTTTGGAATTTGGTTTCCAAGAAGAAATGTCAACAGTTATCGGACAGCTTCCTCAATTGAAACGTAGATTCTTATTGTCTGCTACAGATTCGGAAGAAATTCCTCAGTTTACAGGCATGAACCACACAACCAAACTCAACTTTTTAAATTCTGACGAACAACTTTCTGAACGCATCCATTTATATAAGGTATTGTCTCCAATCAAAGATAAGTTAGAAACCTTATATAAACTACTTTGTACTTTAGGAAACCAATCAACCTTGGTATTCTGTAACCACCGCGAAAGTGTAGAAAGAGTAGGGAAGTATCTCCAATCGCAGAAATTCCCTTGTGGAATCTTCCATGGAGGTATGGAACAAGAAGACCGTGAACGTTCTCTCTATAAATTCCGTAACGGTAGTTGTCACGTGCTTATCTCAACCGATTTGGCAGCTCGAGGTCTCGACATTCCTGATATTGACAACATCGTACATTATCATTTGCCAATCCAGGAAGATGGATACATACACCGTAATGGACGTACCGCTCGTTGGGAAGCTGAAGGTAACTCTTATATCATTCTACATAGTGAAGAAAGCTTGCCTAGCTACATCATGGAAGAACCAGAAACATTCGAATTACCCGAAATCACCCCTAAACCAACCCAACCGGAATTTGTTACTTTATATATAGGAAAAGGTAAAAAGGACAAAATCAATAAGATTGATATTGTGGGCTTTTTATTTAAAAAAGGTAACTTAAACAAGGATGAAGTTGGACGAATTGACGTAAAAGACCATTATTCTTTTGCAGCAATTTCTCGCAAAAAGGTTAAACAAACGCTTAATTTAATCCGAAATGAAAAAATTAAAGGAGTAAAAACAATTGTTGAAGAAGCAAAATAATGTCATTTTGTCATCAAACAAAGCAAATAGGCCTTTTTACATATTGCAAAACATAAAAGTATATTTTGGTATAATGAAAATTATCTCTATATTCGCCGTAGAATAATGAAATAGAATTATCGTATCACATAAAACTTCAAAGATATGAAAAAGCACAATTTCAGTGCAGGTCCATCTATCCTGCCACGTGAGGTAATTGAAAATACAGCACAAGCCGTATTGGATTTCAATGGTCTTTCCATTTTGGAAATCAGCCATCGTTCCAAAGATTTTCAGGCAGTACTTGATGAAGCCGTTGTTTTGTTCAAAGAATTATTGAATATACCTGAAGGATACTCTGTATTGTTCGTCGGCGGTGGTGCAAGCATGCAATTCTGTATGGTTCCATATAACTTCTTGGAAAAGAAGGCTGCTTATTTAAATACAGGCGTTTGGTCAAAGAAAGCTATCAAAGAAGCCAAGGCATTTGGCGAAGTAGTAGAAGTTGCATCTTCTGCCGAAACTACATTCAATTATATTCCGAAGGGTTACACTATTCCTGAAGATGCTGATTATTTCCATGTAACTACTAACAATACCATTTATGGTACTGAACTTCACGAAGACTTGGATTCTCCAATTCCTATGATTGCCGACATGTCATCGGATATCTTCTCTCGTCCGGTAGATGTATCTAAATACATCTGTATCTATGGGGGTGCTCAGAAGAATTTAGCTCCAGCCGGTGCTACATTTGTGATTGTGAAGGATGAAGCATTAAACAAGGTTTCACGCTATATCCCGACCATGTTGAATTATCAGACACATGTTGATGGTGGTTCTATGTTCAATACTCCTCCTGTATTGCCTATTTACTCTGCTCTCCAGACTTTGCGTTGGATTAAGAAAGAAGGTGGTGTAGTTGAAATGCAACGCCGTGCAAAGGAACGTGCAGACTTGCTTTATGGTGAAATCGACCGCAACAAATTGTTCCGTGCAACTATCGCCAATCCTGAAGACCGTTCTTACATGAACATCTGTTTCGTAATGAACGACGAATACAAGGAATTGGAAGCAGACTTCATGAAGTTTGCTACAGAAAAAGGTATGGTAGGCATCAAGGGCCACCGCTCGACTGGTGGTTTCCGTGCATCTTGCTACAATGCAATGCCATTGGAAAGTGTTCAGGCTCTCGTAGACTGTATGCAAGAATTCGAAAAACTTCATTAATTATATAGCTGAGATAAGGGCATGCCGTGCATGTCCTTATTCTTTTTTATAACAAACTCATCATGAAAAAAGTATTATTATTGACAGATAAGCCGTTTGCTCAAGTAGCTATCGACGGTATCCAAAAAGTGGTAACAGAAGCGGGGTATGAATTAAAATTGTGCGAAAAATATGGCACTGACATGGCTCGTGTAACAAGAGTTGCAGCTGATGTAGACGCATTGATTATCCGAAGCGATAAAGTTACTCCAGAAATCATGGATGCAGCTCCAGGTTTGAAGATTATCGTTCGTGCAGGTGCTGGTTATGACAATGTAGATTTGGAAGCAGCTACACAACGAGGAATCTGTGTGATGAATACTCCGGGACAGAACTCCAATGCCGTAGCCGAATTGGCATTCGGTATGATGGTAATGGCTGTCCGCAACATGTACAATGGTACTTCAGGTTTTGAATTGAAAGGCAAGAAGTTGGGTATCCATGCATACGGAAACGTAGGCCGTAACGTAGCTCGTATTGCCAAAGGTTTCGGTATGGAAATCTATGCATTCGATGCTTATTGCCCGAAAGAATTGATTGAAGCAGATGGTGTAATCCCTGTAGAATCAGCTGAAGCCTTGTATGAAATCTGTAATGTTGTTTCTATCCATATCCCTGCCACTCCAGGTACCCGCATGTCTATCAACTACAATTTGTTGAACCGCATGCCAAAGAACGGTCTTATCGTAAATACTGCCCGTAAGGAAGTTATCAACGAAATCGAAGTGGTGAAGGTAATGGAAGACCGTGCAGACTTGAAGTATGTAACCGATATTATGCCAGATGACCATGCTGAATTAATGGAAAAGTTTGCAGGCCGTTATTTCACTACTCCTAAGAAAATGGGTGCTCAGACAGCTGAAGCGAACATCAATGCAGGTATCGCTGCGGCCAACCAAATTGTAGGCTTCTTCAAGGATGGTTGCGAAAAATTCCGTGTCAATAAATAAACCTTCATATACTTAGAATCTAATACCTTACATATGGCTATAATTAAACCATTTAAAGGCATCCGCCCACCTAAATCAATGGTGGAAGAGGTAGCTTCTCGTCCTTACGACGTATTGAACTCTGCTGAAGCACGTGCAGAAGCTGGTGAAAACGAAAAGTCACTCTATCATATTATCAAGCCGGAAATCAACTTCCCGGAAGGAACTGACGAACACGATCCTTGCGTTTATGAAAGCGCTGCAGAACATTTCCAAATGTTCCAGGACAAGGGTTGGTTGGTACAGGATGAAAAGGAAAACTACTACGTTTATGCTCAAACCATGAACGGCAAGACTCAATATGGTTTGGTAGTAGGTGCATACGTTCCTGATTATATGAACGGTATCATCAAGAAGCATGAATTGACCCGCCGTGACAAGGAAGAAGACCGTATGAAGCATGTCCGCGTGAACAATGCTAACATCGAACCGGTATTCTTTGCTTATCCGGACAATGCAGAACTCGATGCAATAGTTGCCAAGTATACTGCTGGTACACCGGAATACGACTTCATTGCTCCGGGCGATGGTTTCGGTCACACGGTATGGATCATCAACCAACAAGAAGACATTGATGCCATTACCAAGGCATTTGCTACTATGCCGGCTCTTTATATTGCCGATGGTCACCACCGATCAGCAGCTGCTGCTTTGGTTGGTGCTGAAAAGGCTCAACAGAACCCTAACCATAAGGGCGATGAAGAATACAACTACTTCATGGCAGTTTGCTTCCCGGCTAATCAGTTGACTATCATTGACTACAACCGCGTAGTAAAGGATTTGAACGGTTTATCTGCTGAAGAATTCTTGGCTGCTGTTAGCAAGAACTTCATCGTAGAAGAAAAGGGTGCTGAAATCTACAAACCAGCAGCATTGCACAACTTCTCACTCTACTTGGAAGACAAGTGGTATAGCTTAACAGCTAAGGAAGGTACTTACGATGACAATGACCCAATTGGTGTACTCGATGTTACTATTTCTTCTAATTTGATTTTGGATGAAATCCTCGGCATCAAGGACCTCCGTTCGGACAAGCGCATCGACTTCGTAGGCGGTATCCGTGGTTTGGGTGAATTGAAGAAGCGCGTAGATAGTGGTGAAATGAAGGTAGCTTTGGCTCTCTATCCGGTGAGCATGAAGCAATTGATGGACATTGCTGATACTGGCAACATTATGCCTCCGAAGACTACTTGGTTTGAACCTAAACTCCGCTCAGGTTTGATTATCCATAAGTTGGTATAATATAAAAAGAGGTGGTTGGAAATCCAACCACCTCTTTTTTATATTACCTCGTAACAAATCTTGATAAAGAAGATAGTCAAGACGATAATAATCACCGGTTTGACAAATCCTGTTCCCTTGCTTGTAAAATAATTGGCTCCGATGTAGTTTCCTGCAATTCCAAATACGGCTGCTACTAAAGCCAATGGGAACCATATCACACCATGCACCAAAAATACCGCCAATGCTGCAAAGTTAGTCGATAAGTTAATAACCTTGGTCGTACCGGCTGCCTCATTCAAACTGACATGTGCCACAGCTGTGAGCAGAAGCATCAAGAAAGTACCCGTACCAGGGCCATAGAAACCATCATACACACCGATAACCAACGCCAAAGACATGATAATCAGCATAGTCTTCCGTTCAGAGAAAGGAGTCTTGTCCGACTGCAGTGATTTCTTACGCAACACATAACAAGCAGTCAAAGGAAGAACCACTAGCATAATAATTTTAAAGATATCCGCTTCTACCAACAAAGCCAAACGAGCACCCAACCAAGAACCAATCAAAGCCGTTATTACCGCTGGAACAACTCGCTTCCAATGAATAAAGCCACAACGGGCATAATGCCAAGTAGCTACCATCGTACCCAAACAAGCACTGAACTTATTCGTACCAATGGCTGCATGAGGGGGAAGCCCCGCAATAAGATAAGCAGGGAGTGAAATCAAGCCACCACCTCCGGCAATGGCATCAATAAAGCCCGCCAGAAACACCAGCGGACAGACAATCAAGTATTCTATCATAAAACATATACGTATGTATAGTACAAAATTAATCAATTTATTTGTACCTTTGCAATACATTGAAAGAAATTTACGAATGACACAAGAAGATACATATAAGACCATTACCGATTTATCTGAAGGACTCTATACTGAAAAGCGTAGCAAGTTTATCGCTATTGCGATTCCTGTCCGCACATTGGAAGAGGTAAAACAACATTTGGAAGTTTATCAGAAAAAATATTATGATGCCCGCCACGTGTGTTATGCTTATATGTTAGGACACGAACGCCTGAACTTCCGCGCCAACGATAATGGTGAGCCATCAGGTACAGCAGGAAAACCGATTCTTGGTCAAATCAATTCTAATGAATTAACGGATATTCTTATTATTGTCGTACGTTACTTTGGTGGTATAAAATTGGGTACTAGCGGATTAATCGTCGCATACAAAGCCGCTGCTGCAGAAGCTATTGCCGCCGCCAACATCATCGAGAAAACAGTAGATGATGACATCTACTTCGCTTTCGAGTATCCTTTCATGAACGATGTGATGCGCATCGTCAAGGAAGAAGAACCGGAAATCCTTGAACAAGCTTACGATATGGATTGTCTGATGCGTCTCCGAATCCGTCGTTCCATGATGCCGAAACTCCGTGCACGCTTGGAAAAGGTGGATAGCTTGCGTTTTATTGATGAAGAATCATAAATCCATTTAAACACAATCATCCCCAGCGTTCTTTCATCATTTCCTCCAAACGCAATAACTCATCGCGATACTGAGCGGCTTCTATAAATTCCAATTTCTTAGCCGCTTCTTGCATTTGCTTACGAGCACGCTCAATAGCCTTTTCCATTTGTGGTTTTGACATATATTGAACAACCGGATCAGCAGCAATACTAATGGTTTCCGATTCAATATATGCTTTTGGCATCTTAGATTTTATCTCATCCTTATTATCGGAACCGATACCCAATAAAGCATTGCTATAAGCTTTCCGTATTTGTTTTGGAGTAATACCATTAGCTTCATTATAAGCCAACTGTTTTTCACGTCTACGATTTGTTTCATCGATTGTCTTCCGCATACTATCGGTAATCCGATCGGCATACATGATAACCTTTCCATTCACATTACGTGCTGCACGACCAGCTGTCTGAGTCAACGAACGATGGGAGCGAAGGAACCCTTCTTTATCCGCATCCAAAATGGCAACCAAGGATACTTCAGGCAGGTCCAATCCTTCACGAAGCAAGTTTACCCCAATCAATACATCATAAATACCTTGACGTAAATCATCCATAATTTGTACACGTTCCAACGTATCTACATCACTATGGATATAATTACAACGTACACCGTGACGCAACAAAAAATCAGTCAATTCTTCTGCCATACGTTTGGTAAGGGTTGTAATCAGTATACGTTCTTCCCGCTCAATACGTTGTTGAATTTCCTCCATCAAATCATCAATCTGATTCATGCTTGGCCGAACATCGATAACAGGATCCAACAAGCCCGTTGGACGAATAACTTGCTCTACTACAATACCTTCACTCTGTATCAATTCATAATCTGCAGGAGTAGCACTCACATAAATCACTTGTTTAGCCAACTCTTGAAACTCCTCAAATTTCAATGGACGATTATCAAAAGCAGATTCCATACGGAAACCATATTGTACCAAGTTAGTCTTACGGGCACGGTCACCGCCATACATTGCATGAATCTGCGGTACACTCACATGACTTTCGTCTATAACAATCAAAAAATCATCCGGAAAAAAATCAAGCAAACAATAGGGGCGAGTACCAGCCGAACGACCATCAAAATAACGGGAATAGTTCTCAATACCCGAACAATGACCTAATTCCCGAATCATTTCCATATCATAAGTAACTCGCTCATACAAACGCTTAGCCTCATATGGTTTACCCATTTCCTCAAAGCGGGCCACTTCCTTTGTCAAATCATCTTCAATCTGATGAATCGCCCGAAGCTGACTTTCTTTTGTGGTCATGAATAAGTTAGCTGGATAGATCTTATATTCATCAAATTGTCCTAACCGAACTCCCGATATAGGATCCACTTCTTCAATTGCATCAATCTCGTCGTCCCAAAACATCACCCGAAGAAGATTGTCACTATAGGCCAAATAGATATCCACCGTATCTCCCTTCACCCGAAAGTTTCCACGATTCA
Organism: Bacteroides sp.; assembly: GCA_017559935.1. Classification (GTDB taxonomy): domain Bacteria; phylum Bacteroidota; class Bacteroidia; order Bacteroidales; family Bacteroidaceae; genus Phocaeicola. Next base: position 8,960 of record JAFYPV010000076.1, on the reverse strand, counting down.
AATCCAAATCATTGCGAACATATAAACTATCAACCAAGCGTCGAAGGAAAACATTGCGGTCTATCAACTTTCCCCTTTTAATTTCTATTACATTCTCATAGAAATCAGCCGGATTACCCATACCATAGATACAAGATACAGAAGAGATAACGATTACATCTTTTCGTCCTGAAAGTAGAGCTGAAGTGGCTGCCAGACGAAGCTTATCAATTTCATCATTGATAGCCAAATCCTTCTCAATATAGGTATCTGTAGAAGGCAAATATGCCTCCGGCTGATAATAATCATAATAAGACACATAATACTCCACTGCATTATTCGGAAAGAAAGTTCTGAATTCCCCATAAAGCTGTGCAGCCAACGTTTTATTATGGCTCAAAATCAACGTAGGCTTATTGATGTTTTTAATGACATTAGCAATCGTGAAAGTCTTTCCCGATCCAGTCACCCCTAATAATGTCTGTGCCGGTACTCCTTGAAGAACACCTTCAGTCAGTTGGGCAATCGCTTCCGGTTGGTCACCCGTCGGTTGATAATCAGAAATCAGTTCAAATTTCATAAAAGTGCAACGAATTAGAAGTGTAAAGGTATACATTTTCCTATAAAACAGGTGCATCAGTCGTCATTAATCTCATTTTTGTAGACTTTTTAGTATTAAAAAACATATTCGTTGTTGTATTATTCGGTGGAAAGGCGTAAATTTGCACAATTATTTCGAATAAGATGAAAAAGTATATAGCAATAGCCCTATTATCAGGTGCTTTCTTTACTTCTTGTGGTGAATACAATAAAGTATTGAAAAGCACAGATTATGAATATAAGTACGAAGCTGCCAAAAGTTATTTTGGTAAGGGCCAATACACTAAGGCTACCACACTTCTGGAAGAGCTGATTACAATCTTGAAAGGTACTGAAAATGCAGAAGAGTCGCTTTATATGTTAGGAATGGCTTACTATAATCAAGAAGACTACATTACTGCCAGTCATTACTTTACGACTTATTACAATACCTATCCTAATGGTAAATTTACAGAATTGTCTCGTTTCCATGCAGGAAAGGCTTTGTTTCTAGACACACCTGAACCTCGTCTAGACCAAACAAGTACATTTAACGCTATTTCTGAGCTGCAATTATTCATGGAATATTTTCCGAATAGCAAACGCAAGACAGAAGCACAGCTCATGATTTTCAGCTTACAGGACAAATTGGTAATGAAAGACTATTTGTCAGCTAAGCTTTATTACGACTTGGGCACCTACAATGGTAATGCATCACAGACAGCAGACGGACGCATCAACGGAAACAATTTCTTAGCATGTATTACCACTGCACAAAATGCATTGAAAGACTATCCTTACACTAGCATGCGTGAAGAAATTTCCATTCTCCTGTTAAGAGCTAAGTATAAATTGGGAACTGAGAGTATCTTGGAAAAGAAAGAAGAACGTATGCGTGAAACCATCGACGAATATTATGCATTCAAGAATGAATTCCCTGAAAGCAAATATTTGAAAGAAGTGGAAAACATCTATAAAGATGCGAGCAAATATGTGAAAGAATTAAACGAATAAAAATATAGAATAAAGAATTATGGATTACAAAAAGACAAACGCTCCGACAAATACTGTCACTCGTAATATGATGGATTTGTGTGAAGATACTGGTAATGTATACGAAACCGTAGCTATCATCGGTAAACGTGCCAACCAGATTGGTCTTGAAATGAAGAACGAACTTTCCAAGAAATTGCAAGAATTTGCTTCATACAATGATAACTTGGAAGAAGTCTTCGAAAATAGAGAGCAGATCGAAATCTCGCGCTATTACGAAAAGTTGCCGAAACCAACCTTGATTGCTACTCAAGAATACATGGAAGGTAAGGTATACCATCGTAACCCAGCTAAGGAAAAAGAAAAACTCCAATAATCAAAGGTACTTTCAGAAAGGCCGTTTCCCAACCGAAAGCGGCCTTTCTTTATATTATCAACTTATAATAATGATATTATGATTCAACGAATACAATCTATATACCTTCTGGCTGTCACTATATTAACAATTATATGCATGTGTAGCCCTATAGGTTCCATTATTGCCAGCACCAATGAAATCAGCGAGCTCAGCAATCTTTGTATCACTTTGCCAGATGGTACTAAAGATTATGTAACATGGGCATTGTTTACCATTCTTTTAGTAGTAGCCGTTCTTTCTTTCGGCACTATCTTCTTATTCAAGAAGCGTATGTTGCAAATCCGATTGACAATTTTCAGCAGTGTTATGCTGATTGGTTATTACATGGCTTTAATTGCATATATCTTTATGTTGGCAGAAGACACAACTTTCAGTGCTTCATGGAGTATCTGTTTGCCTTTAGTAGGAATTATCCTAAATTGGCTTGCAATCCGAGGTATTGGTGCAGATGAAGCTTTGGTCAAAGCATACGATCGATTAAGATAAAATTAGATAACACAATAAAAAAGGAGAGTTTAAAACTCTCCTTTTTTATTTTATGATATCAAACAAATATGTCAGCTTAACTCCCATATAAGAGTGCCCCGATCGGCCAAAGTCATCTTTTTTGGAGCTTCCCCAAAAATCAGCCAACCCATAAAAATATCTTCCTTCTAATAGAAAATGACCGACACCAGTACTCAACTCCATTCCAATGCCTCCAAGAAGACCGTAATCAAACTTATTCTCTACCAGCTTACCATACTGTTGATTGACTCCATTCGGTCGATTAGAAGGATCCCAATTCTCACTCATCTTTTCCTTTTCATTCAAGAAAAAAGCAACTTGAGGTCCCATATTGACAAAAAACTTCACACCTTTATCCAAAGCATCTTTTCCAAAAGCCAAATGAGCCAATAAAGGAACTTCTACATAATTCATGATTCGACTATAGGTATTTCCTGTACCATCCTCTATATTTTCTTTCCATCCGCGTTGGGTATAGTTAATTTCAGCTTGAATACCACATATCATATTGAAATACTTTTCCGATATGTAGCGGGCTGTCATCCCAAACCCCATTCCATTCAGAGATTTCTGTTTAATCAGAGGTGTGAACTCAACTTGAGCCATATTCATACCCAAGTTTACACCAACAGCTAAATTATGACGTTCTTCACCCAATTGAGCCATCATTGGCAAAGTCAACAAACATGCCAATGATGATACAATCAATTTCTTCATTTTCATTCAAAATCCAATTTAATCAGTTCAAAATTCTTTGTAAAGTTAACAAAGAACACCTTACGATTGATAAATCCACCCCAATTGTTCACTCGATCGAACTTGAAGCCCGTCTGAATAGGAGTGAGTTGCATTTGATTCATACTTTCCTCAAAATTACTGCCATACTTATGCAAACCATTCAAAAAGAAGAAAGCCGTATCGAATCCTAACATACCATATTTTGGGAATGTATTGGCCATATCCTTACTATACCATTTCCGATAAGCATTCGTAAATTGGATAGCTTCCGGAAACAGATTATTCGTATAGAACGAAGAATAGAAATAAGTATCCAATTCAAAGAAGCTTGCTAAGTGGTCATCTGTATAAGTTTGCCATTCTGGATAGCCAAACAATTTCATGTTATAGTTTGGATGTTCACGACTAGTTATAACCATTTGCGGCAAAACCTTAATCAAAGCTACATTTCTTCCCGAGGTCGGTATAATCACATTCTCCCGCAAAGAGTCTACAACCAACTTCATACCATCCGGATTGATATTTTCACCTTTCAATTCCTTGAAGGTAATCTGATTGTTCTTCAATTCTTCCTTCAATCCTTTGATAAAGTCAGCCTTATCGGTATGTCCGGTTTCTGCATCCAAAAAGACTACATTCGCATTCGGGAACTTACGAATATAATGCTCATACACCTCCGAATACAAATAGGACTGAGGAGTATTTATCAGATAGATAAACGGATTATTAAAGACATCATCACCCTGCGAAGAAAAAGGAACAACCAAACGGATATTATTCTTCTCTGCAAAATCAGCCATAGGCTTTACTTGCGCAGAATAAGCTGGACCAAATATGATATCCATCGATTTCATCTCTGGCTTATTCAAAACCTGATCTACAGAAGCCGTAGTCTTTCCACTATCGTAAGTATACAAATCAATGGAAACGCCTTTTTCCTTCAAGCTATCCACTGCCATCAAGAAACCTTCGTAATATTCCACCATACGCACCTGTTCATCCTTAGTACCGGTACCATCAGTATTGAACGGCAATACAACAGCTGCCTTAATGGTAGATATCTTTTTGTTTTCAATCTTATTCTTGTCGAATAACTGAGCATCAGTCAAGTTTGCATCCGTATCTTGCACCGGAATTACTGGAGTTCCTTTCGAAGCTTCCTTAGCATATGGAATACAAAGGAATTTGCCTTTCTTCAGCTTCTTATCCTTGATCTCCGGATTGGCAGCTATCAATTCATCTTCTGTAATGCCATACATCCTACTAATACTGTACACCGTTTCTTTCCGTTCAATTTTGTGCATGTCACGACACTTTGGCTTCAACGGTTCATTTTTTTGTACTACTGGTGCTTGAGGCGTCTCTACTTGTACCTGTTCCTCCTTCACATCTGCAGAAGCTTTTCCTGTAGGAGGTATCGCAATCACTTGACCCACACGAAAATTCTTCACACTCAATCCTGGATTGGCGCGACAGATGCGTTCTACAGAAACTCCATGCTTCACACTTAGCTTATATAACGTTTCTCCAGCTTGAATGGTATGGAAAATCACCTGATTACCCGCACTAGTCTGAGGTATTTTCAATGATTGTCCTACTTTGATTTTTTCATCACTTCCCGGATTCAGTTTCACAATATCTGCAATGGAGACATTGTACATGCTCGATATGGAATATAAGCTTTGTCCCTTGGTAACGGTATGCATAAAATGACCGGAAGTGCTTTGAGCCCACATCATTCCGGCAGACGAAACGGACAAAGCCGCCGCCAAATAGATTGCTTGAATAAACTTCATAATGCAAGTATAGTTTTTTACAAGTTACAAAAGTACAAAAAATTCCTTTTCCCTCACATTATATAATTGGAAAGCGAAATATTATTGGACTTTTTAATGAAATATATCAGCGAGAAAGGTTATATTTGCGTGATTAAGCAGACAAATATCATGGAAGAAAAAGAATATATCAATGTATATGGTGCCCGTGTACACAACCTGAAGAATATTGATGTGGAGATACCCCGCGATAGTTTAACGGTCATTACCGGATTGAGCGGTAGCGGTAAATCATCCTTGGCTTTTGACACCATTTTTGCAGAAGGACAACGCCGATACATCGAAACATTTTCGGTGTATGCCCGTAATTTCCTCGGTGGGATGGAACGCCCGGATGTAGACAAGATTACCGGTCTTAGCCCTGTCATTTCCATTGAACAAAAGACCACCAACAAGAACCCTCGTTCTACAGTAGGTACAACTACCGAAATCTATGACTATCTGCGTCTGCTTTTTGCCCGTGCCGGAATTGCATATTCGTATCTGTCGGGAGAGAAGATGGTAAAATATACCGAAGAAAAGATTCTTGAACTCATTCATCAGGAATATCATGGTAAACGAATCTATCTGTTGGCTCCATTAGTACGTACCCGTAAAGGACATTACAAGGAACTGTTCGAGCAAGTACGAAAGAAAGGATACCTCTATGTCCGTGTAGATGGTGAAGTTCGTGAAATCTTGCATGGCATGAAACTCGACCGTTACAAAAACCACGATATTGAAGTGGTTATTGATAAAATGGTGGTAGCCGACAAGGACGATAAACGATTAAAAGAAAGTGTAGCTACTGCCATGCAGCAAGGCGATGGCTTGATTATGATATTGGATGCCAATACCAATGAAACCCGTCATTACAGCAAACGGTTAATGTGCCCGGTAACAGGTTTATCCTACAAGGAACCTGCTCCCCATAATTTCTCATTCAATTCTCCTCAAGGTGCTTGCCACCGATGCAAAGGATTGGGTTATGTCAATCTGATTGATATCGAAAAAGTAATACCCGACCGTGAACTTTCCATCCACGAAGGAGGAATTGCGCCACTCGGTAAGTATAAGAATGTGATGATATTCTGGCAATTGGAAGCTTTATTGGAAAAATATGATTTGACTCTAAAGACTCCATTGAAAGATTTTCCGGAAGAAGCGATCCAAGATGTACTTCACGGTTCCGATGAGCGGATAAAAATCAAAAGCAGCTTGATCCATACTACTTCGGACTATTTTACTACTTACGAAGGTATCGTGAAATATATCCAGATGATGCAGGAAAAAGAAGCCTCTGCTACCGCACAGAAATGGGCTGACCAATTTGCCAAGACCGATGTATGTCCGGAATGTAAAGGTGCTCGTCTAAACCGCGAAGCACTACACTTCCGTATCCATGACAAAAACATCTATGAATTGGCTAGCATGGACATCAGCGAGCTATACGACTGGTTGGAAAATGTGAATCCATATCTGGAAGAAAAGCAACAGAAAATTGCAGCAGAGATTCTGAAAGAACTCAAAAGCCGTCTCCGTTTCTTGCTGGATGTAGGTTTGGACTATCTTTCGCTCAATCGTACATCAGTATCTTTGTCAGGTGGAGAGAGCCAACGTATCCGTCTAGCTACCCAGATTGGCTCGCAACTTGTGAATGTACTTTACATCCTCGACGAACCAAGTATCGGCTTACACCAACGCGATAACCTCCGCCTCATCAATTCCTTGAAGAAACTCCGCGATACAGGAAACTCTGTCATTGTGGTAGAGCATGACAAGGATATGATGCTGGAATCCGACTATATCATAGATATGGGACCCAAAGCCGGTCGCATGGGTGGGGAAGTAGTCTTCCAAGGAACACCCAGAGAGATGCTACACAAAGAAACACTGACCTCACAATACCTCACCGGACAGATGAAGATAGAAATTCCTGCCGAACGACGAAAGGGTAATGGAAATTCCTTATGGATAAGAGGAGCAAGAGGTAACAATTTGAAAAATGTAGATGTAGAATTTCCACTTGGCAAACTGATATGCGTAACAGGAGTATCAGGTAGTGGAAAATCGACACTAATCAACGATACCTTGCAACCAATTCTTTCGCAACATTTCTATCGTTCATTACAAGATCCTTTGCCCTACGATAGTATCGAAGGACTGGAATACATCGACAAGGTAGTCAATGTGGACCAATCTCCGTTGGGGCGTACCCCTCGCTCAAATCCGGCTACCTATACCGGTGTATTCTCGGACATCCGCAATTTGTTCGTCAATTTGCCGGAAGCCAAAATCCGTGGCTACAAGCCGGGACGATTCTCGTTCAATGTTTCGGGAGGCCGTTGTGAAACTTGTAGCGGAAATGGTTACAAGACCATTGAAATGAACTTCCTGCCCGATGTATTGGTACCTTGCGAAACATGCCATGGCAAACGATACAACCGCGAAACATTGGAAGTACGCTATAAAGGAAAATCCATAGCCGATGTTCTTGATATGACCATTAACCGGGCGGTAGAGTTTTTTGAAAATATACCAACCATCCTGAATAAGATTAAAGTGCTTCAAGAAGTAGGTTTGGGATATATCAAACTCGGACAACCTTCTACCACTTTATCCGGTGGAGAAAGCCAACGCGTAAAACTTGCAACCGAACTTTCCAAAAAAGATACAGGAAAGACCGTTTATATCTTAGATGAACCAACCACAGGTTTGCACTTTGAAGATATTCGTGTATTGATGAATGTATTGAATCGTTTGGTCGATAAGGGTAATACAGTCATTGTCATCGAACATAATCTAGATGTCATCAAATTAGCCGACTACATCATCGATATGGGACCTGAAGGCGGACGGGGAGGAGGACAATTGCTTTCAGCCGGCACACCGGAAGAAGTGGCCGAGAGCAAGCTAGGATACACCCCTCCATTTATTAAAGAAGAATTAAAATGAAAGAAAAGATAAACAAGACCAATGTAGCACGTTTGCTGGATAAGGCAAAGGTAAAATACGAATTGATTCCTTACGAAGTTGATGAAAACGATTTAAGTGCACCGCATGTTGCCGAAAGTCTGGGCGAAAACATCGACCAAGTATTCAAGACATTGGTCTTATATGGAGAAAAATCAGGCTACTTTGTATGCGTTATTCCCGGTGAACACGAGGTAGATTTAAAATTGGCCGCTAAAGTATCGGGCAATAAAAAGTGTGACTTAATCCCGATGAAAGACCTGCTTCCGCTCACCGGTTACATCCGTGGTGGTTGTTCACCCATTGGCATGAAGAAACATTTCCCGACCTACATTCATCAGAGCTGCCTGGATTTTCCTTTTATTTTTGTCAGTGCTGGTGTTAGAGGATTACAAATCAAGCTGGCTCCTCAAGACCTCATCAATCAGTCTAGAGCGACAATTTGTGCCCTTTTCAACGATTAATAGAACTAATCGTTTAATATCCAACTTTTTTCCTTATATTTGCAGATATTTCCTTTTTTGTCACTAAAAAGTCGGAATATAAATGCACCACAGAGGGTACTATAACGATTGGAAATTATATAAACAATTCATTAATAATAATTTAAATCAATTTAATCTATGTTTGAAGGACAACCCAAAGGGTTATACGCATTAGCGTTAGCAAACACGGGTGAACGCTTTGGTTACTACACCATGTTGGCGGTATTCGTGTTGTTCTTGCAGGCTAATTTCGGCTTCTCTGCCGCAACTGCAGGTACGATTTATTCTACATTCTTAGGTCTTGTTTACTTTATGCCTTTGTTCGGTGGTATCGCTGCCGACAAGTTGGGTTATGGTAAAATGGTGACCATCGGTATCACAATCATGTTCCTTGGCTATTTGCTTTTGGCTTTGCCATTGGGTGCTAATACAGTAGCTATCGCAGCTATGGGTGGCGCGTTGTTGCTCATCTCT
>JAFYPV010000075.1 GCA_017559935.1 Bacteroides sp. | reverse complement strand
GGTGGAAAATGCGGCTAAGGTAGGTGCTTATTTGATGGAAGAATTGAAGAAGTTCCCGCAAATCAAGGAAGTGCGTGGCCAAGGTTTGATGATTGGTATGGAGTTTGAAGAACCTATCAAGGATATCCGTCGCAACTTACTTTTTGAAAAGAAAGTATTTACTGGAGTCAGCGGTACCAATGTGATCCGTTTGTTGCCACCGCTCTGTTTGAGCATGGAAGAAGCGGAAGAATTCTTGAAACGATTTAAGGAAGTACTTTAAGAATAAGTAGAATGGGTGTGCGAAGTACACCCATTCTGTGTTTTATAAAGATAGGAAAAATGAAAATAGCAATCATAGGAGCAGGCAACATGGGCGGAGCCATAGCCCGTGGATTGGCCAAAGGAACCATTGTTCAGGCAGAAGACATTTGCGTGTCCAATCCAAGTCAAGGAAAGTTAGATGTGTTGAAAGCGGAGTTCCCTGATATGCAGGTGACTCATAGCAACGTGGACGCAGTTAGGGATGCCGATATTGTACTTTTGGCGGTGAAGCCATGGTTTATTGAACCGGTAATTAAGGAATTGCCGCTTGATGCAGAGAAGCAGATACTGATTTCGGTTGCGGCCGGAATTTCGTTCGAACAGTATGAGAGTTGGGTAGGAGAGAAGATGCCTGTTTTTCGTATCATTCCGAATACGGCCATTTCTCAATTGGAAAGCATGACGCTGATTGCCAGTCATCATGCATCCAAGGAACAGGAACAACTGATGCTAGACATTTTCAATGAAATGGGATTGGCCATGCTGATTCCCGAAAAGCAAATGGCTGCTACTACTGCTTTGACTTCCTGTGGTATTGCTTATGTGTTGAAGTACATTCAGGCGGCTATGCAGGCAGGCATTGAATTGGGCGTTTATCCGAAAGATGCCCAACGTATGGTGGCACAATCGGTAAAAGGTGCGGCTTCGTTGATTCTGAATAATGATACTCATCCTTCGGTAGAAATCGATAAGGTGACTACTCCAGGAGGTATAACCATTCGTGGTATCAACGAGTTGGAACACGAAGGATTTTCATCGGCCGTAATCAAAGCCATGAAAGTAAGTTGCGTAAAATAAGGGAAATGATTATATTTGCGCCAAAATGTAATAGAATTGGATTATGAACGAACAAATAAAACAAATAGCGGAACGTTTGCGTGGCTTGCGTGACGTACTCGATCTTACTCCGGAAGAAGTGGCAGAAAGTTGCCAAATGCCGTTGGAAGCATATTTGGAAATGGAAAGCGGCAACAAGGATATTTCTGTTAGCGCTTTACAGCAGATTGCCCGTAAGTATGATGTTTCTTTGGATGTGCTGATGTTTGGTGAAGAACCGAAGATGAGTTCTTACTTTCTGACTCGTAAGGGCGCAGGCGTATCGGTGGAGCGTACCAAGGCTTACAAGTATGAAGCATTGGCTTCTGGATTCCGTCGTCGTATTGCCGATCCGTTCATTGTGACCGTTGAACCGAAACCGGAAGGAACTCCGTTGCACCTCAATTCGCACGAAGGTCAGGAATTCAACATGGTTATGGAAGGTCGTCTGCTTTTGAATATTGATGGTAAGGATATCATCTTGAACGAAGGTGACAGTTTGTATTTCGACTCAACCAGACCGCATGGCATGCAGGCTTTGGATGGCAAGACTGTGAAGTTCTTGGCGATTATCATGTAAGAAGGAGGAAAAGGTATTATGTTGGAAAGATTTGTAAAACAGACGAAATATACCTCGCAGGAGGATTTTAGAAAGAACTTTAAGATAGAGGTCCCGGAAAACTTTAACTTCGGCTACGATGTAGTCGATGCTTGGGCCGCTGAACAGCCCAACAAGAAAGCCATTCTTTGGACCAATGACCAGGGAATGGAACATCAATATACGTTTGCCGAATTGAAGGAAAAGACCGATGCTACGGCTTCTTATTTCCAAAGTTTGGGTATCGGCCATGGCGATATGGTCATGCTCGTATTGAAACGTCGTATTGAGTTTTGGTTCAGTATCATCGCTTTGCATAAACTGGGAGCGGTGGCTATCCCGGCTACTCACTTGTTGACCAAGAAGGACATTGTTTACCGTTGCAATGCAGCCGATATTAAGATGATTGTTTGTGCTGGAGAGAATGTGATTACCGACCATGTCATTGAAGCCATGCCTACTTGTCCGTCTTTGAAGCATGTGGTAAGCATCGGTCCGGGTATGCCGGAAGGATTCAAGGATTTCCAGGAAGGAATTGCTCATGCGGCACCTTTCGTAAAGCCTGTACAACCGAATACCAATGATGATATCATGCTGATGTATTTCACTAGCGGTACGACAGGCGAACCGAAGATGGTTGCACATGACTTTACTTATCCATTGGGACACATCTCTACAGGTGCATTTTGGCACAATTTGCATGAGAACAGTTTGCACCTGACCATTGCCGATACCGGTTGGGGTAAGGCTGCTTGGGGCAAACTTTATGGACAGATGCTGGCTGGAGCCAATATCTTTGTGTACGACCATGAAAAGTTTACACCAGCAGACATCTTGCAGAAGATCCAGGATTGCAAAATTACTTCCCTTTGTGCACCTCCGACTATCTTCCGCTTCTTGATTAAGGAAGATATCAGTAAGTACGATCTTTCTTCGTTGGAATATTGTACGACTGCGGGTGAAGCCTTGAACTATTCCGTATACGAAACATTTTTGAAGATAACAGGCATCCGTTTGATGGAAGGATTCGGACAGACCGAAACT
>JAFYPV010000074.1 GCA_017559935.1 Bacteroides sp. | reverse complement strand
TTCACCATTCCGGCTCTTCTCTTCGTAAAACAACTTCCGGATATCATTCACCGTACAAAGCGTTGTCTCTGCGCTTCTTGGAAATCTCCTCCAAGTTTTTCGCTGCTTCCGCACTTCCCAGTGCTTTCGCCTCGTTGAACAGAGCCTCAGCCTTGTCCAGTTGACCTTGCATCATATACAAGACCCCCTTGTTGTTCTTGGTAGTACCTACCAGTGGGTCAGATTTAAGCAGGTACTTTTCAGCTTGCTTCCAGTTTCCTTGCTGAAGCTCGATGGCAGCAGCATTAATGTTAGCTGTTGGGTCATCAGGGAACATTCTCACTGCTACCTCGAACACTTCATTAAACTCTTCACTTCCACTTTGGTAAGTCTGAGCCACTTGGAACATTTCATTCAAGCTCAATTGTTGTGGTCGTTTAGTTATAATTTCTTTGGCTTCGTCCACGGAGAATCCGCGTACTACATATTGTACCTTATAATCAGAATGTCTCAAAGCCGGATAACATTCTTTCAAGAGAGTGGCATAAGCCTTGCCACCGTCTATGGTACGTAAACGTAACTCACGAGTATCATAATCCAATGTTACATCATCAATGATAGCCAAAAGTTCATCCTTTTTAACCCAATCACTGTTGGCTACATAATTGCGTAGTCCTTTCCAATCTTCAGGTACGGAAGTTACCTTAATAAAGTCCTTTTCGAAATGATAAAGTCCCTGCACATAATCCTTCAGTGCTTCTGCACGTCCCTGTGCCAAACGGGTATTGGTCTTATAAGAACCTTCAGGCGAAGCATACCCTTCGATATCAACTTCTGTAATCTGAGTATTCTTATCGTTCTTTACCAGTTCGATGGTAGAAATGATCTTCTTCAATTCTACCGAGTTATTGCGATAGTCCGGATAAATCTTCATCAGGTTTACCGGGAAATCCAAATAAGCCCTTCCTTCTTCTGCACGTGCCTTAACAGCTTCCACTTCAGGAGTAACGAAAGCAATGTGAGGCTGAATAACGTAGCGTACCAAATGTACCGGCATTACCATAGCACGTTCTTCTTCTTGCAAGCAATTGGCGCAACCATACAAATCGGCCATCAATTCAAGTTGTGATTTATGCATCCATACTTCGAAAGGAAGTCTAGCCGTGTAATTAATGGTCTGCTCCTGATTATTCTTTCTACGTAGCACATCAAAAGCCTCCTTTGGCACACTACCCTCGCGTTCATTAACGATGGCTCTACGACGCCCATAAACGACAACCGGCGGCAATGTCTTGTTCACACTTTCATCTTCATTATGAAGAACAGGGGTTAATTTCAGCATCAGATCAGAAGGAATCTCCATTTCTGCCGGGATGGTGATATCCATACCCACTAGAATCATATTATTATCGCTGATGGAAACCGATTGCTTTGCTATTTTAATATCACCACCGGCGATGCTTTGCGCCATCATCGGCAGGACACACCATGTCATTAATGTTAATAAGATATATATACGTTTCATAGCATCCTCCTTTTTAGAATAAATAAATCAAGTTCAAGGCAGCCTTGGTAGGACCAAGATAGTTCTTGTTCGACTTTTCGACCTGCTTGCCACACTCCTTACATTCATACTTTTTGTAATCAACATAAGCATAACCTACACCAATGGTTGCTTCCAAATTCCAATGGCGACCAAGAATAAACTGATAGCCATATGAAATACCGCCACCATAGAAATTACCTTTATATCGATACTTATCCAAATCATCGAAAACAGAGAAAGGAAGATCTATACCTGTCGTCTGATAATTTCCAACCATTCCATGTACACCAAAGAAATGGCCATTAAACTTGTCACACAACCAATAACGCAATTCTGGTTGCACCATTGATAATTTCATTTGCTTGGAGTCTGAATACTTCCATGGATTATAATAAAAAGGTACATCCAACGTGAACTTCTTACTCAATCCTACTTCAAATCCTAAATTGGGAATACGAACAATATCCAACGGAACATTGGTTTTGACCGTAACCTGTCCAAATGCCAATGTAGTGCAGAGCAGGTAACCCAATACAATCAATACTTTTCTACTCATTGTTCCTTGTTTTTTAGTTTAACTTAATTTTTTCTGTTGCAAAAGTATGTGATAGAGCCAAACATGCCGATTGGATTTTTCATCTTCCGTAGTAGGACTTTTAGACAAAATCCATTCAGTCCTGAAATTAAAAAGATTTACCCTTCAAACTAGAGGGCATAGAAACGAAAACGTCACCCGTCATTTAGCAAGCATGGGTAAATTATTCAAAGCATGGGCATTTTATTCAAACTTTCGGATATAGATGGTTTTCAGTTCATTAGAAAAATAAAATAAAAGTTAAAACAAGAATATCACTACATATTTTACCCACAAAACTTTTGCAGAAGTGAATAAAACACCTACATTTGCATCGTAATGACAGTGGGTCAGTCATTACAAAAGCATAAACAATAAAAATCGTTCTTATTATGAAAAGTTCTATTTTGTTTGTTGCCGTGCTCTTTATGTTGAGCATGACAGCATGTATCGCTTATGACAATGACCCTATGGAACAAGTTGAAACCATCAACTCGTTGACATCATCTTATGGAGCCCGCAGTTTGGCTACTACCGATCAAGCATTCAAAAAACTTCATCTAGAGGAACTTCCTAGTATCAGTATCGAGGAGGCTTGCAACATATTGTCAAACCTCAAGGCACATACTCAATCCGAGAAACATTGCGCCGTAAAGGAAAATCCGCACGGCGATCATGAAGACGTAGATATCACTATGGATGAAACCATCGGTCATAAATACATCTTTACGATCCAATTGCACATGCAGAAGGATTACAAGACCGATGTCGTTTACTACAAAAGTTACGAAGCCAATTGTTCCGCCAACACTTTTGAATGGTACATCAAAGGTTTCTCCTTCTCTACCGACAATGCTACCGGCAACAACAAGTTTGAAAGCCCAAGTTTCCTTTATTTCAAGATTCTGGATGAAGGCTACAACTACATCCAAGTTCCTGTAACCGTCAAAGGAACTTATTGCCCGGCCAACAACAAGGCTGAGTTCACATATACCTTATAATAAGGCCCTAAAAAATCATTTTTGGTTAACATTAAGAAAAATAAAATGATTACCTTTGCTTGTTAATCAAGAAAAGGAACAATGAAACAAAGACATTTTCACATTTTATCTATCATATGCCTTGTCCTGTTTTGGGGTAGTACCCATACTTATGGGCAACTAGACATTCAGCAACTCACAGAACAACAGGGATTAGGAAACAATACAGTCAATGAAATCCATCAAGACCGAAAAGGTTTTATGTGGATAGGAACAGATATAGGTCTGACCCGCTATGACGGAAATTTTTTCCACATTTACAACATGTCAAGACCTGGCGGAAGAGAACCTATTTCCATCAACAACATCGAGGAGACAGAAGATAGATATTTATGGGCCAAATGCGAAGATGGAATCATTGTCTGCTTCGACAAAATACAAGAGAAATACATGCCTATACAATGGGAAGGCGACCTTAAGCAAGAGCACATACATCAATTTTACTCTACTGGCAATACTCTATATGCACTGACACCTAACGGACTTAGCCAACTTGATGCTAAGCCGGAAGGCGAAGTGATGAAATTGGACGCAAGACTCCTCATTCAAGACAAGAAACTGAATATGGTTTTGAGCGGTCAGAACCATATTCTTTACTTGGCTGACAGAAACGACCAATTGATTGTCTACCATACTCAAACTCAAAAAAGCGAAACAATCAGTTGCCAAGAATGGAATATCTGTTCCAAAGACATCCAGAAAATTTACCCCATCCATGATTATTTGTTTATTTGTGGCCAATTCGAAGGAATCATCTGCTATCATCTGAAGGAAAAGAACTTCCGTCAGATCAAGATTGACAACAATAGTTCTGACTATAAGCAGCCATCCATCAGCGAAATCAGTTACCTAAAAGACAACCGCTTTGCCATTTCCAACAAACGTTTCATTTACGAACTGATATTTGAAGGGGACCATTACCTTCAGACCAATTATAACGTCCACAGAAGAGTTACCTACGAAAGACAATACGAACAACTCATCCGTAACAGAATAAACAAATTATACTATGATACCGACAATCATGTATTGTGGATTGGTACCTACGGCAATGGCTTGGTTCGTCAAAACATTAGCAAGAGCTATGCTTATCGGATAAAACTACAAGAAAACATCTATCACATCAACGACATTGTTCAAGATGCCCAAGGATATATTTGGCTAGGAACAAGAAACTACGGTATCCAGAAAAGTACAGACAACAATCTGACCAAAGATACCCGATTTACCTCCTGGGACCAAGCAGACAAGGATGCAAGCTATCACTTACAGAAAGATCGAAACGGGAATATTTGGATAGGTTGTGAAAAAGGCACCATTCAAAAACTGAATCCAAGCACTGGAGAACTAACCAGCATTGCCCTGCCGGATACTGTCAAGAATCCGACAGAGGAGTTTCGCGTGAAAAACCTTTTCATGAATTCGCGCAATCGTCTATGGGTAGCCACAGAAACATCCATCGGAATCTATGATGAAAACATCGACAAATGGTTGGTTTACAAACATTATCACGAACCATACGGAAAAATAAACTGTATAGCGGAAGACGCTGAAGGCGTGATGTGGCTAGGAACTGAAAACGGCTTGTACGAAGCAAATGTACCATTGGAAATCCCTAACTGCATCAACATGATTGGTGGTTTTGAAACAGAAGTAGGATTAACCCCCAACGATGTATTGTCCCTGCACGTAACCAACACCAACCAAATTTTGGTTTCTTACCCGGACAAGATTGTACGCATGGACAAGAACAAGATCATCAACTACATTGTCTTGCGGGAAGCAATACCCTACGGACATATAACCTGTATGATTGATGACAGAAACGGGAATACTTGGGCAGGAAGCAATGAAAGTATCATTTCCATCCACAATAAGACAGCCGTTTATTTCTCTTACCCCATGTCTGGCAACAACCCAATCGTTTGCCGACTGAACGACAGCAAATTATTATGGGGCAATATGCCCGACTTGCTCTTTTTCGATCCTGTCAAGTTGAAGGATTTGCCTAGAAAGAAAGTTCATATTACAGACATTGAAGTCAATGCCAAAAAAATGGTATTGGACAATCAGGCTATTTACGAAGCCAAAGAAATCAACTTGACCAAGGGCGATCATGTCAGACTGATGTTCAGCAAGTTGAATTATAATTCCGTACAGAATAAAACCGTTTACCGTATACTCCCCACAGATACCATCTGGAAAGAAAACAGCCAGAACGAAATCGTTTTAGATGAAATTGAGGCAGGAGAATATCAATTGGAAATAAAGCCGGTATACCCAAGCCCAGGTGGAGAGGAAATCACTACATTAAAATTGAAAGTATCCAACCACTGGGTATTCAGTTTATGGGCTTTGATCGGTTATTCCTTGGTTATAGTAGCTGGTGGAATCATCGTGTACCGTTTCTTCCATAAGATCAAGGAACATCAAAAATTACACCAAGAAAAACAGCAGAAACTGGTAGATGAATTGCAAAGTGTCAAAGACTCCAAAGAAATGGAGAAAAAGCAACATCAATTGCGCAGTAGCATCCAAGCCTCTATTGCACAAGATTTGCGTACACCTCTTTCCATCATTTCCAATTCTTTGAAAGAGATCACAGGAAACGACGATTACTCTCCAGAATTGAAACAGAAATTCAAATTGGCACACCGCAATTCGCTATATATTCAAGATGCATGCGAACAACTCATCAATATACACAAGCAAGACCTCTGTAAACAGGAGTTGGAAGTGTCTGCTTATCCTGTATCACAAATCACAGACTCTGTTATCCGTGATGCTCGCGAAATCATATCTGCCTGCCCTATCAATATCCAGTATAGCCAAGAAAAGAATTCAAGACAAATATGGGTAGACTATACCAAGATTGATTTTACCATCAAGAATATGCTGTCGAACGCATTCAAGCGTACCCACTATGCCGGCAATATCCATTGCACCCAAGGTATAGAAGTAATTGATGGACAAGAATTTTGCGTTTTCAGAATTTCAGACGACGGTAAAGATGCTGAATCCATCATACACCAAAGCCATGAATTGGGCTTAACGCTGATGAAGGACATTGCAAAGAGACATCATGGTATGCTGAAAATCATAAAGAAGACAGGCGAAGGTACAGAAAGTACGCTCTATCTTCCGACAGGTAAAGAACATTTTGAAAACGATACAGACATTGTTTTCGTTCAGGCCAACATACATACCCACTCTACGGCAAGTGAGGAAGCATTAATCATACCAGTACATGAAAAGGAAAAGGAAGACACGACAGAATCCAAAGTACCGCAAAGCAAGTTTAAAGTCTTGATTGTGGAAGAACATCAGGATACCCGCACATTCCTGAAACTTCAATTTGCCAACGAAGCAACGGTATATCTTGCCAAGGACGGTAAAGAAGGTATTGAAATGGCTCAGAAGGTCTTACCGGACTTGATTATCACCGAGGCTGCATTACGCGTTGTTGATGGATTTGAATTGACCCGTACTTTAAAAGAAGATATGGAGACTTGTCATATCCCTATCATCCTCTTGACAACACTGACCAACAACGAAGATATTATAAAAGGTATGGAGTTGGGTGCAGATGATTATGTAAGAAAACCTTTCGACATTGAAGTACTCATGAGCAAGTCCAAGCGCCTTATCAAGAATCGAATGGAATTGAAGAGGGCATACACTAAACTTTTAATACCTACTCTTCAAACGAAAGAGCAAGAGACCGACGTAAACAATGAAGGTAACAATGAAAATACAGAAGACCCATTGGTTACCAAGGTACTTCAATTAATCAATGAAAACATTCAAAATGAAGATTTCAACGTGAAGAAGTTGGCCGAAATGCTGAATATGAGCCAGCCAACACTTTATCGCAAAATCAAGCAATTGACCAACTTCACTTTGATTGAAGTCGTAAGGGGGGTACGCCTTAAAAGAGCTGCCGAATTACTGAAATCAAAGAAATATAATGTGCAAGAAGCAGCAGAAGCGGTTGGATATAATGACATACCAACATTCCGCAAGCATTTCGTTGAATTCTATGGTACAACTCCATCGGCTTTCAGTAAAGAGAGTTACAATGATAAAAAAGAGGAAAGCCCTCTATAAGATTTAAACAAAAAGTAGTACCTTTGTACTCAAATATATAGGTATAGTATGCAGGACATCAGAAACATTGCCATCATTGCCCACGTCGACCATGGTAAAACTACACTTGTGGACAAGATGATGCTGGCGGGACACTTGTTCCGCAATGACCAAACCAATGGCGAATTGGTATTGGATAACAATGATTTGGAACGTGAAAGAGGGATAACTATCTTGTCTAAAAACGTTTCCATCAATTATAATGGGACTAAAATCAACATTATTGATACTCCGGGGCACGCCGACTTCGGTGGCGAAGTAGAACGTGTATTGAATATGGCAGACGGATGCATTCTTTTGGTAGATGCATTCGAAGGGCCAATGCCTCAGACACGCTTTGTACTCCAGAAAGCATTACAAATTGGCTTGAAGCCTATAGTAGTAGTTAATAAGGTAGATAAACCCAATTGCCGTCCAGAAGAAGTATACGAAATGGTATTCGACCTTATGTTCAGCCTCAACGCTACTGAAGATCAGTTGGACTTCCCTGTTATCTACGGATCAGCCAAGAACAATTGGATGAGCGAAGATTGGCAAACTCCTACCGATAGCCTTACTCCATTGCTCGACACTATAGTAAAGCATATCCCTGCACCAGAAAAACTGGAAGGAACACCACAAATGCTCATCACTTCTTTGGACTATTCGGCTTATACAGGACGTATCGCAGTAGGCCGTGTACATCGCGGAACATTGAAGGAAGGCATGAACATCACTTTGGCTAAGCGCGATGGCGCCCTTGTAAAATCAAAAATCAAGGAACTCAACACATTCGAAGGTCTTGGCCGTAAGAAGGTAGAAAGTGTATCATCAGGCGACATCTGCGCCATCATTGGTGTAGAAGGCTTTGAAATTGGTGACACAATCTGCGATTTCGAAAATCCGGAACCACTTCCACCAATTGCTATTGATGAACCAACCATGAGCATGCTCTTCACCATTAACGATTCTCCATTCTTTGGTAAGGAAGGCAAGTTTGTGACTTCACGTCACATCCACGAACGCTTGCAGAAGGAATTGGACAAGAACTTGGCTCTGCGTGTTCGCAAGACTGAAAACGAAGATGGTAAGTGGATTGTATCTGGTCGTGGTGTATTGCACCTCTCTGTTTTGATTGAAACCATGCGACGCGAAGGTTATGAACTCCAAGTTGGTCAACCACAAGTAATTTTCAAGGAAATCGATGGTATAAAGTGCGAACCAATCGAAGAACTTACCATCAGCGTACCAGAAGAATTCAGCAGCAAGATGATCGATATGGTTACTCGCCGTCGCGGCGAAATGACATCTATGGAAACCCAAGGTGACCGTGTAAACATTGAATTCGATATGCCATCGCGTGGTATTATCGGCCTGCGTACCAATGTATTGACCGCCTCTCAAGGTGAAGCTATTATGGCCCACCGCTTCAAGGAATACCAACCATACAAGGGTGATATCGAACGTCGCAGCAACGGTTCAATGATTGCAATGGAAAGCGGTACTGCTTTTGCTTATGCTATCGACAAGTTACAGGACCGCGGTAAGTTCTTTATTTACCCTCAAGACGAAGTATATGCCGGTCAGGTAGTTGGTGAACACGTTCATGAAAAAGACTTGGTTATCAACGTAACCAAATCAAAGAAATTGACCAACATGCGTGCTTCTGGTTCTGACGATAAGGCTCGTATCATTCCACCAGTGGTATTCTCACTCGAAGAAGCATTGGAATATATCAAGGCTGATGAGTATGTAGAAGTAACTCCTAAGAGCATGCGCATGCGTAAAGTCATTTTGGATGAATTGGAACGCAAGCGTGCTAATAAAGAATAAACCCAACAAAAAAGGTTGCCAAATGGCAACCTTTTTTATTGTATAGATATTTATCAATCCATGAACTTCACCTTTTCTGCATTACGAGGCTTAGCCTTCGGAGTCTCTGCCGGATAACCGAAACCGATACAGAAAAGCAACTCAAAGTTCTCAGAAAAGCCCATTTCCTCAAGATATCCAGAAGCTTCAGCATTGCTAGTCATGAAGCGAGCAGGGCCGCCCAAGCAGCAAGAACCAATACCCATAGACCAAGCCGAAAGAATCATGTTTTCTGCCATTAAACCACAATCCACCGGAGAGAACGGGAAAGTGGTATCGTTGGCAATAAACGCGACTGTAGGAGCATTGCGGAACATATTCTGAAAATTAGGATCTTCAGCTGCTTTCGGATTATCCTTTATATAAAGGTCTGTCAGCTTCTTGATGACTTTC
The DNA here is from genome assembly GCA_017559935.1 of Bacteroides sp. Classification (GTDB taxonomy): domain Bacteria; phylum Bacteroidota; class Bacteroidia; order Bacteroidales; family Bacteroidaceae; genus Phocaeicola. The sequence goes on along the minus strand of JAFYPV010000074.1, from coordinate 1,119 downwards.
GGATTATCCACAATGCGGACTTCCCAAGCCTGACGATTAATGGCATTCGGTGCATTAATACCACATTCCACAATAACTTGCATAGTGTCACGATTTACAGCTTGTGGCAGATACTTGCGAACACTACGGCGAGTCATGATGGTTTCAATCACTGCATTCTTTCCTTCATGATTCTTCACTTCCTGCTGAACTGGAACAGTACAGCTAAACAGAGCAACGCTACATACAATACTCAATAAATACTTTAACGCCTTCATAAGTCAAGTTATTTATTCTTCTTACCACCAAACAAATCCTTCACACCATCAATCACCTTATTGATGCCTTTCTTTGCCTGAATACCTGCATATTGAGCCTGAATTGCAGCGATTTCCAACTTCTCTTCAGTAGTTAAATCCTCGTATTTCTCTGCCTGTTTCACTAATGCCTCAAATTCCTTCGCAACATCTTCCCATTTAGCGTCTGTATAGTCAGAACATTCTTCTGAAACTTTGTGTACAAACAACTTAAATTCCTTGATATAATCTTCCTTAGATTGTTGGCAAGCAGTCATCATAACAACCATAGCCATCAAGACCACATATATAATCTTTTTCATGCTAATAAATTTAAGTATTTAAATAAAAGAGGGGCGTCACAATGGCGCCCCTCTTGATATAATAATGGTCGATTAAAGTTTCGGACCAGCAGCAACCAAAGCCTTACCAGCTTCGTTACCTGTAAACTTAGCAAAGTTCTTGATGAAGCGACCAGCCAAGTCCTTAGCCTTTTCTTCCCACTGAGCAGCGTCAGCATAAGTATCACGTGGGTCGAGGATAGCTGGATCTACGCCCGGCAATTCTGTTGGAACAACGAAATCGAAATAAGGGATAGTCTTAGTAGGAGCTGTATTGATAGAACCATCCAAGATAGCGTCAATGATACCACGAGTATCCTTGATAGAGATACGCTTACCAGTACCATTCCAACCTGTGTTCACCAAGTAAGCCTTAGCACCAACCTTTTCCATTTTCTTAACCAATTCTTCAGCATACTTAGTTGGGTGCAAGCTCAAGAATGCAGCACCAAAACATGCAGAGAATGTCGGAGTAGGTTCAGTGATACCACGTTCTGTACCAG
>JAFYPV010000008.1 GCA_017559935.1 Bacteroides sp. | reverse complement strand
TTGTTCAATTTGCTTACGTACATCGAAGCGGTCCATACCCACATAGAGACCAGCTGCTTCGCTGAGTGTACCGTTGTCGTTGAAGATGTCGATGCTTGGGAGGTTGTACTTTTCACCGAGCATGTAGTCGTTCACGTCGTGAGCAGGAGTAACCTTCAAGCAACCAGTACCGAATTCAATGTCTACATAGTCGTCTTCGATGACAGGGATCGAACGGCCTACCAATGGCACGATCACGCGCTTACCCTTCAACCATTCGTTCTTCGGGTCGTTCGGGTTGATACACATCGCGGTGTCGCCCATGATAGTTTCCGGACGAGTGGTTGCCACGATGGCATAACGGCCTTCAGCATCGCCTTCCACCTTGTAGCGGAGGTAATACAACTTGCTATGTTCTTCTTTGTAGATAACTTCTTCATCGCTCAATGCGGTCAAAGCCTTCGGGTCCCAGTTTACCATGCGAACACCACGGTAAATCAAGCCCTTTTCATAAAGGTCAACGAAAACCTTGATAACGCTTTCGCTACGTTCTTCGTCCATAGTGAAGGCAGTGCGGTCCCAGTCGCACGATGCACCGAGCTTGCGGAGCTGCTTCAAGATGATGCCTCCGTGTTCGTCTGTCCATTCCCATGCGTGCTTCAAGAACTCCTCGCGAGTGAGGTCAGTCTTCTTGATGCCCTGTTGAGCGAGCTTGTTAACCACCTTTGCTTCAGTAGCGATAGAAGCGTGGTCGGTACCCGGTACCCAACAAGCGTTCTTGCCTTCCATGCGTGCACGGCGAACGAGAATATCCTGAATAGTATTGTTCAGCATGTGTCCCATGTGGAGAACACCAGTCACGTTTGGCGGTGGAATAACGACGGTATACGGTTCACGTCCGTCGGGTTTCGAACTGAAAAGTTTATTGTCCAGCCAATACTGGTACCATTTTCCCTCCACGTCGGCGGGATTGTATTTGCTTGCTAATTCCATGTTCTTTTATATAGTTATGTTAATGATTATCACACAATAGGTTGCAAAATTACAAAAAGTCCATGGAATATCCGCTTTCAGGCAGAAGAAAGTTTCAAGGCTTGAGAAGAATAGCTTGCAGGATGTCTTCTTGTATTGTTAAAGAATGTAAATTAGGGTGCCGGCTCAAGGTAGATAAATGATAAATAGAAATAAAAATGGTATATTTACGACCACAATTGCTTAAAAAATGTTGTAAATGAAACTGTTTGTCTTCATCTGTTTGATAGGCTTAGCTTTACGGGGAGCTGCGCAAACTCCATCCGACTCTTCAGTCGCGATGCGTTTTCGCATATACTATCCGGTAGGTAAGTCCGAATTGAGAGAAGACTACATGGAAAACGCAAAGACTTTGCAACATATCCAAAAGTATTTGGAACATTCTTCCAAAATTGATAGCATTACCATTTATTCCTATGCTTCACCCGAAGGTCCCTATCAGTTGAACAAGCGTTTGGCAACCAATCGTGGTAAGACCATCAAGAATTATTTGTTGAAGCATCTTCCGGCACATCGTTCATTGTCCGATCATTTTATTATCATCGACCCAACGGCCGAAAACTGGAGCGGTTTGCGCGATTTGGTATTCTATCAGTATCCGTATGCCAACCGCGATGAAGTCTTGGCTGTACTCGACCGTACCGACATTGGTGACGAACGACGTAAAGCGTTGCTCAAGCGCCTGGATGGCGGCAAGTCATGGAGATACATGTTGAAGCACCTCATGCCTCAATTGCGCTATGCCACTTGGGTAACCGTATGGCAACGTTTGGAAATAGACAAGCCATTGGAAGATACTTCTTTATTGAAGATGGATTTTTCCGAAGTACCTCTCTCGAATTTTAAACCGATTTCTGTTGCTGCCAAGGGAGAAAAAGAAGCTGCTTCTCGCACTCTCTTTGCTTTGAAAACAAACTTGCTATACGATGCAGTTTCGTGGTTGAATTTTTCGATTGAAGTTCCTGTCAAGGAGCAGTATTCTCTCCTTTATTATCATCAATTCCCTTGGTGGACTTGGGGGAAGAATAACAACGAATACTGCATGCGATTCCTCTCGATTGGTGCCGAGGGACGTTGGTGGTTCAAGCCTACACCTTTGAAGGGACATTTTGTGGGTATCTATGCGGAGTCGGGAAAATATGACTTTGAGCACAAGCGTGACATCTGTTACCAGGGCGAGCATTGGAGCACCGGGTTGAGTTATGGCTATGCCATGCCCATTGGCAAACGGTTGAATTTGGAATTTTCCATTTCGGCAGGGTATGCTTCGATTGCCTATCGAGGTTATACACCTAGCGAGAACTATGAAATATTGTGGCGTGATCCCGATAATGTGGGGCGTTGGCACTACTTCGGGCCTACCAAGGCGCAAGTATCATTGGTGTTTCCTTTTGTGATGAAAGGGAAGAAAGGAGGAGTGAAATGAAAAAGCATTTCTTCCGTACCTGGATGGTGCTATGTGCATGGATGATGCTGCTTACTTCTTGCGAACATCGCGAATTGAGCGACCCGAATACCGGACACTATGTCCGCATCTACTTGGATGAAGAAATCAAGAACGTGACTTACGGATTCTATGATGAAAGCTTGGAGAAACCGGAATACAAGCGCCCTCATGTGATGCGTGTCCTTTTGACCGATCCGGAGAGCGGAAGCGTTGTAAGTGAACGTTATTTGCAGAATCAGGGAGAAGATGAGCGTGGCTATTACATCGATGGCTATATCGGTGCAGAGGCGGGTACCTACAACTTGTTAGCGTACGATTTTGGTTCAGCGGTTACCTTAATTCGCAATGAACAGGACTATTACCGTATGCAGGCATATACGAATCCTATCAATGATTATTACTTGCAATACCTGCCTTCTTCCCGTCATGAAATGGACGAAAAGAGTATTGTATATCAGCCGGAACATTTGTTTCATGTGGCTAGTCCGCTTGTTATCCCCAAGACAAACAAGATTGATACGTTGAAGACCGCAACGGGCGATTTCTTTACCGCTCATAGTGTGGTGAAGAGTTACTTTTTTCAGATTCGCATCAAGGGGGTAGAGTGGGTAAAGTCGGCTGTATCTACCATTAGTGGGATGGCAGGCGCTACCTACTTGCATGGATGCGACCAGTTGGTAACGCCCCATCCGGTAAACTTGTTCTTCACGTTGAACTATACAAACAAGAAATCAGCACGCGACGGAAGTGGTTCTACCGCTTTGCTTTATGCCACCTTCAATACATTTGGCAAGTTGCCCGAAGAAGAAAGTGTGCTGACCTTGAACTTTGAGTTTGTAAAGCCGGATGGTTCTTCGCAGGTAGAGACGCTGAATCTCACCTGGATGTTTGATACGCCCATAGTAAGGGACCAACAACATCTGCTTGTTGACCACGAGATTGTGATTACGCCTCCTGAAAATGCTGTAGCTAGCGGAGGGATGACTCCAGGGGTAGAAGGCTGGCAAGATGTAGAGGGCGATGTAGAGATTTGATAAAGAGAAGAAAGATAAAATAAATATATTAAACTATTAAACTGATAAGTTATGAAAAAGAGTTTGTTTTTAATGGCTATGGCTGGTGTAGCACTGGCAGGCTGTGTGAACGATGTAGCGGATGTAACGCAGAAGGAACAGAAGGCATTGGTTTCGTTTAGCTCACCGTTGACTTACAACAACGGTGCGGGTACCCGTGCTGGGTATCATGGTGAGGTGGGCAAACACCAATATTCTGTAGATGGTACTGGTACTGTATATTCTTATCCAAGAGAAGAAGATTTTGTTATTTATGCGGTTAAGCATGAGGGTGATTTGGTTACATGGGAGGAAGCAACAGAAACTGCATTTAATGGAGCTACTTTAAAATATGATTCTGACGTAGATGGTTGGGCTCCAACGATAGCCGAAAAGACAGGTAACGATAAATATTATACTTGGGATTCAGGTTATAAAATGTCGTATGCAGCTTGCTCTCCTGCTGATTTGGAACAGGCTGACGACTGGAATGGCAGAAGCTATGGTGCAACAGGATTGCAGATTACGAACTTTCAAGTACCTGGTAATGCTGCTAAGCATTTCGACTTGATGTATAGTGTGCGTCAATTGAATAAAACGAAAGCCGATATGATCCATACTGCGAATAAGTTTAGTGGTCTTCCTATTGTGTTTAAGCATATGCTTTCTTCCATTCGTTTTTCGATTGCTAACCAATCAAGTCAAGAAATTTACTTAAAATCAGTTAGGGTTTATGGAGTAAAATACAAAGGTACATTTACTGAGAATGTTATAGATGGAGCAACTTATATTGCTAACAACCCAGGTTGGGATGTTGATGAGGCTAAAATTGAAGAAGCTAATGCGTATGTAGCATTTAGTACCACCGGAGACGGCTTGAAATTCCCACTTCAAGCCCGATATCTTTCGGATATGATTGCTGCCGGTGATGGTAATACGGTACACCAATTATTGCTTATGCCTCAGGAGCTCATGAATGATGCTGTTGTAGAAATTGGATATACCATAGGCGCGGGGACTAGTCTACAAAAAGCGACCGTAAAACTCAATACTGCAGTGCTTAAACAAGATAATAGTGAAGAACTCACTAATACTACTATAACAGAGTGGTTAATAGGGACTCGTTATACTTATCGCTTGTACTACTCTAATGAGGCTGCAGTTAAGGATATGATTTACTTCTCGCCTTCGTCTGATGGCTGGGTAGATGCTGGTGTTGCTGTTATTAACCTTGCAAATGCACATTAAGGTTGAATAAATAAGAAACATAAAGAGGGAGCAAGTAAAAACTTGCTCCCTTTCTTTATCCCCACCACAAACCAAGCGTAGTCAAAAAAGAACTGACACAACTGACTTACTGACTACACCTATTCCCATAAGCATGTACAACTTTCTCAAGGTGTAGTCAGTGAGTCAGAAGAGTCAATAAAAATCTGACTACACCATTCATACATTGCATAGTTATTGTATATATATGAAAAATTTTATAGGTATTCCGGAACCTTAAAAAGTGAGAAGCTGACACTACTGACTCACTGACTACACCCTTGTTCAGAAGTACCTGTAGAGCCCTTTTAATAAAGATGTAGCGGAAATCTGCTCCCCCTTGACTACACTTTATGCCCTATTTTACCCTCGAAAATACCCTAAAAATCCGCCTCCAAACAAACAAAATTCAAGCGTAAAAGCGAAAAAATAAAACGTCTTCACGTTTTTCCCAAAACGCCCTTATCTTTTCCGAACATTGACTATCTTTGCCTTTCAGAACCGAAAACACCCCAACTATGGCTACATACCGACTTAAAATAGTAGGCGTACACTACGCCGTAAATCCTGATACCGCCCTGCATGCCGAGGAGACCGAACTCATGCACCAACGCACCGCCCAGCGACTCCAAGAACTGGACGAGGAGCGTCCGAGGGTCATTCTCATGTCTGAGCCAACGAACCCGGCAGATGTCCGTGCGGTGATGGCACGTGTCCGCGGCGAACGTATCGGTTATGTAGACAAGACGCAACTAGATATCGTACACGCCTTGCTCGAAATGAATGCAGGATGCCCCCTTATGGCATGCATCGACGAGGTGGAGGCACGTAAGCATGGGTGGTTCTTTGTTACGCTCAATACGAGCGAGGAAGTATCCATAGCACCCTCACAGAAGTCCGAGGAAGGGTGGGAGAAGTGGGTATGCAACCTGCCTACCATTGCTCCCGATGAGGCACATTTCGCCCGTATAGAAGCCGAGGCGGTACTCGAAGAACTGCTTTCGAAGGAGAATGCTGTTCAAACTTGCATCGACGATATAACCTACTACATGAATCTTTGGCTACGCAGCGCTTTGCACGACTTGAGCAATGAAGCTCGCCTTATGCGCGAACATTATATTATGCGGCTGAAGGAGATGACCCTGCAAATCAAGGTGCTGGTTTCCGAACTCGAGAAGCAGCGCACCGCCATCTGCGGACAGAGACGCTCGAACCTCCGTACCGGTAAGTGGTGGAAGGAACTGGTTCAATCGGCAGAGATGCAGCATTTGTGGAATACGTGGATGGCACGCATCGGTAACAACCCTGAGCAATGTATGTCCGATTTGGACACCCTTCTACGAACCTTGCCCTTCGACCTCTATGCATACATAGACGACAAGAAGCTCTTTTTTTCGCGTCTACACTATTCGCAAGTACCCCGCGCCAAGTATTGGCAAATCGTTTCGCTCATGCTCTTGCGTGAACGTTCCTTGATGAAGAAGACCAAGGAACCGATATCCCCAACGACTCCCATCACTGGGGAGGCAGAAGAAAAGTTTGAAGTCGTTATCCCCGAAGAACTTCAGACACCCGAAGCCAAGAAAATGCTTGCCAAACTACAGAAGAAGGGTATGCTGGATGCCGATTTACAACCCGTCGGGCTTAGCAACGCCAAGAAGGGAGTACTGGCATGGGAGTTGTGTGACCATCTGCGCATCAAGCATTGCTGGAAGTTGATGGGCATTCTTTGGAAATGCAACGGAGATACCCTCCGGAAGGCGCGTGAGAAGGGAATCATGACGGATACCGTTATTGAGTTCACAAAAAAAATAAAGGCAATAATCTATTAGTTATAAGTAGATTAACTCTGCCTCGGGGTACCCCGCGCGGATATCCCCTAGAAGGAAAATCCAAAAAAATAGCTCCACTTTTGCACTTGTAATCGCAACGTCGCGGTTACACTAAAACCTTAATAATACATGATAGGATTTTCAAAAAGTGTGAAAGAAAACGTACAGCCATGTACAAGTGAACAACTGAATGGAGCGCTCGACTCGCGTCGTGTGGCAGAGGTGTGCAGCATCATTGCCGAAGCTTTGAAGAAGCATCAGCAAGGCGAGATGACCCAAGAGGAATTCGAAACCTTGAAGAGCCGCATGAAGAAGGAACTGCCCATCATTACGCCGCATGCCACCTTCCAAAATGGTCGTAGAAAGAATGATGAGGCTATTCCTAGCGGACTCTCCATGTACGACAAGGACCACATGACCGACCCTGTGGCCTATTGGAAAGACATCGAAAGCCGTATCGAAGAGCTGGGTATCGTTATGGCGCACATCACGCCTAGCACCGAAGGATTGCGCCTGCTCTTCCGAATCCCGCAAGGCATGTCGTTGGCCGAAGCACAGGCATGGATGGCTCGCCAGCTGAATGATACGGAGTATGATGCGTGTGTGAAGGATTATGCAAGATGTTCGTTCCTCGTTCCCCGTGCGTATGTACTCTTTATGGATGAGGAGAGTCTATTGGCAGAGAACATTGCTCAAGAGGAGGAGAGAAGCATGGTAGAGCCTGCTCAGGCAGCTGCCGAACCGGAAACCGATTCCGAGGTCACTCTGAACTATCCGGAAGCATACGAAGAGATTCCTTACAGCATTCTGGTATCTACGCTGGAAGAGCAGATGGGAGGTGCACCCGAGCATGGTAACCGAAACACCTTTATCTTTTCCATTGCTTGCCACCTGCGCTATGTATGCAACAACGATCCTTTGTGGATAGCCCATGTGTTGCCTACTTATGGCGAGGCAGAGGATAAGTGGATGGGTACCATTCGTAGTGCTTGCAACCGTAATCAAACCAAGAAGATGCCGAACATTCTCATTCGTACCTTGAGTATCTGCAAGGAGCGTCTGGGAATCACCAACGAGAAAAGCGATGCACTTACTCCACCGGAGATGCCTAAGCGACTTCCGGCACTTATCAAGTTGCTGGTGAGTCGTACTCCGAAGATGTATCAGCCAGCCGTAGCGCATGCTGTGTTCCCTGCTTTGGCCACTCATCTGTGGAAGACTACTTTCCGCTATATCGATAATGTGGAGCACGAAGCTACCCTTATGAATGTGCTCATGGCGGGTACGGGAGCCGGTAAGAATTGCATCAGCGAACCTATCAACCACATCATGGCCGATATCCGCGAGCGTGACCGCATCAACCTTGCCCGTGAGCGTGAGTGGAAACGCGAAATGCAGACAAAGGGAGCCAACAAGGACAAGCGTCAGCGACCGGAAGGACTTATCATTCAAGAGATTGATCCGGATATGACTAATGCGGCCTTTGTACAACGACTGGCCGATGCCGAGGAAAGATTCCTTTATGCGAAGATGAATGAGATAGACCAGTTTGATGCGCTTAAGACGAATGCCAACAAGAAGGCGCACTTCCAAATAATGTGTCTTGCCTTCGACCCGGGTAATGTCTATGGTCAGACTCGTGTAGGAACTGGTAGTGTGAGCGAAAGAGTGTGTATCCGTTTCAATTGGAATGCCTCTACCACCATCCAGAAAGGTAAGCAATATTTCCGTTCGGTACTTACCGATGGACCTATCAGCCGTATCAATTTCTGTACCATTCCCAAGCGAAGCATTGGCTCTGAGATGCCTATATTCGGTACCTACGATGCTGCTTTCGACGAGGAGTTGCGCCCATTCATTGAGAACTTGAACAAGGCGCGTGGGTTGGTGGAATGTCGTGCCGTGAGCCGTTTCTCGAAGAAGCTCATGGAGGAGAATGCCGAGTTTTCCCGCCTCTCTCAAAACCGTGTGTATGAGAACCTTTCGTTCCGTGCCAATGTCATTGCTTTCCTCAAGGCTATGGTGCTCTATGTGGCCAGTGGCGAGAAATGGGACAAGACCATGGAAGAGTTCATCCGCTGGAGTTTGGAGTATGACCTCTGGTGCAAGATGCAGTTCTTTGGCAAAGCAATCGGTCGCATGGATGAAGCCGATGAGGAGGTATTCAAGACCAAGGGACCTCAGAACTTGCTCGATCTCCTTCCCCAAGTCTTTACCCGCGAGGAAGCTCAGTTGATGCGTATACACCAAGGTATCCGTGAAGGCAATGTGCGAGTCATGCTCAGCAATTGGAAGAAGCGTGGCTATATAGAAGAGTATGGCGATGTGTTGCCTCAAAGTGAAGTTTCCCGTCAGAAGTACATCAAGACACCGGCTTATTTGGAAAAGCATCCGCAAGCAGCATAAGCTGATGAAGAAAAGATGCGGTTCCGCTTTGGTGAATAGGATAATATTGACTAATTTTGTAGATTAGTAAAACTACACTTTAGAGAGACATGAAACAAATGAAATCCATATATCGGACTATTTTCGGAGGATTGTTATTGCTCCTTGCCCTTGCTTCCTGCACGGGCAAGGATATACCTATGACGGAACCCGAAGGTGGTAAAGAGATGATTCAATGGAGTGTTCAGTCGGACACTGCTGTGTTTAGTAAAGCCTTGATGGATGATGCTACGCTGAAAGCGGCTTGTACGCCTCGTGAAGATGGATATGAGAGTATTGGGATATGGGGAACATACGATCTGGAAGAGGATGGACAGACATCCACACACGTGGTGTTTGATGCGGAACCGCTTGTTTACTTAGCCAAGGCATCAGAAATTACCAATCCATACAATGATTGGAATTATCTAAGTGAGGCACGCTATTGGGCATATGGAGGTAAATATAAATTCCGTGCTTGCTATCCACAGAAGTTAATGGCAAGCTTGATAAATACACGAATGGATGCCACCGAGTTTCAAGGGGGGCCTATCAATACTTCGGTAGTGCAAGAGGATATTATGGTAGCGGCAACTACCGTGGATAAAAGTCAAAACGTTTCAGGTCCGGTGGAACTGAAAATGCAACATGTTTTTGCAGCAGTGATGTTTAAGGTACGGAAGGTAACAGAAGATTTCGAGCTACCTACAGGTGAGGGAGTGACATCGTGTTGGTTAGAGAACAAGACTAATGCGACCGATTTATTCTCTCCTTCGGGATATTTGGTACACACGGGTAATGAAACACCGGAAATCAACTGGTACACTTACGAATCGTCTACAGCACCTATGTATGTGTGGAAGCATAGTGGATTGAGTTTTGAAACGGAAAATACACTTTATACATCGAATGGTGGGTTGGAAGGTACAGAATATACACGCAACGATGGATGGTTGCTTGTTGTGCCGCAAACGGTAAAGGCAGAAACGTTGCAGTTCTGCTATACGTTGAAGAGTACGGGTAGTAAGGTATTTTCAACTGGCATTCCAGCAGTTACTTATGTGCCTGGGAAGAGATATACGTATGCGCTGGTTATACGTGGTTCGGATGTTGATTTGACTTTGACCGTTACTCCTTGGAATTACAAGGACTCAAGTCATGATATAGTAATGTAAGAATGATGAAGCGAATGAAATTGATACGGAATATAGGGTTGTTGCTTGGCATGTTGCTATGGGTGGCATGTCAGAACAATGATGCATTTGAAGCAGAGAATAGTGCATCGCTGACACTGACTATCAGTATGCCAGAAGACGGAATGAATACACGAGCTGCTGGCGAATTGGATAGTGACTTGAATGGTGACGGAACGGTCTCTGCCGACGAATTGTGTATAGATGGTAAACGGATGTATAGCTTAGGGATATACTTACTTTATAATAATGTTATAATAGCATACAAAGAAATTAAAGTAGGAGCTACTGAATTTTCGAACGATAACACGACGGCAACGTTAAGTTTCAATAATTTGGAATATCACAAGACTTATACGCTTTATGCTGTAGCCAACTATGGAAATAATGGTTCGCTGAGAGGAAAAGTTTCTTCTATCAGTACTGCATTTGGGTATGCACAAATTTATACATCAGAGTCACCATCCTACTTGTGTAATTACCAAACGCCTTATCCATTGTCGCTTAAGCAGAGCATAACTTTGCAACCGGGCACGAATAAAATTTCGGGTGTTTTAAGCAGAACTTATGCTCGTTTGCGCATCAGTGTGCGTAATCATAGTGCGTTGAAAGACTTAAAAGTGACAAACTTGAGTTTCCCAACCAATTTTGCTCAAAACCAGTTTAACCTATTTGAAGAAGGAAAAATGACTGCTGGTAATCAGCCTGATCCGACATCGACACATGCCATCGTTCCGTTTAAAGCGAATACAAAAATTCCTAAGATTGATGCTTCAAACAATGTGACAAAGAAGACCATCTTTGATGCGTATTTGTTGGAAAGCTATGGAGGTAGCTATAACTATACGTTGGGGTTGGAGTATGGAGATGATGCCACTTATAATAGAAATAATGAACCTATCAGGGATCAAAATTTTGTTTCAAGTGCTGTTAGAAATAGTAGTGGTAAAGGAGCTTTGTTTTTGATTTATCATCCCAAAACAAAGACATATTTATGTACAAAATCTAATAGTACGAATGTAGAGGCCGATACTGAATACGGAACGGATAATGCTGTAAACTCCAACTATGTATGGAATTTTAAAAATGCAGCAGGAGAAAATGATATGCTTTATTATATACAATCCATGGGAGATGAAGGATATTATATACAAGGTTCAGTAATGAATAAGACCGTAGGAAAAGTTCCTTTAACTGCTAACAAAGGAAGTGATGATTATTTCAATGTGGGGACACGTAATCAAGCTTTGGGTATAAAATCAAAACAAGAGGCTTATATTGGAGTTGAAGAATCTACCAATGAGGTTTATAGAGCTGCGCATGATGGAAAAGATAATGATAATGGAGTACAAGAGCCCACAACACCACAACGTTTTTGGTTCTATAACGTGACTTTAAACTCACAAAATCAAAACAATACTCCAAAAACTCATACCGAAACAATCCCTATCCGCATTACAGA
>JAFYPV010000073.1 GCA_017559935.1 Bacteroides sp. | reverse complement strand
CCTTAGAAAGGATGTTGCGTACTGTGTCTGTAGGTTGTGCACCGCACATTACCCAGTAAAGAGCACGTTCGAAATTCAAATCTACTGTGGCAGGATTGGTGTTAGGGTTGTAAGTACCAATCTTTTCAGTAAATCGTCCATCACGTGGAGCTCTTGCATCTGCAATTACGATAGAATAGAACGCATAGCTCTTGCGACCTCTTCTTTGCAATCTGATCTTTGTTGCCATTTTCTTAAATAGTTTTTTTTGTTAATGATTTGAATTTATGCAAATATCCCGTATTTGCGGGCGCAAAGGTACTGGTTTTCTTTGAATTGTGCAAAACATTTTATGTCTTTCTTTGGCAATAACAAGAAAAAGTATGTACTTTTGTTTATCTTAAATCAATAATTATGAAAACGAAACTACTAAGTGTATTAATCGGACTACTGATGGTGCTTGGTGTAAGCGCTCAACCGGCTTTACAGAAGGTGCAGCTGGTGCTTGTTCCTAATCATGAAAATGCGACTTATCGGTTAGGTGAACAGGCCAAATTCAAGGTGATTGCATTGGATTGTGGTGTCATGCTGAATGATATCCAAGTGGATTTTGAAGTGAGCGAAGATTTGATGCCGGCTCACGTAAAGAAGTCCATCACACTCAAAGGTAATGAGGGTACAATTCAAGCGGGTACGATGAAAGAACCTGGATATCTTCGTGTAAAAGCGAGTGTAAAGCATGAAGGTAAGACTTATACTTCTTTATCTACTGTAGGATTCGAAGCGGAGAAGCTGATGCCGCTAGTTAAGCTGCCAACTGATTTTGATGAGTATTGGAGCAATACATTAAAATTGCTTGACAAGGTGGAACTAGCTCCTAAAATGGAACGCATAGCTGAACGTTGTACGGATAAAGTCGAAGTTTATCATATTTCTTATGGAAATATCAAAGGAACTCGTATGTATGGTGTATTGACTATGCCGAAGAAAGAGGGTAAATATCCGGCTATTCTCCGTGTACCGGGTGCAGGTGTGCACGCGATGAGTGGAAACGTTGCATGGGCTGCCAAGGGAGTTATCGTGTTGGAAATTGGTATTCATGGTATTCCGGTAATTATGGAGGGTAGCGTATATACTGATTTGGGCAAAGGTGTTTTGGCAAACTATGTGTTACATGGTATCGAAAATCGTGATTCATATTTCTTCCGTAGAGTTTATTTAGGATGTGTGAAAGCTGTTGATTTCTTGCTTTCTTTACCTAACAGCAACGGTAAGGTAGGTGTAATGGGCGGAAGTCAGGGTGGTATGCTGTCTATGGCTACTTCTTATTTGGATAAACGCATTACTGCAACAGGCGTATATTTCCCGGCATTCTGTGATCAGGAAGCTTATATGCATGGACGTACCGGTGGTTGGCCGCATTTCTTCAAGAATAAGGATAATTGCAAGAAGGAATATTTGGAAACTGTCCGCTATTACGATGGAGCTAACTTTGCACGCAATTTGAAAGCTCCGGTTTATTACGCATACGGATACAATGATATTACTTGCGGACCTACTACTTCGACTGCTACATACAATGCGATTCCGGCTCCGAAACAAGTGGTAATCGGTCCGAATGAAGGTCATTGGCTTTTCCAAGAACACATCAATGGTATGTGGGAATGGATGATTAAGGAATTAAATAAATAAGAATAAATTATGAAGAGAAGAATTTCATTGTGGCTATTGGCTATTGGCCTTATTGCTTCTTTACCAGTAAGTGCGCAAATAAATGAATTGCCTCGTTCTACTCCGGAAGAACAGGGAGTACCTTCGAAAGCGCTCGTTGCTTTGTTTGATTCCCTTCATGCTCTTCCATTGACGGACATGCATGCAGTGGTAGTGATGCGTCATGGAAAAGTGATCGGGGAGATGTATCCGAAACCGTATGCACCGGAATATCGTCATACGATGTATTCGTGTTCAAAAACGTTTGTCGGTGTAGCAGTTGGTTTGGCTGTTGCTGATAATCGTCTTCGTGTTGAGGACAGAGTAGCAACCTTCTTTCCACAACTTTTGCCGGATACGGTTTCTTCAGAATTGGCAAGCATGACAGTACGTCATTTGTTGATGATGTCGTCGGGTGTAAAGCCGGATTGGAACATGCGTAGTCGCGGTAAGGAATGGATTCGTACATTTCTTGCAAAACCAGTGAATAAACCGGGTGAATATGCGTATGATTCTATGGTTTCCTACATGCTGGCTGCCATTGTACAAAAGGTAACAGGTAAGAAGTTGACTGAATATCTCCAGGAACATGTCTTCACTCCGATGAACGTAACGGAATGGGCATGGGAAGAAAGTCCAGAAGGTGTAAATACCGGTGGTTGGGGAGTACACATTCAACCGGAATCGTTGGCTAAGTTCGGACAATTGATATTGAATGAAGGTAGCTGGGAAGGTAAGCAATTGGTTCCTGCGGAATGGATCCGTGAGATGTGCAAGAAGCATAAGGAAACTGGTCGTGAAGTATATGGTTATCACATTTGGCATTGTGGTGGACACGATGGTGCTGTCCGTGCTGATGGTGCTTTGGGTCAATACGTGATTTCTATATTGGACAAGGATATGGTGGTAGTAATGACTGAAGCTACTTTAGGAAATGGTCGTGACCAGCGTCGCTTGATTTGGGATGTGTTGCTTCCGGAAATCAAGGATGAACCATTGCCTGCTAATAAAAAGGATTATCAGAAGTTGCTCAAGAAGCAGGAAGGATATAAGCTGGATGAAGTGCAAGGAAAAGCGAATTCGGCTTTTGCATCGAACTGGGAAAACAAGACCATTGAATTGGGTAAGAATACATTGGGTTGGGAATCTCTCCGCTTGAATTTCGGTAAGAATATCGTCACCATGACAGTAACAGAAAAGGATGGAAAGAGCTATGAACTTCCATTCGGATATAAGGAATGGAAAACAACATCGATGGAAGCTTATCCTCCATATTCTATCTCTCCGATTGACCGCTTTAAGGGATTGGAAGGTCCGTATTATGTATCAGGAAGCTATGCATGGATTTCGAAGGAGGAATTGCAACTGAAGGCGCATTATGTGAATTGGGTATCGGCACTAGAAATTACATTCCGTTTGGAAGAGAATGGAGAAGTGAAGCTGAATGTGCAAACCAATTATATCAAGAAACCGTATACAATAAACGGAAAGATAAAGTGATAAAGAATGATAGAAAAGGAAAGGAGCTGCATCGATGATGCAACTCCTTTTTCTTTTAAAGGTCAATTTCTTTCAACCATTTTTCAAGTTCAATTTTCCATTGGGATTTGTAAGGGAAGTTTTCATTGTATCCCCAACCATGTCCACCAACTGGATAGAAGTGTACAGCCGCTGGAACACCATGCTTACATAAAGATAAATAATAATTGACTGTGTTGAGCACAGGTACTGATTTATCGTCACTGCTATGCATGATGAAAGCTTGTGGTGTCTGTTCGTTCACTTGCAATTCATTGGAATAGAGATTAACCAATTCTTCGCTCGGATTCTTACCCAAGAGATTGTCTTTCGAACCTTGGTGAGTATAGTCTTTCATTGTAATCACCGGATAGAAAAGAATCTGGAAATCAGGACGTGTTTCTGGTGTGAAATGAGTAGCTGCAGTAGATGCCAAATGACCACCTGCTGAGAATCCCATAATACCTAATTGTTGAAATTTCAATTCATCAGCATGCTTACGCATGTAGCGTATAGCTTGATGAGTATCCTGCAAAGGAATTTCATGCTTTCCGTATGGCATACGATAATGAAGCACTGCATAAGTGATACCTTGCATATTAAACCATTCTGCCATCTCATGTCCTTCGTGTGAAACAGCTATACCTGCATAACCACCTCCCGGACAAGCAATGATAGCTTGTCCATTGGGTTTTGAAGCTGGGTAGATTGTCAATGTCGCTTCTCTATATTCATCACCATTGACCCATCTTTTAATTATCGCTTTTTCATTCACAACCTGTTCTTCTGCCAACTTAACTTGAATAGGAGTCTGAGCGGAAAGGAGAGAAGAAATCATCATAGAACCTAAAATTAAAAACTTTTTCATATTATTTCTTTTGAACATTCATACTAGCTTTCAATAGGTATACAATCAGCAAAGCATAGGCAAGCAATGAAACGAGTTCGCTCATTGGATTAGCTAACCATCCTTCATTAACAAGATTGATTCCGCCGAATCGCATTGCTGCACTGACAACACCCATCAACGCACCACCTGCAATGAAACCAGAGGCGAGGAGAGTACCCTTTTCGCCACGTTCATTGTTCAGCTTTTCGTCTTTACTACGTGTGGTTACATACCAATTGATAGCACCACCGACTAACAACGGAAGGTTTAATTCCAATGGAATGAACATACCCAATGCAAATGCCAATGCTGGAATATTGAAGTATGTCAATACCAATGCTAATGCTGCACCAATACCATAGAGTAACCAAGGAGCACCTACACCGTTCATCAACGGGTCAATTACCGCAGCCATAGCATTTGCTTGAGGAGCTGCTAGTGCACCGCTTGTGAAACCGTATGTCTTATTCAAGATCATGATAACACCACCTACAGTTGCTGCAGAAACAAGTGTTCCCAAAAACTTCCATGTTTGTTGTTTTGCAGGAGTGGTTCCTAACCAATAACCAATCTTCAAATCGGTGATGAATCCACCTGCCATAGAGAGCGCTGTACAAACAACACCACCCATGACAAGAGCGGCCACCATACCAGTAGCACCCTTTAATCCAACTGCTACCATCACTACGGAAGCAAGAATCAAAGTCATTAAAGTCATACCCGAAACAGGATTTGTTCCTACGATAGCAATAGCATTGGCAGCTACTGTTGTAAAGAGGAACGAGATACCAGCCACCAAAAGGATAGCTACAATGCTATGAAGTAAATTGCCGTGCATCACATCGGTGAGGAAGAACAAGAAAGTGAGCAAAAGAGTAAAGATAGAACCAAAAGCAATCACTTTCATGGAAAGGTCTTTTTGTGTACGCTTTACATTGGATGTTCCTTTCTTTCCACCCATTTCTTTTGCTGCTAAACCTACAGCACTTTTGATGATACCCCATGAACGGAAGATACCGATAACGCCTGCCATAGCAATGCCACCGATACCGATACTCTTTGCATATTCTTTAAAGATGGTTTCAGGGGCCATCTCACTGATAGTTTGTGTAATAGATGGATTCCAAGCATTCAAAAGTTGGTCACCGAATAATAAGTTCATGCCCGGAACAATAAGCAACCATACAGCCAACGAACCGGCACAGATGATAGCTGCATACTTCAAACCGATGATGTAACCCAAACCAAGAACAGCTGCACCAGTGTTTATCTTCAAGACTACCTTTGCTTTTTCAGCTAAAGTTTCGCCCAAACCACAAACACGTGTGGTAAAGTTTTCATTCCACCAACCGAAAGTAGCTACTATAAAGTCATACAAACCACCCACCAAACCGGCAATGAGCAACGGTTTTGCTTGGCTTCCGCCTTTCTCGCCGGATACTAAAACTTGTGTGCTGGCTGTTGCTTCTGGGAATGGATATTCGCCATGCTTGTCACTAACGAAATACTTGCGGAATGGAATAAGGAAAAGAATACCCAAAATACCACCTAACAATGAACTGATGAACATTTGCATGAAATCTACAGTCATTTCTGGATATTTATCTTGCAAGATGTAAAGGGCAGGGAGGGTAAAGATTGCACCTGCAACAATCACACCAGAGCATGCTCCAATGGATTGGATAATTACGTTTTCTCCCAATGCACCTTTGCGTTTCGCTGCACTAGATACACCTACAGCAATGATGGCAATTGGAATAGCTGCTTCAAATACTTGACCGACTTTCAATCCTAAATAAGCTGCAGCTGCGGAGAATAAAACTGCCATAGCAATCCCCCATGATACAGACCATAGATTAACTTCTGGATACTCTTTGTCTGGTGACATTAGCGGATGATATTCTTCACCCGACTTTAATGGACGGAATGCGTTTTCGGGCAATCCCGTCGGTTTTTCATTTTCTTGTTTCATGTTTTTCTAGTATTATTATTTGATTATTTTCATCTGGATTCAAAAATAATCAAATTTTAGATAAATTCATCCTTTTCAATTAGAATCTATCGAAATTCAAACCATTAAACAGATGCAATTTGACACCTATAAATGAAAACGTGCTGATATTTTTCTGATATCAGCACGTTTATTCATATTCAGTAAGTTATTTATTTTCCTCCTAACATATCACCTTCTACATAAAGACGGATAATTTCTTGTTTTGCATTGGAACGGATAGTGATGGATTTTCTGAAATGTCCAGGAAATTTTCCTTCTCCATTATATGTTACAACAATTTCTCCACTTTCACCTGGTTTAATAGGTTCTTTAGGATATTGCGGAACTGTACATCCACAAGAAGCAATAGCCTGATGAATTACTAAAAGGTTGTCACCAGTATTTGTGAATTTAAATACACAAGTAACCTTTGGACTTGATTCAGGGAAAGTTCCAAAATTATGACTTGTCTTGTCAAACTTAATTTCTGCTTCTCCCGCTGCAAATGCAAGTATAGCAAATACAGAGAGTATGGTTGTGAGTATAAGTTTCTTCATATCTGTTTTAATTTTTATTCGCAAATATACTTTATTTTAAATTGACACATTCTGTCTTCAGCAATAATAAATGCTTTTTTAACAATCAGCAATGTAGGGAAAGAATATAATTATACCAATAATCGCTGCTGTAATTGCACATATCAATACTGCACCAGCGGCTATATCCTTTACATCTCCTGCAATGGGGTGATAGTCAGGAGATACAAGATTGACCAATCTTTCAATGGCTGTATTAAAAGCTTCAGCAGCAAGAACCAAACCAAAGCAAAGCAATACGATACACCATTCTGTTTGGGTTATCTGAAAATATAATCCACAGCAAGATACAATTATAATTGCTAGACAATGAATCCATGCGTTGTGCTCCTTTTTCAAGAAACTACCTAGTCCTTGGAAAGCATAAACAAAACTTTTTGCTCTCTTTTTTAGTTCATTCATGAATTATCCTCTATTAACTTGTTTAACACCTTTGATAGTACGCAACTTCTTGATTAATGCTTCCAATTTAGCAGTGTCATCCACCATAACAGTCAACATACCCGAGAATAAACCGTCATTGGAATCGATGCTGATGGAACGGAGAAGAATTCCACTTTCTTTATTGATGATGGAAGATATATTGGTTACAATACCGATATCATCATGTCCTACAACACGAAGAGTAATAGGATATTGTTTACCATGGCTCTTTCCTGCCCATTTAGCTTTAACGATACGATAGCCAAATCTTGCCTTCATTTCTGCTGCATTAGGACAATCTTCACGATGTATCTTAATACCACCGCTAATCGTTACAAAACCGAAAACTTCATCACCATAAATAGGGTTACAGCATTTGGCTAATTTAAAGTCCAAACCTTTCAAATTTTGGTCAATAACAAGCACGTCTTCTTTAAAATTCTTGTCTTCTGACGGCGCTTGCATGCTATAACCTTCTGCACTTCGATAGAGAACTTCGTTACCGGTTTCTGTTTCTTTCTTCTTCATCTCAACAAAGCGATCGAGGATATTGTTGGCATCCAATTTTTCGATAGCTATGTCTTGGTAGAAAAGAGTAACGGTCTTATAACCCATTTTCTTGATGAGTCTCATCATGACGGCTTCATCGTATTCTACCTTATGATTCTTGAACTTTCGTTCGAGTGTTTCCTTGGCAAATTGTGTTTGACGCGCTTCGATTTCCTTCAAAGCTTGGCGAATCTTAGTACGTGCTTTCGATGTGGTAACAATGCTCAACCAATCCTGCTTTGGTGTTTGCGTATTAGATGTCATGATTTCCACTTGATCACCACTATTCAGCTTTTGACGAAGCTGTACATTCTTTCCATTTACCTTAGCACCGATACACCTGCATCCTAACTTAGTATGAATGCTGAAAGCAAAGTCAAGAACAGTAGCTCCTTTGGCTAATTTATAAAGGTCTCCTTTGGGTGTAAACACAAAAACTTCATCTTCATAAAGTTCTAGTTTGAACTGGTCCATAACCTCTAAATCACTACCAGCATGTTCTAAAGTTTCTCGAATAGTAGTTAACCATTCATCTAAACCGCTTTCACCTTTAACTCCTTTATATCGCCAATGAGCAGCAAATCCTCGTTCAGCAATGTCATCCATGCGTTCGGTACGAATCTGCACTTCTACCCATTTCCCTTCTGGTCCCATGACGGTGGTATGAAGTGATTCATAACCATTGCTTTTCGGTACACTTAACCAGTCACGAAGACGCTTTGGGTTAGGCATATACATATCCGAAATAATAGAGTAGACTTGCCAACATTCTTGTTTTTCTTTTTCATATTCCGAATCTAGTATAATGCGTATGGCAAACAAGTCGTATACACCTTCAAAGGGACACTTCTGCTTCTTCATCTTCTGATAAATGGAATGGATGGATTTAGTTCGTCCTTTCATGTGGAACTTTAAACCTACGTCCTCCAATTTCTTTTGTATCGGTTGGATAAAGGATGCTATGTAACGATCACGAGAAGCTTTGGTTTCATTCAACTTCTCTTTTATGTGATAATAAATTTCCTTTTCAGTATATTTTAAAGAAAGATCCTCTAATTCGGATTTTAATTTATATAGTCCTAATTTGTGGGCGAGGGGTGCATATAAATAAGCAGCTTCATTGGATACTTGTTTCCGGGCTTCATCATTAGACGAATCCTTTATTTGACGCATTAAATTAACACGATCAGCAATCATAATTAGAATGACACGCATGTCTTCTGCAAAGGATAGAAGTAGATTACGGAAATTCTCTGATTCTACGGTCGGACTTTTGGCGTATAATTCATTAATCTTTACTAATCCCTTAATGATACCAGCTACATCTTCACCAAACTCATTTCTAACAAAATCAAGATTACACAAACCTTGTTTAACAGGTTCATGTAGCATAATACTTAAAATGGATGCACGTTTCATGCCTATTTCTTCAGCTACAATGATAGCTGTCTGCATATCCCTAATAATGGGATTCATGTCAAAAGCATTACGAGGAAGATTTCCTTCATTGACAAATTGGATAAGATATCCTTTTAGTTTACGGCAATCATCTTTATTAATAGCATCACACGAGAGTCTAGTGAGTTGCTTATATAATGTAAAAAGCTGTTCACGTTCTTGAGTTGTGAAATAAAATTTTTCTTCCATTCTCGTTCAAATTTATTTCTTTCGCTCAAAGGTAGTTTTTTTCTTTGGTTTATTGTTAGCATTCACTCTTTTTTTTGTAATTTTGGGCAATTATGTAGTAAACTAAGAAAAATATTTATTATAACCATTAAATTTATTATTATGTTGACAGCTGAAGACAAAGCTTTACTTGAAAAGAAAGGCATTTCAGAAGAAAAGATCGCAGAACAATTGGCATGCTTCGAAAAAGGTTTCCCATTCTTGAAACTCGACGGAGCTGCATCTATCGAAAAGGGCATCCTCGCTCCGGCTGAAGAAGAAATGAAGGCATACTTGGAAGCATGGGACGCTTATATGCAAGGTGAAAAGAATATCGTAAAGTTCGTACCTGCTTCAGGTGCAGCAAGCCGTATGTTCAAGGATATGTTCGAATTCTTGGGCGCTGAATACGATGTTCCTACTAAGCCATTTGAACAGAAGTTCTTCGAAAACGTTCACAACTTCGCTTTCTTCGGTGACTTGAATGCTGCTTGTGAAAAGAACAATGGTAAGGGTATCGACGCTTTAGTAGCTGAAGGTAACTATAAGGCTGTTGTTGCTAACTTGCTCGAAGCTGCAGGCTTGAACTATGGCGCTCTTCCAAAGGGCTTGTTGAAGTTCCACAGCTACGAAGATGGCGTTCGCACTCCATTGGAAGAACACTTGGTAGAAGGTGCTCTCTATGCTGCAGGTAAGACTGGTAAGGTAAACGT
>JAFYPV010000072.1 GCA_017559935.1 Bacteroides sp. | reverse complement strand
TTTTAAATTATTACTACTAAAAAACATTTATCATTCTTCACGCCTAATTATTCCCGGACAAAGAATCATTAAATCGCTAAGAATGAATCTTTTATATACTTATTGATAATAATCGGCTTGCAAAGGTACTGCTTTTCTTCGAACTGACAAACAATTTTCATCTTTTTTTAATGATATAAAAAAAGAGATGAAAGTTGTTTTCATCTCTTTTCAAGCTATTTAGCTTATTTATCTTACCAAATCCTTAGGATAAGTAGCCGGCATTTTTACCTTCTTCCACGTTTCGTAAAACCAAGAGTTCAATTCATTTCCTTCCGGATCTTTCTTCACAAAGAACTTGAGCATCATCACCTCACCACCTTTCATTTCATACTCCAAGACATTGTCCGTACCGACCAATTGCGGAAGATGCAAATTCTTGTCTACATGCTCTGTAAACGCATTAGGTGCCGTCTGTTGATATGTACCGGACCCTATAATAATTGCTCCTTTATTGGGAACAACCGTCATGTTGATAAACTTGCCGTCATCCGTGAGGATTTTGAATGAATTACTTGGCTTTAACTCACCTGGTATTGAAGGATCACTGGAAACATAAAAACACATTTGCCAAATTCCCTTCAAGTCCGCCGATGTAGTTTGGGCCATTGTCTTACAGATTCCCGACATCAGGAACATAGCTACTAGAATAAATAAAAAACGACGTTTCATAGCTATACATATTTAAAGTGAACAACTTCGTTTTGATAGTACATAAAATTAGACATTTTTTTTTAATAATCCATCAAATTACAGAGTTTTTTAACCATCAAGCTCTTTTTTTCTCCAAATATGCTATCCAACATCATTTCAGAAAAAAGAAAAAGCCAAAAGCATTACTATTCATAATACTTTTGGCTTTCTTTCTCTGTTTTATCTAGGAAATTAGAACTCTGCGTTTCTCGGTGTTCTTGGGAACGGAATTACGTCACGAATATTAGCCATACCGGTCACAAAAAGCAACAAACGTTCAAAACCAAGTCCGAAACCTGCATGCGGACATGTTCCGTACTTGCGAGTATCTAAATACCACCACATATCCTTCATCGGAATATTCAATTCGTTGATACGCGCAATGAGCTTGTCGTAGTTTTCTTCACGCACACTGCCACCAATGATTTCACCAATCTGCGGGAACAATACGTCAGTACCTTGTACAGTCTTTCCATCTTCATTTTGCTTCATATAGAAGGCCTTAATTTCTGCAGGATAGTCTGTCATGATTACCGGCTTCTGGAAGTATTCTTCAACCAAGTAGCGTTCGTGTTCGCTAGCAAGGTCGCATCCCCAATATACAGGGAATTCGAACTTCTTGCCCTTGGCAATAGCTTCTTCCAAAATTTTGATACCATCTGTGTAAGGTAAACGCACGAACTCCGTACTTACCACCTTTTGCAAACGTTCGATCAAACCCTTGTCAATCATTTTATTCAAGAATTCCAAATCATCCTTACAGTTATCGAGCGCCCATTGTACACAGAACTTGATAAATTCTTCCTCCAAATCCATCAATTCATTCAAGTCTGCAAAAGCTACTTCCGGCTCCACCATCCAGAACTCAGCCAAGTGGCGAGGAGTATTGGAATTTTCGGCACGGAATGTAGGACCAAATGTATAGATAGCACCTAAAGCGGTAGCAGCCAATTCTCCTTCCAACTGACCAGACACAGTCAAGCTTGCCTGTTTGCCGAAGAAATCATCATCATAAATGATGGAACCATTTTCATCCTTCTTCAAGTCATAAAGGTTCTTAGTTGTCACTTGAAACATCTGTCCAGCACCTTCACAATCGGAAGCTGTGATGATTGGTGTATGGAAATAGAAGAAACCCTTTTGGTGGAAGAACTCATGGATAGCAATCGCCATATTGTGACGGATGCGGAATACAGCGCCAAAAGTATTGGTACGCGGACGCAAGTGAGCAATCTCACGCAAGAATTCCATTGAGCAACCCTTCTTCTGCAACGGGTATGTTGTATCGCAAGCACCTAACACTTCAATTTCACGAGCTTGAATTTCGCCAGCCTGACCGGAACCGATGGACTCAACCAATTCACCGTTCACACTCAAACATGCACCGGTTGTAATCTGCTTCACCATTTCTTCATCGAAATTAGCCAAGTCTACAACTACCTGTACATTATTTATTGTAGAACCGTCATTCAAGGCAACAAAGTTTACCTGCTTGCTTCCACGGCGGGTACGCACCCAACCTTTTACATTGACCATCGCCCCCCAATCCTTACGCTGGAGCAAGTCAACGATTTTTGTTCTACGAATTTTCTCCATTTTCTCTATCTTCTTTTCTTAAAAAGTTATTATTCGAATGAACCCATGCGAAGCATGTTTACTTCCATTTCTGTCAAATAACGCCAGTCACCGCGCTTCAAGCCTTTCTTAGTCAACCCTGCAAAATATACACGGTCAAGCTTCACTACACGATAGCCCAAAGACTCGAATATACGGCGAACGATACGATTCTTACCCGAGTGGATTTCAATACCGACTTGCTTCTTATCAGTTTCCGAAGCATAGTGTATAGCATCTGCATGGATTTCTCCATCGTCTAATGTAATACCGGCTGCAATCTGATCAAGATCAGCCTTCGTTACATTCTTGTCGCAATATACGTGGTAAATTTTCTTCTTCAAATACTTTGGATGAGTCAATTTGGAAGCCATATCACCATCGTTTGTAAGCAACAACACGCCAGTAGTATTACGGTCAAGACGACCTACCGGATAGATACGTTCTTTACAAGCATCCTTTACGCAATGCATCACTGTCTTACGTTCCTGTGGATCATCTGAAGTTGTTACACAATCTTTCGGTTTATTAAGCAACACATATACCTTACGCTCTACACTTACCGCTTCGTCATGGAACTTCTCTTCATCCGTACGCTTGATTTTAGTACCTAATTCTGTTACCACTACTCCATTGACCGATACCACACCGGCAGTGATGAATTCATCAGCTTCACGACGTGAACAGATACCAGCATTGGCCAAATACTTGTTCAAGCGAATCGGTTCGTTTGGATCTGTGAACATTTCCTTGTATTCTATCTGTTTCTTCATGCTATACTTAGCATTAGGATTGTAATCTGCTGTACGTGGACGCTGCGAACGAAAGTTTCTTGGTTGCTGTCCAGCATTAAAACGTGGGCGCTGCGAACGATCAGATCGCTGTTCACCTCCTTCTGCATTCGAATTGAAACGTGGACGAGGAGAATACGGACGCTGCGAACGATCAGAAGAATAACCGCTTTCACGATTAAAATTACTTACACGTGGGCGATAAGGACGTTGTTCACCACCTTCAGCATTCTGATTGAAACGAGGACGCTGTGGACGGTCAGAAGAATAACCACCTTCACGATTCGGGCTAAAACGAGGACGCTGTGGTCGATCACCATAATTATTATTACCTCGGTTACTATATGAAGAACGATAAGGACGTTCACCACCTTCACGATTATAGCTTCCTACACGTGGACGATGAGGGCGGTGTTCACCATCATTGTTGTATCTGTTGAAAGACTTGTTTTCGTTGTCAAAACTCATGATCTAATTCACTATTAATTGTTAATACTCGCCCTCGCGGGCTTTCGATATAAGAATTCCTTCTCAAAAGGAAAAAAATTAAATACCAGTATAATTGTGCGGAGTAATCACGCGCAATTCTTTCTTGACTTCTTCACTCACCTCCAGTGTCTCAATGAATTCCTTAATAGAAGACTCAGTGATAGCCTGATTAGTACGTGTCAAAGCCTTCAATGCTTCGTATGGATGTGGATAAGCTTCGCGACGAAGAATAGTCTGGATAGCTTCAGCAACAACACTCCAACAATTATCCAAATCGTCATAGATAGCCTTTTCGTTGAGCAACAACTTGCGCAACCCCTTCAATGAACTTTGAATAGCAATAACGATATGACCAAAAGGCACACCAACATTTCGAAGAACAGTTGAAT
>JAFYPV010000071.1 GCA_017559935.1 Bacteroides sp. | reverse complement strand
TTCAGAGCATCTGCCTTACAAGCAGAGGGTCGGCGGTTCGAATCCGTCAACGCCCACTAAACATCGCGGAGTGGAGCAGTTGGTAGCTCGTTGGGCTCATAACCCAAAGGTCGTCTGTTCGAGTCAGGCCTCCGCAACTAGAAGGAGAAGCATTTGCTTCTCCTTTTTTTTGTACCTTTCTCCGTCTTCTTTGCAGAATATTTTCCCGATTGTTTGTATAAATTGAATTTAAAATGTAATTTTGCACACATATATATATAATGTGCAATAAGAATCTATGGCAGTATCGAAGACTAGAGCTAAATTAGTTGATGTGGCCCGCCAGCTGTTCGCTAAGAATGGGGTGGATAATACGACAATGAACGACATTGCGATTGCTTCTACAAAGGGGCGTCGTACGTTGTATACGTACTTCAAGAGCAAAGAAGATATTTATATTGCAGTGGTGGAGTCGGAATTGGACCGACTTTCGGAGGCCTTGGATAAGGTGGCTTCGGAAAATCTTGCGCCGGACTTGAAGATACTGAAGCTCATCGAAACCCATTTGGATGCCATTAAGCTGATTGTTCGTCGTAACGGAACTCTCCGTGCTAGTTTCTTCCGCGATATCTGGCAGGTGGAACGGGTGCGCCGCAACTTGAATCTGCATGAGATAGCCCTTTTCAAGCAAGTCCTGACCGAAGGAAATGAAAAAGGTATTTTCGAAGTGGAGAATGTGGACATTTTGGCTGATATATTGCACTATTGTGTAAAAGGTATTGAGGTACCTTACATCCGTGGTAAGATAGGTGACGATTTGGACGAACGTAAGGGTTGGGATTACGTAGCAAAGATTGTATACGGAGCGTTGGGACGCAAATCAAGACCCGAAGAAAATCAATCGATTAATCAATAAAAAACATAAGAATTATGGGATTATTAACAGGTAAGACAGCGATTGTCACTGGTGCTGCTCGTGGTATCGGTAAGGCTATCGCTTTGAAGTTTGCTGCTGAAGGAGCAAACGTGGCATTCACTGACTTGGTGATTGACGAAAATGGTTTGAATACAGAAAAGGAAATCGCAGCTTTCGGTGTAAAGGCTAAGGGTTATGCATCGAATGCGGCTTCTTTCGAAGATACAGAAAAAGTAGTTGCTCAGATTAAGGAAGAATTTGGCTCAGTAGATATCCTCGTGAACAATGCAGGCATCACTAAGGACGGTTTGATGATGCGTATGAGCGAAGCTCAATGGGATGCTGTTATCGCAGTAAATTTGAAGTCTGCTTTCAATTTCATCCACGCTTGTACACCAATCATGATGCGTCAGAAATCTGGTAGCATCATCAATATGGCTTCTGTAGTGGGTGTTCACGGTAATGCAGGTCAATGTAACTACTCAGCTTCAAAGGCTGGTATGATTGGTTTGGCTAAGTCTATCGCTCAGGAATTGGGTTCTCGTGGTGTTCGTGCTAATGCTATCGCTCCAGGTTTCATCATTACTGAAATGACTAACCAACTTAGCGATGAAGTGAAGGCAGAATGGGCTAAGCGCATTCCTTTGCGTCGTGGAGGTACACCGGAAGATGTGGCAAACATTGCTACATTCTTGGCTTCTGACATGTCTTCTTATGTCACTGGTCAGGTGATTCAGGTAGACGGTGGTATGAATATGTAATTCGTCCGCATGACAGTCGTTTACGAAGATAACCATATCATTGTCGTCAACAAGACGGCTTCAGAAATTGTGCAGGGCGACAAGACCGGCGATACTCCTTTGTCGGAAACGGTAAAGGAATACCTCAAGGTGAAGTACAATAAGCCGGGTAATGTATTCTGTGGTGTAACCCATCGTCTTGATCGTCCGGTTAGCGGGTTGGTGGTGTTTGCTAAAACCAGTAAGGCGCTTGCTCGCTTGAACGACATGTTCCGTTTGGGCGAGGTAAAGAAGACCTATTGGGCCATTGTGAAAGATCGTCCCAAGGAATTGGAAGGCGAACTTACCCATTGGATGGTACGCAATGAAAAGCAGAACAAGTCGTATGCCTACGATAAAGAACGACCGAATAGCAAGAAGGCTATTCTTCGCTATAAACTCATCGGTCATTCGCAGAATTATCATCTGTTGGAGGTTGATTTGCAGACCGGTCGTCATCACCAGATTCGTTGCCAGTTGGCCAAGATGGGTTGCCCCATCAAGGGTGATTTGAAGTATGGATCACCACGTTCAAATCCCGATGGAAGCATCTGCTTGCATGCTCGCAGAGTAACGTTTGTACATCCGGTGTCGAAAGAGGTGATTGACATTACCGCACCGCTTCCACCGGGTAATCTTTGGAATGGATTTGATATGGATTAAGATAAGAGAAAGAGGCTTTCGGGTCTCTTTTTCTTTTTATCAAAATGTTATCTCACTCTGATTAGGTCTGTCATTTCCATGCCTATAAACTTCAAATTCTCTCGAAAAACTGTAGAAATTATTCTATATTACGAAGCAGAGAAAGCAGAGCACTTCAATATGACAGTGACTATATATTGCAATGCGGTATTGCCATCGAACGCGACCGCACACAGGGCGTGAATCGGGTACATGTGCAGAAGGTAAAGTTCCGAAACTTGGGTTATCCGGGTGTAGCGTCATTCCAATACAACACGCATAATGGTTGATTCGTTCCCATAGAAGAAAGTAAAACGCCTGATTTACCGAATCAGGATCCGGTGTGGGATAATAGCAATTGGCTCGGGAAAAAAGCACCTGAACAAAAACGCTTCGACATTTAAGGTAAAACGCTTCGGCGTTTAAAGTAAAATGTCGAAGCGTTTTAAAAAAAGCCCTTAAGGTTCTCCCAAGTACTCGAAAATCAATGCACCTGACGGGAAGTGAACATGCGTTGCTTTGTCAGGTAATTCGTCTGTTTAAGCGCTTCACTCAGCTGGGTATTTGTCCTGATCCATGAGGCCAAGCGATTCAAGGCTGCTCCCATACAAATATCAGGAGCGTATGCTTGTGCCAATTCACTTTTATAATAGGGGCGGATACGCCATACCTTTTCTTCCTCTTTCATGCCTTTCTGTTCTTTGTTCATAGTATAAAGATACTAAGAATTAGCGGAATAAATAACATATTCCGAGACTTCGTTTCATCCGTTCTCATACTTCACATTACACACTCATCATGTCCGTTTCTCGAAGTTGTATCTTTGAATTGTCATCCGGAAGACATCAATTTTAATTCTAATTTAAAACAAAAGAACTATAGCAAGATCAGTAACCTACTCAGTTGTTCCCCGTCGTAACCCATCGGAAAAGAATGCCCACCGAAGTATTATGCTCAGGCCCAGGCACGTGGCGATGTCAATATCCGCGAAATCTCGGAACGAATCCAAAGCACTTGTACCGTACATAAATCGGATGTATATGCCGTGCTGGTTGCTCTCGAAGATGTGGTAGCAGAAGCTATTCAGAATGGCGAAATCGTTCGCTTGGGTGATCTCTGTACCTTGCAGGTATCGCTTACCGGTAAAGGAGCAATTACAGAGGAAGGGCATACGGCTTCACTCATCAAACGTGCGAAAATCAATTTCCGTCCGGGCACCATCCTAGCCAATGCACTTACTTCGTTGAACTATAGCAAGGTGGCTATCAAGTATCCGAAGGAAGAAGAGCAGGAAGAGGATATGGGTGATGAAGGAAACGCATAATTCATCAACAATGCATGTTTAACTTTTAATCATTGGAAAAATGGAAACCGAAAAAAATCACCTTTGGAGTAAAATCTTGAAAATAACGATTACTGTACTAACCGCCATTGCAACTGCTTTTGGTTTGCAGGCCTGTATGGGATAGTAATGGCATTCTACATAGCAGCCAGTATCAGAACTACCGTCGTATTGATCTGATTGTGATCCATTGTAGTGCTACCCGCGCCACGCAGCGTTACACCGTGGACGACTGCCGTCGTGGCCATCGTGCCCGTGGCTTTGCCGATATCGGCTATCATTACTACATCACTCGCGACGGAGTGGTTCATGCCGGTCGCCCCCTCTACACAGTGGGGGCACATGCCACCGGCTATAATAGTCACTCCATCGGTATCTGCTACGAGGGTATTTTGGATATTCGGGGACTGCCTTGCGATACCCGTACGCTGGAGCAGAAGGATATATTAAGTAAATTGATACAGCGATTACTTGAAGACTATCCTCAGGCGAAAGTCGTAGGGCATCGAGATTTACCGGGAGTAACGAAAGATTGTCCGTGTTTTGCGGTATTACCGAGTTTGTTGTCGGAATCGCAACCAAAACATCAGTCCGGCACTAGTCAAGCCGAAGGGGAAGGAGAGCCAAATGCCTGTCAACCCCCAATTGAAGACGAAGCCGAACAGATAGCTGGCAGGGAGTGAAATCATGAAATAGGCGATAAAAGCAATGTACATGGCTGGTTTTACATCGGCAATGCCACGAAGCGCGTTGGCGTAATTGCATTGCATGCCGTCGCCCACTTGATAGATGATGAAAGGGACGATAAGGCTGGCTACCATCAACGTTACTTCGTTGTTGTCTGTAAACCAACTGCCTATGTTGTTTCTTAATAGGAACAAAGGAATGGCTATTAGAGTGGCCATTCCCAAAATCAGATGAAAGCCTGCACTGGAAGAATGGTGTACCGCTTGCATATCGTTCTGTCCATAGAAATTGCTCACGCGGACGGCTACGGCTGCTGCCATGCCATAGTATATCATATATCCCAACTGGCCGATGGTCATCATTACCTGATGGGCTGCCAATGCCGTTGCACCTAGCCATCCTACCATGATCGTAGCCAGACTGAATGCGGAAGTCTCCATACCCATTTGCAAACCTACCGGCCATCCTAATTTATTCAGTTTCTTAAAATCCTTTCGGTTGAGTTTCCCGTTTGTAAATCCGGCCTTATAGATGCGGTAACGTTTGGCTGTAAGGAAGATGCCTATGAATGCTGCCAGCATCAGTACACGCGATGTCAAGGTGGCGATACCAGCTCCCAGCAATCCCATCTCGGGGAAGCCTAAATGACCATATATCAAGTTCCAGTTAGCAAGGATGTTTACCGTGTTTCCACCGATGAGCAGCCACATGGGAGTTTGGGTATCGGTAATGCCATCGGCAAACTGCTTGAATGCGTTAAAGAGCATGACAGGTATCAGCGAAAAAAGCAGTACGAGGAAGTAAGGACGCATCAGTGGGAGCAGTTCTTCGGGTTGTCCCAAGCGATGGATATTGATGTACAAGATGCCCATCAGTATGGTAAGTAGGATGCCCATCAGTCCGTTTGCCCAAAGGGCATTCTTCAAGGTGCGTCCTACGGCTTGGCGTTCGCCACTTCCAAAAAGGCTTCCTACAATGGGAGTCAGCCCATACGAAAACCCAGTGGCAAAGATGATGACCAGATTGAACACATTGTTCACGAAACTGGCGGAGGCCAATTCGTCTGTGCTGTGGTGACCAATCATCAATGTGTCGGCAAATCCGAGGATAATCATGCCTAGTTGGCCTATCACAATGGGTAGGCCAAGTTTCAACAGGGCTTTGTAGTGGGAGGATGCAATCATGCGTTTTTTGCTTTATAATAAAGCACCGAGCAGTTTTCGCGTACGAAAGTCCGCTGTGCCACTTCCTTGATGCGTTGGGCGGTGACGGAACGATACTTTTCTACTTCGTGGTTGATGTCTTCCGCACGTCCGATGAGTTCAAAGAAAGCAAGGTTGGTAGCCACATTCAAGTAGTTGATATTGCTGAATATCTGTTCGCTTTCGTAACGGTTCTTTACTTTTTCGAGTTCTTCTTCGGCGATATCTTCTGTCTTCATGGCTTCCAATTCCTGCCATACAGCAACTTCGGCTTCTTCTAAGGTGATGCCTGGAGCAAGCTTGCCTACGACATAGAACACGCCGGCATCGATGCTGCCCGAGATGTAAGCATCCACGCTACCGAACACTTGTCGCTCGATGACGAGTCGTTGGATAAGACGACTGGAACGACCGGCACTCAAGAGATCGCTCAGCATGTCGAACACACAGTAGTCCGGATGCAGGCGGTCGCACTTATGGAAGACCATGTGCAGGGCATCCACAGGGACATTGCGTTCCACGGTCAAGCGGCGTTCTTCCGTCTGTACGGGTTCCACTGGTAGGTCGCGGGGCTGTACGTTGCGTTGAGGGATAGGACCGAACCATTTCTCGGCTAAAGCTACGGTATCTTCGAAGCTGATGTTTCCGGTCACGGCCAAAATGGCATTATTCGGAGCATAGAAACGGAAGAAGAAATCCTTCACTTCGTCCAATGTGGCATTTTCGATGTGGCTCGGTTCCTTGCCGATGGTTGGCCATTGGTAGGGATGTTCCTGATAGACCAAGCCTCTTACCAGATGTCCCACATCGCCGTAAGGTTGGTTCAAGTTACGTTGTTTGAATTCCTCGATTACCACGTTGCGTTGTACTTCCAAGCTCCGTTCGCTGAAATCCAGCGAGAGCATGCGGTCGCTTTCCAACCAGAATCCTGTTTCTACGTTCTGACGGGGAAGGGTGATGTAGTAATTGGTGATATCGTTGTTGGTCCACGCATTGTTTTCACCACCGGCATTCTGTACGTGGGTATCGTAGTCGGGTATATTCACTGAACCTCCGAACATCAAGTGTTCGAAAAGGTGGGCGAATCCGGTGTGGTCAGGGTGTTCGTCCCGTGCTCCCACATTGTAGAGCACGTTAAGAGCCACCATCTGAGTGTTTTTGTCTTCGCTATGGACAATACGGAGTCCGTTCGCTAGCGTATGTCGGTTTACTGTAATCATTCAAGCACTGTAGCTTTCAGGATTCGTACATTTTCTACCGGACGGTCTGCACGGCCAGTCTTGGTACCTTCAATCTTTTCTACGGTTTCTATACCTTCCAATACTTGGCCGAATACGGTGTAGGCACCATCCAAATGCGGTGCGCCACCAATGGTAGTGTATGCAGCAATCTGTTCTGGAGTGAACTTGAATTTTTCTTCCTTCTTGTATTGGGCGGTAGCTTGTGCTTCGAGGCTGTCTTGAAGAGCCATCAAACCTGCTTCATCGTTTGCCTTGCGCATCTTGTAGATTTCCTTCATGTGCTTGCGAGCCAATTCATTGAAGATCTCATCGATGCGGTTGTTGTTCTTTTGTCCTTCCATATTCAGCAACTGCGATTCGCTGAACTTGCGTCCGGTCACGATGTAGAACTGGCATCCTGATGATTCGCGGTTTGGGTTTACATCGTCTCCCATACGGGCTGCTGCCAAAGCACCTTTCTTGTGGAAGAACTTTGGAACGAATTCGGCTGGAACAGTGTAGCCGACATCACCTCCACCCAACTGTGCTGTGTCGTTGGCATTCTTACTGTCCGGGTCACCTGCTTGAATCATGAATGCTTTGATGACACGGTGGAAGAGGGTACTATCGTACATGCCTTCCTTAGCCAACTTGATGAAATTGTCGCGATGCTTCGGAGTTTCGTTATACAGTTCCACAACAATGTTGCCCATGGTGGTTTCGATTTTTACTTGAGTACGTTTTTCCATATTTGTTGATTTTTTAGAGCCGGCACCGCAGGCTGCAAGTACCATAACGAGAGCGGCAAGGATAAATAATTTATTTGTTTTCATCGTTCTTTAAGATAGTTTTTTGAGTGATGCAAAGATAGGAAAATATATGGATAGTTTCGTTAAACAAAACAAAATCAATCTTTTTACCGATAATTTTGTTTATGTTTGTATAAACGTAACAGAACATGACATTTCAAGAAGAACCTATCATATCTGTAAAGCCTCGGAAAAAACGGGGATGGTTGTGGCTGATAGCTTCGCCTTTCCTACTTTTCCTGATGGCTATTATCTTACTTTATCTGCCTCCAATCCAACGGTTTGCAGTGGATAAGGCATCGGCTGTTGCATCCGAAGCTACAGGCTTGGATATAACAGTCGGTCGGTTGGATCTGCGTTTCCCACTTGATTTGCTCGTACAGGATGTATTGGCGGTGACACCCGAAAAGAAAGATACACTTCTTTCGTTGGAGCGGTTAAAAGTGGAGCTTCGTTTTTGGAAGTTGTTTAAAAAAGAAATTGAAATCGAAGAAATCTCTGTCAAGGGAGCTACGGTCGATACGCGCGATTTGCTGGATGGGCTGTTGGTAAAAGGGCATCTGGGTGAATTGTTTCTGGAAAGTCATGGTGTCATGTTTTCACCGGAAACAGCCCGAATCAACGAGTTCTCGGTGAAGAATACCGATCTTTCCGTTACTCTTGAAGAATGGGAAAGCAGTGAATCTGCTTCTTCCGATACCTTGTATTGGAAAATCCTGCTCGATAAGATCGCATTGGAAAATGTGGGGTTGTCATTAAGGATGCCGAAAGATAGCCTTTTTTTGCAGACAAAGTTGCCGGGCGTCACTCTGAAAGACGGGGTGATGGATTTGCGTGAATCATCGTATTTTGTAAAGACGTTCTCCATTGATGAGGCCTCATTGGCATATAATAATGGGACAGGTACATCGGGGCTTTCGTTTGAAAGTATTGACTTGCAAACGGATTCTGTGTATTATTGTGGCCGTGACATCCGTGCCCATCTCGTTCGTTTCGATTGGTTGGAACAATCGGGGGTGGAACTTGTCAGTACGGAAGGTTGCATTGTCGCTGATGAAAACGTGATCACTATTCCTCGTTTTGTTGCTCAAACAACCGCTTCTTCCTTTGACCTTCAAACAAAAATAGGTTGGGATGTACTTGACATGAAGCAACCTGCCGTCTTGGCAGCTCGTTTGTCAGCAGAAATCGGCAAGGATGATGTGGTTAAAATTGTAGGTGGCATGGATCCCGAATTTGTGGAACGCTATCCCAAGAAGCCTTTGCGTATCTATGCCGATGCTGAAGGAAATTTGAATCGGTTTCGTTTGAAGAGTTTGGCAGCTGAACTTCCTTCGGCTTTCCAGGTAAAAGCCGAAGGGGATTTGTTGCATTTGTCTGATAGTACCATGCGAGGAGGGGAGATTACTCTCCGGGCTGAAGCGTTGGATATGAGTTTCCTTAAACCGTTGACAGATGGAAGTGTAGCCATTCCGAGGGGAACCTCTTTGGAAGGTGTTTTTACCATGGAAGGCGCCCAAATGGGAACGGATATTCTTCTGAAACAACCGCAAGATGAGGTGGTGGCATTGACTGATAGTTCCCAGATGCACCATGCTGCTCGTCTGTATGCTCAATATAATCTTTCGAAAAAGGTATACATAGCTGATTTAGTGGTGAATGATTTCGACATGCATCAGTTCCTTCCGAAAGATTCGCTTTTTGATGTGGCGATGAATCTCCATCTGGATGGCGAGGGCATTGACATCTTTGCTCCTGATGCTTATTTCAATCTTCAAGGAACGGTCGATAAATTGTATTATACGACTTATCGGTTGTCAGGATATAACCTGAAGGCTACTCTTCAGCGGCATCTGTTGGGTGCTTCTCTTTTGGCAAAGAACTCAGCGATGGAGTTCAATGCCCGATTGGATGCCAAATTGAAACCGAACGATGTGGCTGCTCATCTGCAGATTCAAGTTCCCAAATTGGACTGGAAGAGCCTTCAAATGATGGAGGTGCCTTTCAGTACTTCTCATCGGTTTGACGTGTCGTTTGTCAGTGATCTCCAGAAGAAATATGTCATCGATGCTTCCATGACGGATACTTCTGTAAAAGCACCTAAAAAAACGTTCAAGACCAAAGATCTTTATCTCGGCTTTTCCACCTCGGCAGATTCCACTCGGGCATACATGCAGGCGGGTGATTTGGATGTACATTTTGAAGGTCGAGGGTATGTAGAGAATTTGATTCAACAAGTCGATGTGTTGACAACTCGTATGAACGAACAATGGACTTCGAAAACTGTCGTTCAGGAGGAATTAAAACAACTGCTTCCGGGTATTTGTCTAAAAGCGACTGCGGGTAACGATAACCCTATCAGTAATTACTTGAGCATGATGCAGGGCATTTCGTTCAATCGCTTGTCGATGGACTTTGATACCTCGCCCGAAGATGGGGTGAATGGTGAAGCTTACCTCTATGACTTGCATACCGATAGCTTGGTGGTAGATACCATCGGTATTGATTTGAAGCATGGTCCGGATGGATTGGATTTCCTGACTGAAGTCATCAGTACTCCGAAGCCGGAACAAGATGCTTTCGAGATTAACCTGGACGGGAATATAGGTAATGGCAAGGCACAGCTTCTGCTCCAATATTTAAATGGCCAAAAAGAAAAGGGTATCTATCTAGGGGCTAAGATGGCTTTGGGAAGACGAGGCATCCGTATGAAGTTCTTCCCGGAAAATCCGACATTAGTTTATCGTCCGTTCAAACTGAACGAACGGAACTATATCTATCTGGCTGATAGGGGACGTGTCTTTGGGGATGTCCGTTTGTACGATGATCAGGGTACCGGTATTCATTTCTATACGAACCGTGAGGATACCATCGCAGACCAGGAAATGACTCTCGAACTCTCGCGTATCAGTTTGAAACAGTTCCGGAAAGTATTGCCATATTTACCGGATATGGATGGCTGGTTAGGAGGCTCGGCACACTTTGTTGATTCGGAAGGTCAGATGATGTTGAGTGCAGATATGAAACTGGATGATTTCATCTATGAGGCAAGCCCTTTGGGTAATTGGGAAATGAGTGGGGTGTATTTGCCGAGTGACAGTAGTCGTCACCATGTAGATGGTTTCTTGATACACAATGACAAGGAAATTGTGTATATGAACGGTATCTATCAGGCTGATGCCGCAGGTATGGAAACTATGACGGGTGATCTTGAACTTGAACACTTCCCATTGTGGATCATCAATCCGTTCATCCCCGATAAGATGGTGGAATTTACAGGTGATATTGATGGTACACTTTCCATGACGGGCACACCGGAAAAACCTATCTTGAATGGTGGATTGAAATTGGATTCTGTGAATATGGCTATGCCTGATATGTCAATCAACTTCCGGTTCGATGACAAGCAGGTGAGGATGGTGGACAGTAAGATGGTTTTCGATCAATTCAACATCTATACCAAGGGAAATACTCCTTTTGCAATCAATGGTTCGGTGGATTTCTCTGATATGGAAAAAATGATGGTGGATCTTCGGATGAAAACCAAGGACTATGAATTGATGAATGCCCCGAAGAACCGCAAGGCAACTACTTATGGAAAGATTTATGTGGATGTGGATGCTACGCTTTCCGGTGCAGTAGATGAATTGAAAATGCGGGGAAATATGAATGTACTTGGAAAAACCGACTTTACCTATGTGCTGAAGGAATCGCCCCTTATGGTGAATGACCGTTTGGGGGAAATGGTTGAGTTCGTGAATTTCAATGATACCGTTTCGGTGGAAGAAAATCAGAAGTTGTCGACTCCTTTAACTGGTATCGACATTGCCTTGACCATTCATATTGATCAAGCTGTGCAAGCTCATGTTGATCTCACTTCCGATGGTTCCAATTATATGGAAGTAGAAGGGGGAGGTGATTTGGCATTCCAATATACTCCGCAAGGTGAGATGCGACTCAATGGACGGTATTCGCTCATCAGTGGGGAGTTGAAATATGAAATCCCGATTATTCCGCTCAAAACATTCAATATTCAGAACGGCAGTTATTTGAACTGGACGGGAAACATGATGAATCCGGAGATGAATATCAAGGCTACGGAACGTATCCGAGCCAATGTAGGCAGTGAGGGTGAAGCTTCCCGTATGGTGAGTTTCGATGTAGGTATTGCTTTGACCAATCGGTTAGAGAATCTGGGATTAGCATTTACACTTGCAGCGCCCGATGATGCTTCTGTGCAGGAACAACTTAATGCCATGAGTGTGGAAGAACGGGGTAAACTGGCGGTAACCATGCTGGTGACAGGGATGTATCTGGCCGAAGGAAACAATACCGGTGGATTCAATATGAATAATGCGCTTAATTCTTTCCTCCAAAATCAGACATCGAATGTGGTTGGTCAGTCGATGGACATCAGCTTAGGTATGGAGTCTGTGAATGATGCTGAAAGAGGAAGAGGAACAGATTATAATTTCCAATTTGCCAAGCGTTTTTGGAATAACCGTTTCCGAATAGTGATTGGTGGTACGGTATCAACAGGTAATGCTGCCCAAAAGGATGATATGTTTATAGATAATGTAGCTATCGAATATCGTTTGGATGATAGTGGTACTCGTTATGTGAAACTTTTCCATGAAACTAATTATGAAAGTATTCTGGAAGGTGAAGTGATGGAAACGGGTATAGGTGTAGTCCTTCGCAAAAAGGTAAGTAATCTGGGCGAATTGTTTATTTTTAAGAAAAAGAAAGATGATGAAAATGAAGAATAGCAGAATAGGGCTGATATTGTTTGTCTTTGTTATTCTGACCTCTTGTTCTACGACCAGAAATCTTCCAGAAGGAGAAATCCTTTATACGGGTATCGACCGATTGGAAGTTCTGAATGAGGATAAGACACCTGCCGGTTTCACCGCCTTGACAGAAGTGGAAGCGGCTTTGGCCTATGCTCCCAATAATGCTATTTTCGGAAGCAGCACGATGCGGTGGCCTTTGCCTTTAGGTCTGTGGGTGTACAATGGATTCGAGAAATATCAGGATAAAAAGGGGGTTGGCCGATGGATCTTTGACCATATGGGTACCTCGCCGGTGCTGATGTCTTCTGTCAATGGTGAGACCCGTGCTAAAGTGGCAACGAACCTGCTTCGGGATTATGGCTATTTCAATGGCTCGGTATCGTATCAGGAAGTGCTCCAAAAGAATCCTAAGGAAGCAAAGGTGAACTATGTTATCGATATGGCTCAACCCTATTATCTTGATTCCATAGCCTATTTAAAATTTCCACAGATTGCGGATAGTCTGA
The DNA here is from genome assembly GCA_017559935.1 of Bacteroides sp. Lineage (GTDB taxonomy): Bacteria > Bacteroidota > Bacteroidia > Bacteroidales > Bacteroidaceae > Phocaeicola. Next base: position 15,131 of record JAFYPV010000071.1, on the reverse strand, counting down.
TTCAGGCCAGCCGTCGGCAGAGTGTATTGAACAGTGGAGAGAATTTCAACGTGCTTAAACTGGAGGAAGAACGTCAACGGTTAAGTACGCTTTTACGAAACAACGGTTATTACTATTATCGTCCGGAGTTTACTACCTATCGGGCTGATACATTGCAACGATCGGGCTATGTGAGTCTGCAAGTAGTACCGCAAGCCGGCATTCCCGTTGAGTCGAAGAAACAATATTATATAGGTAAAACATCGGTTTATCTCACTGGTTACAATGATGAACGACCTACCGATACACTTGGGCTTCGTACCATGAATCTCTATTATAGCGGTAAAAAGCCGGGTGTGCGTCCTAGTGCATTGATGCGTAACTTCTTCTTCCGTAAAGGGGAACTCTTTTCGCAAGACCGTCAGTCGCTTACACAAGAAGCTATTGCCCGGATGGGAATGTTCCGTTATTTGGAGTTCCGATATGCATTGCAAGATACAACGGCACATTGTGATACTTTGGATGTAAACATTTATGCTACGTTTGACAAGCCTTATAATGCAGAATTGGAATTTAATGTAACCAATAAAAGCACGGACCAGATGGGACCTGGGGCTGTTTTCAAGCTTACTCGTAATAATTTCCAACGAATGGGAGCCGACCTTTCGTTGGAAGTACGTGGCTCTTATGAATGGCAAACTAGTTCGACAGTAGAAGGAAACAGTTCCAAACTTAATTCTTATGAAGTGGGAACTTCGCTTTCATTGGATTTCCCACGTTTGATTTTGCCGTGGAAGGACAATGCTTTGCGTCGTTCACGTTTCCCACAAAAGACTTCATTCAAACTCTATGTGGACTTGTTGAACCGTGCCCGTTTCTTCAATATGTTTTCCTTTGGCGGAAATGTGACGTATGATTTCCGGCGTTCCCGTACATGGAAGCATTCTATCACCCCTTTCCAGTTGACCTTCAATTCGTTGTTGAGTACAACGGAACGTTTCGACTCGATTACGGCTACCAATCCGTCGTTGGCGTTGAGTTTGGGAGACCAGTTCATTCCTGCCATGAACTATACGGTTACGTATGACAATGCACGTTTAAAGCATCGTCATCAACTTTGGTGGGAAAATTCCATCACATCGGCAGGGAATGTCACTTCCTTGATTTATGCAGCTTTGGGTGAAAGCTTCAACCAAAAGAACAAAGAGTTATTGAACAATCCTTTTGCTCAATTCCTGAAGTTGACTTCCGAAGTACGAACTTTATTGAAAATTGCAAACAAACAACATATTGCTGCCCGAATGATGGGAGGAGTATTATGGGCTTATGGCAATCAGATAGTGGCTCCGTATAGCGAACAATTCTATATCGGAGGTGCAAACAGTATCCGTGCCTTTACGGTTCGTTCGTTAGGCCCAGGCACTTATACACCCGGTCGGAATGCCAAATATGGTTATGTGGACCAGACTGGGGATGTCAAGTTGGAAGCTAATGTAGAGTATCGTTTCCCTCTTTTTGATAATTTGTATGGAGCCACTTTCCTTGATGCCGGTAATGTTTGGTTGATGCGGAAAGATGAATCTCGTCCGGGCGGAGAACTGACCATGAGAAATTTCTTTAAGAGTATAGCTTTGGGTACGGGAGTTGGACTTCGTTACGATTTGACTTTCCTAGTTGTTCGTTTGGATTTAGGAATTGCGATTCACGCTCCGTATGAAACCGGTAAGAAGGGTTACTATAATATTCCGAAATTCAAAGATGGTTTAGGCTTGCATTTTGCGATAGGTTATCCTTTCTGATAAAAAAGAGGTTTAAGGTTTCTTTACTTCAATATTTTTGTGTAAGTTTGCAGTAATGAACTAACATTAAAATAAAAAATCTGATTTATGAAACCTACATTATTTTTGTTGGCGGCCGGTATGGGTAGCCGTTATGGTGGCTTGAAGCAGTTGGACGGTCTTGGTCCGAATGGTGAAACAATCATGGACTATTCTATCTATGATGCAATTAAGGCTGGCTTCGGTAAATTGGTGTTTGTTATCCGTAAGGATTTTGAACAAGAATTCAAAGATAAAATCATTTCTAAATACGAAGGCCACATTCCTTGCGAATTGGTGTTCCAGGCATTGGATGCACTTCCAGAAGGTTTCACTTGTCCGGAAGGTCGTGAAAAGCCATGGGGTACTAACCATGCAGTAATGATGGGTGCAGGTGTTATCAAGGAACCGTTTGCAGTAATCAATTGCGACGACTTCTATGGTAGTGACTCTTACCAAGTAATGGGTAAGTTCTTGTCTGAACTTCCTGAAGGTGCAAAGAACACTTATGCAATGGTTGGTTTCCGTGTAGGTAACACATTGAGCGAAAGTGGTACTGTATCTCGCGGTCTCTGTACAGCTAACGATCAGAACCAATTGACTTCTGTAGTTGAACGTACTAAAATCCAACGCATGGATGGCGAAGTGAAGTATTTGGATGAAAAGGAAGAATGGGTAGCTACTCCTGAAACAACTCCTGCAAGTATGAACTTCTGGGGCTTCACTCCTGACTACTTCGAATATAGCGAAGAATTCTTCAAGGGCTTCTTAAGCGATCCGAAGAACATGGAAAACTTGAAGAGTGAATTCTTCATTCCTTTGATGGTAGACAAACTCATCAACGATGGTACTTCAACTGTGGAAATCCTCGATACTACCAGCAAGTGGTTCGGTGTGACTTATCCGGAAGATCGTCAGGGTGTAGTAGACAAGATCAAGGCATTGGTAGATGCTGGTGAATATCCTGAAAAATTGTTCTAATATATAAACATAAGAAAAGGGGCTCAAACGAGCCCCTTTCTTTATATCTGTGCCTTATATTCACTAGGTGACATGCCGGTATGATGTTTGAAGTATTTTCCGAAGAATGAAGGATTCGGAAAATTCATGTAATATGCCACTTCCTGAATGGACATAGCTGAATACTTCAGCAACGTTTTTGCTTCGAGAATTACATATTCATCTATCCATTGGCCTGCAGTTTTACCGCTTACTTTCTTGATAACGGTAGAAAAATGCTTCGGACTCAAAAATAATTGCTCGGCATAAAAATCCACTCGGCGCTCCTTACGATGATGCTCACTTACCAAGTTGATGAATTGCTTGAACAACGTTTCTTCGCGTTTGATTGGTTTATTGGCTTCCGCTTGTAATTCCGGACGATGACGATAGATGATGGAACCAAGTTTGTATAAATAGGCAGCGATCAAACGTTTGGTTGAATCAATACGAAAATAGTCGTCTTTCCGTTTCACTGTATCGTAGATAAGGAGGAAATATTCTTTCATTTCTTGCACTTCATCATCTGTGAGATGGAATACCGGAAGCTCTTTCTGGCTGGCGAAAAATGGCATAAAGCTGTTCAAGCTGATATACATTTCCTTCAGGAAGTTGGATGATACCATTAGTGTTTGTGAAAGGTAAGCTCCTAGGCCTACGGTAGATTGCATCAGATCGCCCGGCGATCCAATGACCAAGTCGTTAGGTCCAACTTTGAATTCCTTTAGGTTGATGCTAAAGTTTGATTCTCCTTTTTCGCGTAGACCGATAAAGAGACCGTCCATTCGTAGTGGATATTTATAAATGGGGCTTCTGCCTTCTTCGATATAGTGTTCGGTATAGTCCACCAATAAGTCATTGGCTATTCCTTGGGCATCGGGATGTAGTTGTTGGATGCGTTCTATAGAGATGTCTTTAATTTCTTGTTCCATTTTTCTTTTGTTTTGTGCAAATTTAAGCATATTATTTCAAATGGGTGTTCTGTTTCTCTTGTTTATTGGGAAATTTAAACAATACTGCCATTTTGTTAACAATAGCAAGGGAAAAACTGCCATTCTTTCTTAATTCTTGCTAATAGAATGGCTTTGGCACGGTTTTTGTCGAAAATAAGGTATATCTTTAACCCCAAATAGAAAGAAATTATGTATTGGATATTATTTATTGGTATTGCCCTCATCAGCTATATGGTGCAGGCAAATTTGAAAAGCAAGTTTGAAAAGTATTCAAAAATGCCATTGGCAAACGGAATGACTGGTCGCGATGTGGCCATCAAGATGTTGCAAGACAATGGTATTTATGATGTGAAGGTTATCAGTACTCCGGGTATGTTGACCGATCACTATAACCCAGCCAACAAGACTGTGAACCTCAGTGAAGGGGTCTATGGTAGTAATAGTGTAGCAGCAGCTGCCGTAGCTGCTCACGAATGTGGTCATGCTCTTCAGCACGCTCGTGCTTATGCCCCGCTTAAGATGCGTTCGGCATTAGTCCCGGTTGTGCAATTCTCTTCTAGCATTATGAGTTGGGTATTGTTGGCGGGTATCTTGATGGTACAATCTATGCCTCAGATTCTCTTGGCAGGTATCGTGTTGTTTGCAGCTACTACTTTGTTCAGCTTCATCACCCTTCCGGTAGAAATCAATGCTAGCAAGCGTGCATTGGCATGGATGAGTAGTGCAGGCATTACTAATGTCTTCAATCACAAGGCTGCTGAAGATGCATTGAAGTCGGCAGCTTATACTTATGTGGTAGCTGCCCTTTCTTCATTAGCTACCTTGGTATATTATGTATCGATTTACATGGGGCGTCGCGACTAATTCGCGGAGGCGTTTAATATGAAAGGTGGAGGCGTTTTTTAATTTCGCCTCCACCTTTTTTATAAAATATCTCGATGTTTTATCGTAATGGTGTAACAACATCCGCCCGATACCCGTCTATACAATTGAAAGCGCTTTTCAAAGTTACGAATTGAAGAACATAAAGAAAAGAAATATGAAAAAGACAATAGCAACATTAGCCATGTTTATAGCCTGCCAAGGCATCTTTGCACAAAGTATTGATGATCTATTCAATCACTTCAAGAACAAGGAAGGAGTAGAATACGTGAACATTCCACCTCTTATGCTGAAACTCGGTCGACTCTTTATGGACAAGGACGGAACAGATTATCGGTTTATGAAAGGAATCAACTCCGTTCAGGTATTGGATATGGAAGGTTGCTCTTCTGCCACCCGAAAAGAACTTCAGCAAAAAGTGAACGAACTGGAGCAAAACGGATACGAAACATTGATACAAACGAAAGAAAAGGGCAATGTAGTCAAAATGTTTGCCAAGATGAATGATGATGCCATCAACGAACTGATTATCTTCTTCAATGACAATGGCGAATGCGGACTCACCCAACTGAAAGGAAAAATCAAGAAAGACGACATCAACGTCATGATCAACGAAGACAAAATAATGATAGATGGACGCAAGTGATTTCAAGCAAAGGTTCCTGCCCTATCACCGAAGGCTCTATCGGGTGGCTTTCCAACAATTGGGAAACGCCCAAGACGCGGAAGACATGGTGCAGGAAGCGTACCTGAAGCTTTGGCAAAGAAGGAATGAACTTCCACCCGACATCGCCAACTTGGAAGCCTATTGCGTAACCCTCATCAAGCACCTCTGCTACGACAAGATGCGCCTCATCCTTCCGGAAGAAGACAATCGACCACCCGAGGAATTAGCATTGACGGAAAGCAGCAACTTGGCACACGAAGTGGAAGTGAGGGATGAAGCCAACCAAGTGTTGAAACTCATCGGCCAATTGCCCGAGCAACAAAAACAAATCATGCAAATGCGCGATGTGGAAGAACGGCCCTACGAAGAAATAGAAAAAGCCACCGGGCTAACCTCCGTCAACATCCGGGTATTGCTGAGCCGGGCACGCAAAAAGATACGCGAACAATTTATAGAGATTATGAACTATGAGAGATTATAACCACATAGAGAACCTCCTGAAGCGTTACTACAACGCCCAAACCTCGGAACAGGAAGAACAGGAACTGAAGGATTTCTTCTGCCACGAAGAAGTTCCCTCACACCTGCAAGCCGAAAAGGAAATGTTCTTGCAACTTCAGGCAATGGATGCACCCGAAGGTCTGGAAGAACGACTCGGTAACCTCATCGACCAATGGGAGCTTTCGGAGCAAAAAGCCCAGAAGAAGCATCGCATCTTCCGCCTGCAATGGATAGGAAGCATAGCTGCCAGCCTCCTATTGCTCATCGGCATGAGCTGGTACATGTATGAGCCTCCACGAAAGGACACTTGCGCCACTCCCGAAGAAGCGTATGCACATGCCGAGAAAGCATTAATTCTATTTTCAGAAACCCTGAATAAAGGTCTTCGCCCTATCGAGGAGATAGAAAAGACCAGCCAAAGCATCCGTAAGCAAATAAACAAATTAAACAATACTGAATTATGAAACGTACATCTATAATTGCCCTTTTAATGATTTTCTGCTCCGTATTGAGCTACGGACAACAATCGTATTTCGACAAGTATGCCGATATGGATGGTGTAACCTCCGTTTATATCACCAAGAGCATGCTAAGCCTTTTCCCTCAAGGAAATACCAGCATCAATGGTGTGAATATCGGAAACATTGCCAACCGATTGGACAACATCCAGATTCTATCGGCCGACGAGAAGGACATCATCAACCAACTACGCAAAGAGACATCGAACATCAACACGAAAAACGGCTACGAAAAACTGCTAAGAGTCCGCGAAGATGGTACCAAGACCACCATCTATTTCAACGAGAAGAAAAAAAAGAAGGAGTTTGTTCTACTGATAGACGACAAGGATGAATTCACCATTATCTCCATTGTAGGAGACTTGACCCTGAAAGAGATTCAAGGGATCGTTCAACAGACCGAATAGCTAAGGTTAAATAAAAGATGGAGGTACCTATGCCTCCATCTTTTATTTAATGTATTTCCCTATCTTCTTTTTCAGGCTTCCTTTGCTATATCCCGTCCATTGCTCGAGGATGATACCTTCAGGAGAGATGAGTGTATAGTTAGGAATGCCTCCTTGGTCGTATTGAGCATAAAGTCCTGCTTGTCCTTTAAAGTCATTCCAATTGTTCCAAGTCATTTTGTGTATTTGAGATGCTTCTTCCCATACTTTCTTGGTGTCGGAACTTACGCTTACAATGTTCAGTTTATCTTTGTATGTCGATGTGAGATCGCCCATTTCGGGAATGGCCATGATGCAAGGACCGCAACCGCTTGACCAAAAATCAATCAAAATATATTTGCCTTTTAGTTCAGTCAAACGGTGCTTGTTGCCTTGTAGGTCGAAGAGGTCGGCATCTGCCATTTCTTTACCTACTTCCACATGCAGAGGAGGGAAAAGCATGGTATATGATTCTTGGGTCAATGGGTCTTGCTTTTGTTCTTCCGTCAAACGATTATATAGGGCAATAGCTTCGTCTTTATAAGGATAGTTTTCTGTATATTTAGCGGCTACGGCTAATCCGTTGAGCTTGTCCATCCAGATAGCATCTACTTCTGCTTTTTTCATCCGTTGGATCTCATTGGCAGAGATTTGCTCTTTTAACTTATTGTTGATATTTTCCAGACTATCGTATCTAATTCTCAATTCGCCTCTTTCTTCTTTCGGAAGGTTTCTGGCTTGGGTGTAAATTTCATCTTGTGACACAGAATTACGTTGATATTCATCCCAAAGCTCGTGCGAGTCATTGAGATAAGCTTGCCATGTGGCATTTTCAGGTGCCCCGCCTTTTACTTTCCAAGTATAGATTAATTTGTTTTCACCTGTTACCTTTATATAGTCATTGGCCGATGCCCAAAGTTTGGTACTCATCGAAGGAAATCCCTTGCTGCGGAAGCAGCCGAGTGTAAGTTTGTCCTTCACTAAACTATCAGGCTTGATTTTGAAATAGAACTTACCATCGATGATAGTATCTGTGGCAATTGTTATACCTACTCTCCCTTCTTGGCGAAATAGGCTGATGATGGTACTGTCTTCCACATTCTTCACTTCGCCCACAATTTCATAGTAGTCTTTCGGTTGAGGTGATGCACAGGCTCCCAATAGGAAGGTAAGCCCTAAATATTTTATTGCTTTCATACTTATAAAATATTCATGTTTGTTATTCAGCATCAAAAGTAGGGAAAAACGTAGAAAGCGAAAAGATTTTCAAGAAAAAACTCTACCTTTGCACTTTGATGTGAAAAGAAATAACTCATAACTCATAACTCATAACTCAACTTATGGCTCAGAAACCAGGTATCCCAAAGGGAACACGCGACTTCTCGCCGGTAGAAATGGCGAAGCGTAACTATATATTCAATACCATACGTGAGGTGTTTCACCTCTTTGGTTACCAGCAGATTGAAACTCCATCCATGGAAAACCTCTCGACTTTGATGGGTAAGTATGGTGATGAGGGTGACAAGTTATTGTTTAAGATTCAGAATTCAGGCGACTATTTCTCTGGTTTGACCGATGAAGAACTCTTGAGCCGCAATGCAGCCAAGCTCGCCAGCAAGTTCTGTGAAAAAGGTTTGCGTTACGACCTTACTGTGCCTTTCGCCCGTTATGTGGTGATGCATCGTGATGAAATCTCGTTCCCGTTCAAGCGTTATCAGATTCAACCGGTATGGCGTGCCGACCGTCCTCAGAAGGGTCGCTATCGTGAATTCTATCAGTGCGATGCCGATGTGGTAGGTAGCAACTCGCTCCTCAACGAAGTGGAACTCGTACAGATGATTGACCGCGTATATGGTAAGTTCGGTATCCGTGTGTCTATCAAGATTAATAACCGTAAGATTTTGACAGGTATTGCCGAAATCATAGGCGAAGCAGACAAGATTGTAGATATCACCGTAGCTATTGACAAGCTAGACAAGATTGGTCTTGACAATGTAAATGCGGAACTCGCATCGAAGGGCATTCCACAAGAAGCTATCGACAAGCTCCAACCGATTATTATGTTGAGCGGAACCAACGAAGAAAAGCTCGAAACATTGAAGACTGTTTTGGCTGCTAGCGAAACCGGTTTGAAGGGGGTAGAAGAAAGTGAATTCATCTTGAAGACTGTTGCATCGCTAGGAGTGAAGAGCGAAGTGGAACTCGATTTGACTTTGGCACGTGGTTTGAACTACTATACTGGAGCTATCTTCGAAGTGAAGGCACTTGATGTACAGATTGGTAGCATCAGTGGTGGTGGTCGTTATGATAACTTGACTGGTGTATTTGGTATGAGTGGTATGAGTGGGGTAGGTATTTCGTTTGGTGCAGACCGTATCTACGATGTATTGAACCAACTTGATCTCTATCCAAAGGAAGCAGTGAATGCTACTCAGTTGTTGTTCGTGAACTTCGGTGATAAGGAAGCTGCTTATTGTTTGCCTATTTTGGCGGAAGCTCGTAATGCTGGTATCCGTGCGGAAATCTATCCGGATAGTACCAAGATGAAGAAGCAAATGAGTTATGCTAACGACAAGAATATTCCGTTTGTAGCCATAGTAGGTGAAAACGAAATGAACGAAGGCAAGTTGACTTTGAAGAACATGACTACCGGTGAACAATCGTTGGTAACTCCTGAAGAGTTGGTTGCTGCGATTAAAGGATAAAGTATAATTTCGCAATATGAAACGGACTGTAGAGAAAACTCTATAGTCCGTCTTTTTTATACCATAGGTGTAATCCAATTCTGGTAAGGATAGCCCAAACAATGGTGATAAAGGCATTCGTAATAGCCCATTGCTTGGAATATTCATTAAATAGAAGTTCGGTATGGTATGGCTCCAAATAAAACTCCGCATAATGGTTGAATAATATGGCAAGCAGGATGACGATTGAACACAATCCCCAAATGCAATAAAACAGAACTTTCATGATTCCTCCTCTTTTGATGTCCGATATTCTAACGGTGTCATTCCTGTATTAGTTTTAAAAAACTTCCCGAAAAAGGAAGGGTTAGAGAAATCGAAGGCATCTGCTACTTCCTTGATGCTCATATTGGAGTGTTTTAGTTTGTATTTGATTTGTTTGATGGTATTTTCTTGGATAAATTCCATTGGAGTTTTTCCTGTAGTTCCCTTGATGATACTACAGAGATATTTGGGGCTGTAGCAGAGTTTGTCGGCATAATACGTAACGGATCGATGAGTACCATCATCGGCATTTACCAAACAGATGAAGTCTTGCGTAATAAGGGTACTTCTGTTGAGTTGGATGGTCTTTCGTTCATTATCAGGTACCAAAATGTTTAGCATGGCAAACATTTCACAAAGCATTCCGGCAAAATGAAAACTTCTAGTCCGTTGGCTGTATACATTTGGTTTTTCTTGTATGAGAGTCATCATTAATTCCTTGTATAGATACATTTTGTACGAGATGTTGCGGTTGATGGGGAAGATGGGATGATAGTAAAGGTAGTGTATGATCTCCCATGTTTCCTTTTTCATACTCAAAGTTTCAGTTAGGAAGCTTGGTGATACGGCAACGACTTTGGTTGAATAAGTAATGTCAGATGTATATTCCCGAATGGTTGACCCTGGAGTCAAAATAGCACAATTTCCTTGTTGTAAAAGATGGGGATTCCCGTTGATGTGAATAGTCATTTCGCCTTCTTCGCAAAATACCGTTATCATGCAATCTAATTTGACTACATGATGATTCCTACGGATGATTTTGTTGATATCGTTCAGTATGGTTACGTTTTCACCAGTGTAAATGACAAGGTCGTTGTATTGTTTGAGGATTTCTAGTGAGATAATTTTGATGCTGTTCGTTTTCATGTTTTTCTTAATTATATTTGCCTGCAAAGTTGGCAAATATAATTAAGTTGTCGATTTCTCATTATGCGGTCTATGTGTTCCATTTTTCTCTAATCGGCGGGGAAGTCGTTAATAAATTAAAAGATGGATTTCAATATACAATTTTGTCTAATATTCCGGTCAAATGAGCAAGGATGATGCCATAATTCGTCATCGGGACGTGTTGGGTAGAGGCATTGTCCAAGCGGCTTAATACATGCTTACGATTAAACATACATGCGCCACAATGAATAATTAAATCATATCCGGATAAATCTTTCGGGAAATCGCTACCACTAACCATATCTATTTGTAATCTTTCGCCTATTTTCTTGCGGAGTAAACGAGGTATCTTTACTCGACCTATGTCCTCTGTCATGGGAGCATGAGCGCAAGCTTCAGCGATCAATACGCGAGAATTTTCAGTTAGTCTATCAATGGCAGAAGCACCTTCAATAAACCGCTGGATATCTCCTTTATATCCAGCCATAAGCACCGAGAAAGAAGTTAGCATGCTTTCTTTCGGCTTTTGTTCATAGACCGTCTTAAATACTTGCGAATCGGTGATAATGAGTTTCGGGGGACGGGCAAGGGCTTGCAATGTTTGAGCCAATTTGTCCGTTGTACAACTCATGATGAGGCATTTCTTGTCGAGTAATTCTCTCATGGTTTGTACTTGTGGCAAGATTAGTCGACCTTTGGGAGCCTGAATGTCTTGTGGCATGACCAATAATACCAAATCATTTTCCTCTACTAAATTGCCGGTAATGAAAGGTTGCTCAAAGTCTTGCGGCATCTTCTCCAAAATGGCCATACGAATATCCTCCATGCCTTGTTTCTCTTTGGCGCTGATCGTAATCGGTTTTTGCTGGAGTTCACTTTCAATAAGTGCAACGATGCTTGGAGTATTTTCTCGGATATCCGTCTTATTCAAGATAAGAATCACTGGAATGTTCTTGCTTTTCATTTGTTGCATCCATGCTTTCTCTACCTGTAAATCTTTTTCTTCGCAAAGAAGTAGAGCCATGTCGGTACGCTCAATCGCTTTCAAGGTGCGTTCGATGCGCATCTCTCCAAGTGTTCCTTCATCGTCAAATCCCGGTGTGTCAATAAGTACGCAAGGCCCAATGCCATGCAATTCCATGGCTTTGTTCACGGGGTCGGTTGTGGTACCAGGAATATCGGATACCAAGGCAGTATCTTGTCCGGTCAAGGCATTGATAAGCGATGACTTTCCGCTATTACGTCGTCCGAAGATGGCGATGTGCAGGCGGTTGGCGGAGGGAGTATGATTAAGGCTCATGGCTAAAATCTAAAATCACGTTTACCTTCTTCTATTTCTTTCAAATTACGCAAAGCTATCTCCTTGATTTTCGGGTTCGGAATATGTTTAATCTCTTCTTCGATCAGCTTGATACCTTTGGTGTAAGTATCCGATGAAGCGTAATCCTGTAAGTATTCCTTTAAGGTCATGAGCGCATTTGGTGCACAACAATTGGCTATCTGTCCGGTCTTGACAAGCGACATGAATCGGTCGCCGGTGCGTCCGGCACGATAACAAGCCGTACAGAAACTTGGCAAATGACCTAATTCGAGTAACCAATTAACCACTTCATCCAAGGTACGGGTATCACTGATGTCGAATTGTGCCGAGTTCTCTTCAGGAATCTCCGGAGTGGCATATCCACCCACGCTGGTACGTGATCCACCACTGATTTGCGAAACACCCAATTCCAATACCTTCTTGCGGGTAGCAGCCGATTCGCGGGTAGAGATAATCATGCCGGTATAAGGAACAGCAATACGGATTACTGCTACAATCTTGCAGAAGATATCATCCGAAATGGCGTCGGGGAAGCTTTGTAACGCGATGTCTTCTGCCGGACAGATACGAGGTACGCTGATGGTATGCGGACCTACGCCGAAAGCAGCTTCCAAGTGTTCGGCATGCATCAACAAACCAACAAAGTCGTACTTATAAGTGTTCAATCCGAATAATACGCCCAAGCCAACATCATCAATACCACCTTTCATGGCACGGTCCATTGCTTCGGTGTGATAAGCATAATTGCTCTTCGGACCGGTCGGGTGGAGGGCTTCGTAATTCTCCTTATGATAAGTCTCTTGGAAGAGGATATAGGTACCGATGCCGGCATCCTTCAACTTGCGATAGTTCTCAACCGTAGTCGCAGCAATGTTTACATTCACTCGTCGGATAGCACCGTTCTTATGATGAATGCCATAAATCGTTTGGATAGATTCCAGGATGTATTCAATCGGATTGTTTCTTGGATCCTCTCCAGCTTCCAATGCCAAACGCTTGTGTCCCATGTCTTGCAAGGCAATCACTTCGCGGGCAATCTCGTCTTGTGTAAGTTTCTTGCGATGAATTGTCTTGTTCTTGAAGTGATAAGGACAATACACACAGCCATTTACGCAATAGTTCGACAAATATAGGGGAGCGAACATCACGATACGGTTGCCGTAGAATTTTTGCTTGATGTCGCGAGCCAATTGGTAGATGCGTTCTATCAAGTCGGCTTCCTCACATTCAAGAAGTACGGCGGCTTCTCGGTGTGACAATCCTTGGCAAAGAGCGGCTTTTTCAATTAGCGACTCAATGAGGGAGCGGTTATTCTTGTTCTCGCGGGCATATTCCAACGTTTCCATTATTTCGGAATGGCTAATGTATTCTTCCGCGATTCTTGATTTGGGTTTATACATTTTTATAATCTCCTCGTAAATAAGAAATTGTATATCCAATCTTGTTTAGTTGTTTTTCTAGCAGTTTAAGTCCTTCAGCAGCTTCACTTCCGAAAGCAGCCTTATGATTATATAAGGTATATTTCTCTCGAACAGACGAAGGAGAGAGGTTAGGCATCACGACATTGGCACCGGCAAGGATGCCTCGTTCCCTTCCGTCGGGAGAGAGGGAAGCCAATGCGGTGGTAGCCGGAATCAAAGCCGATGGATGCATCAATCGGAAAATGGATAAAAGCTTTAAGGTCAGTTCGATGCTACCGGCAGGTTCGTTGGCAAAAGGTGTATCGGCATGGGGGATGAAAGGACCGATACCAATCATTTGCGGTTGGAAACGCTCGATGAATAACAAGTCTTCCACCAAGTGGTCAATGGTTTGGCTGGGGCTTCCTACCATGATACCTGTACCTGTCTGATAACCTATTTCCTTTAACCATTGCAAGCATTGCAAGCGATGAGCTTGGTTTATCTCCGAAGGATGAAGGCTTCCATAGTGCTCTTCATTGAATGTTTCATGACGGAGCAAGTATCGGTTGGCTCCTGCATCAAAGAAACGTTGGTAGGCTTCTTTCGACTTTTCGCCTAACGAAAGTGTGATGGCACAATCGGGAAACTCCTGACGAATGCACACTACGGTTTCTGTAACCCAATCTTCGGTTTGCGATATATCTTCTCCTCCTTGCAAAACAAAAGTCCGGAAGCCTAAAGTATATCCTTCCCGGCAACAAGATAAAATGGTTTCCCGCGACAAGGAGTAGCGGGAAACCATTGTATTGCTTTTCCGGATGCCGCAATACAAACAATTGTTACGGCATCGGTTACTAATCTCGATAAGTCCACGGATAAACACGGCATTGCCAAAGCGGGCGAGTGTCGTCTGTTGTGCTTTTTGTTGCAAGTAAGCGTTTGCTTCGGTGTCTTGGCAAAGCAGCAACGAGCGATATTCCTCCGCATTCAGAGTATGTTCTTGGCAGAGCTTATCGACGATTGTCTTCATCTTCTTAATAAGTATCCTTCCACTTGGCAAGGTTCTGCACCATCATGCGCTTACCCTTGTCGCCACTGTAAGTAGCAGGACCGGTGATACATCCGCCTTCGCAAGCCATGACTTCGATGAACTTGGCTGGAACCTTTCCGGTCTTGGCATAAGCACGGAGAGCAGCGATGTTTTTCTTGTTCAAGTCTGCAATCTGGATACCGTTTACTTCCATCTTTAAGAAAGCCTTAACAGCACCTGTTACACCACCAGCCTGAGCAAAGCCTTGTGCTTCGCGAACGGTAGAAACTTGCATTGGGTATGGTTGAACGAATTCGGTGTTGATGTCGAATGCTTCCATCAATGAACCTACTTCGTCGAAGGTCATGACATAATCCACTTCTTCATCTCGTTGCGCTTCCTTGCGCTTAGCGATACATGGGCCAACGAATACCACTTTTGCATCCGGATATTTCTTCTTGGCGATGCGGGCGGTATAGTACATTGGTGAGCGAGTGCTTGATACATATTTCTCCATATCAGGAACGTGTTTCTTCACCAATTCGATGTAAGAAGGACAGCATGAAGTAGTCATGAAGGCTTGGCCCTCAGCCATCTTCTCGAGCAATTCGTGGGCTTCTTTTTCGGTAGTTTCCATGGCACCTTCAGCAACTTCCAAAACATCATGGAAACCCATCAATTTGAATGCGCCATACACTTGTTCGATGCTGGTGCTGAATTGGCCGAGGATAGCTGGAGCT